>JBFWIP010000021.1:5038-22525 GCA_050255935.1 Desulfobulbus sp.
TTGGCCTTCCACTGGCGCTGGTTGGCGGTAAAGATCTGCAAGGACTCGCCCCCCACCCGGGCGATCCGCTCAAAGGCCAGATGCAGGCCGCCGGCAATGGATTGGTGGGCGCCGAGCAGCGGCATCAGCGGACCTCCCTTTTTGCCGGGTATAGGGTTGTCTCTAGGGCTACATCTGCCATTGCTGCTCCAGGTATGCCAGCCCCTCGTGGTTGGTCAGGTCGAGTTGGATCGGGGTCACCGAAATGTAGCCTCGGCGGATTGCCTGCTCGTCGGTGTTGTCGCCGCCGGACCAGTGCACCGTGCCGCCACCGATCCAGTAGTGTTTGCGGCCCCAAGGATCAAAGGTCTCCTGGATGGCGTCCTGGTATCGTCTCCGTCCCTGGCGGGTGAAGCGGATGCCGTTGATCTCCCCGGCAGGCAGCGGCGGGATGTTGATGTTCAATAGGGATTTGGGAGGCAGATGCATGTTCAGGGCCATGGAGGCCAGCTTCCAGGCCACTGCCGCCGCGACCTCGAAATCAAAAGGCGGGCCGCCGCCCAGGGAGAAAGCCAGGGAGGGGATGCCGTACATGGTGCCTTCGATGGCCGCCGAAACCGTTCCCGAGTAGCTGATGTCATCACCGAGATTGGGCCCGGGGTTGATGCCGGAAACCAGCAAGTCGGGCATGCGCCCGAGAATCTTGTTGAAGGCGATGGTCACGCAGTCGGTGGGGGTGCCGTCGATGGTGTGGATATTGTCCGCCAGTTGTACCACCTTGAGCGGCCGGTTCATGGTCAGGGAGTGGCTGACCGCGGAATTGTCCCGTTCCGGGGCAACGATGATCGCTTCGCCCAACGAACTGACCGCCTCGTGCAGGGCGCGGATTCCGGGGGCGTAAACGCCGTCATCGTTGGTGACCAGAATAAGTGGTTTGCTCATCGAAGCGCCTCTCAGGTCTTGGATGTATTGAAGGATTGGATAAATTTCCTGATCCGTTTTGCATTGACGCCGAGATCGCCGGCTCCGGCGCGGGAGGCTGAGCGGAGATCGATCCGGCTGCCGTTGCCTTCGGCCTTGACGCGGATGACGACATCGTCGATGAAGCCGAAGATGAGCGAGCGGTCCTGGGCCTCGATGGAACCCCTTGCCTGATCCTCGGCCACGATTTGCCAGCCCAGGCTCCGGGCCGTGGCCAGGGCACGGGCATAGGCCCGGTCGGTCGACAGTGCCGACTTGATCGGGGCGATGTCGGCATAGGCCAGCCGCTGTTGTTCGGCCAGGGCCGTGCCTTCATAACGGATGCTGTTGTCGCCGGGGCCGCGTTGGGAGGCGGCTGCAACGAGTTCCGGCGGATGGGCCGGATCAGTGGTGATATCGTGGATCGGGGGGACCTTGGCCCCCTGCATGCCCAGGAGGAGGATGCCGATCAGCACCGGCAGGGAGAGGGCGAAAGCAAGCAGGCAGTGGCGGCCTGCGCCCTGCTGTTTGCCGGAGCGAAGTTTGGCCAGGAGGATCAGCAGGCTGGAAAATCCGGTCAGGACCACTCCGGCCAATGCAGCAGCCGTCAGCAGCAGGGCCGGGCGCCAGCCAAGCCATTGCATGCGGAAGGCCAGTATCGCCAAGGCGCTCAAGCCGAACGTAAACAGCTCAAGCTTCCATAACCATGGGGTTCGGGTCGTTTTCAATGGAAATTTCTCCGGAGAAATGAGGGCCATGTCTTGAATCGTCCATTGCCTTTTCGTATACTGCGCATAGTAATTGCCTCGCGAAACCGCACAAGGCAAGGAACCTGATGTGCCCTGAAATCAAGGAATCGCGAAGCACGGGGCGTCTTTTGCGCGGCTCTTGACGGGAGCGGCAACCTCAACCCGACAAAGGCAGGCTGATGATCCCTTCCAGCAACTTGGCCATAGCATAGATGTTGCAGGCGGCAACGATGAATACTAACAAAGGCTCGCTCATCCTCAAAGCACTTTCCCCGGACGCCGACCAGGTGCAGATCATCGCCTATCTGGAGAAGCGGGCCAAGTCGATTCCACCGCAGGAAATCCCGCAGCTTTTAAAGAAACTGCCGGTGGTCCTGAGCCGGAATGTGACCGAGGAAACCGGGCAACGGGTGATCCGGCATTTACAGGAGTTGGGGGGGATCGCCCTGTTTGTTCCCGTCCGGGAAAATTCGGCAAAACCGCTGTCGAATCCTATGCTTCAGCGATTGAAACAGTTCAACAAAGAAGTCTGGATCGTACTTTCCATGCTCGCCATTGCCTGGATGCTCGACGCCTCCATTGCCTCCCGGTACCTGCTTCTGGGATTCTATTCCTTGCCCACGGTGGTCTCGGCCTATCTGTTCGGCCGTCGGCAGGCGGTGTTCACGGCCTTTGGCGCCATCCTGCTGGTCGGGCTGGTCAGCTATTACAATCCCGGCCGGTTTGACGGCGTGAATTTTGCCGGAATCGGCGGCGCCAACCAATGGTATCATATCGTCTCCTGGGGCTGTATCCTCTTGGTGACGGCCTATGCCATGGGAACGCTGTATGAACGCAATAAACGGAAGATGGAAGAGCTGCGCCGGACCTACCAGGGATTGCTGCTGATCCTGCATCATTTCATCGCCCAGGACGAGGCGCAGGAAAACCATTGCTTCCGGGTTTCGATCTATGCCAGCCGCATTGCCTCGGCCATGGGGTTGGAAAAGGAGGTGGTCGAGGATATCCGTTCGGCGGCGTTGCTTCATGATCTCGGCCATCTGAAAATCAGCCGGTCGATCCTGCGCAAGGCGGCCCGGATCAATCGCTTCCCTGCAACCGCTTTTGGGGAGCAGGCTGCGGAGGACCAACCGTTCAGCGACCCCATGGGCCGAATCCTGCCCATGCTGATCGGATGTCATGGTCAGCCCGACCATGCTGCACAGGAGGAATTCTTTGATTCGCCTCTGGGGGCGCGAATCCTTGCCGTGGCCGATGCCTACGACATCCTGATCACCGGCGGCGACCGGCAGCCGCCGCTCTCGCCGATGGAGGCCAAGACGAGGATCCTTGCCGATACGGACAGTGGCTTTGATCCCGAGGTGGTCAGGGCCTTTGCCGGAGCCGTTGACCGCTTGGATCTTGATCTGCCCAGTATCGTCCTTTGAAAAGGATTTTCTATCAGGGGGCCTGCTTCTCTTCCCCCCACCGTTTGTTCTTGAATTTCCCCAACTGTTCCAGATAGTAGAGCTGGTTTTTCGGATCCAGGCGAAAGGCCCGCTGTTCCGTTTCCATTGCCTCGTCGGTCATGCCGTTGGCCCAGTAAGCGGTTGCCAGGGTGTCGAGGACGTGGCCCCGTTCATCGATCATGGCGGCGGTGAGGGCCAGGGTCAGGGCTCGGTCGGCATTACGGATGGAGGGATCTTGGGCGGTCAGCAGCAGCCAGGCCAGGTTATTGTTCAGTTCGGCATTCGTTGGCGAAAGCTTCAGGGCACGCTCATAGGCGTCCAGCGCCTTTTTTTCCATCTGACGGCTCTGGAGAAAGTCTCCCAGATAAATCAGCAGAAGGCTGTTCTTGGGTTCCTGGCGGACCTTTTGCATCAGCACCGCCTCGGCATATTTGGTTTCATATTCCTCGGAGAGCTTGCCGGTATTGATATGGTGCAGTCCCAGGACAAGCAGGCCGATGACGGCGAAATAGGCCAGCAGGCTGCCGCGTAGCTTGCGTTCGTGACGGGTGATCTGGGACCGATCGGATTCGCAGAGGCGGAGATAATCGATCCGTTCACCGATACCGTAATGGTGCCAGTTTTTTTCATCCCGGTTGCCACCGCTCAAACGGGCGATCTTCTCGAAGGAGTTGATCAGCGGCCGGCTGGTTCCCAGGGCACGAAAGACGTAGGCATCGGCCTGGCGTTCGAAGTTGCGGATGAAATAGCCAAAGACAAAACGAAAGTAAACCAGCATCAGGATGAGCAGAGGGGCCGTGGCCAGGACCCCGAGCACGTTTTCCGGGCTGACCGGCAAGTAGGGGAGCAGGTCGTAGAAGAGATCGTTGGAGAGAATCAGGTGCGGCAGCGGTGTGGCCACCGCGCCGGCCAGGAGGCTGAACCCAAGAAACAGGACCATATAGAGGACAAGGTGGAGATGCTTGACGTGGCCGATTTCATGGGCGAGTACGCTGTCGAGTTCGTCCTCATCAAGGGTTTCCAGCAGGGCTGGGGTGATGAGGAGATAACGCAGCTTGGGGACGATACCCATGATGCCGGCGGTCAGCACCTGTCCTTCAAACAGCGGCCAGGTGTAGATTTCTGCATGAAACCCCTGGGCATTACAGAATGCCACCAGCCGATCCCGCAAAGGGCCCGCGGGCAATGGGGTGCATCCCCAAAGAAAACGGACCAGGGGGGGGAAGGCCAGGATGAGGAAGACCAGGAACAGGAAAAAGAGTGCCAGATCGCTCCAGGGCGAGCGGAGCAGTGCCCTGAGTTGGGGAAAGGGCAGCATCTGCAGGGCATCGAAGATCAGGGATAGGATGATCCAGGGCAGGACGATGGGCAGGTTGGCCTTGATGTTGGAGGATATGAAGGCCAGGGAACCGTACGTACGTTGAAAGATCTGTTCATAGCGGCGGCGGGCGGCCCGCCACATCAGGGCAAGGAGGAGGAAGAAGCAGCCCAGCCCGGTCAGATCGGTCAGGACCGGCAACCGGCCCCCCAGGGAAAGCGGATTGAGGAAATGCTTGATGTCAAAGAGGTACACCAGGGCCAGGAACACCACCACCGCCAGGATGGAGAGCTTTTTCTCGGCGGCAAAATACCCGTTGGGGCCGAAGCCGGCACGGGCGAAGAGGCGGTCGGCGATCCGGGCGTAGAGCCAATAGGTAAGGCCGACCGCGATTATGGTCCACGGTGTGGTGAGTGCGGGTTTGGATGCCGGTGTATTGGTGGAAAAAACAAAAATCACCACCAGAAAATAGAGTAAGTTGTTATAGAACATGAGCACCTGTCTGGATGGAGGAAACCGCGCCCCGCGCACCGGGGAGATCGGCTGCGGACTGCTGCTACCGTATGCACACTTGCTTCACTCTGCCAGAATCGTTTGCCGTTTTTTGGGGCTTTTGCAAACAGTTCCCTGATTTTCGGGAAAAATATGAAAAAGTATTGACCTTTCTTTATTCCCTGTTATTATATTAAGTTTACTGTAGCTTCCGGGCCTATAGCTCAGTTGGCTAGAGCCACCGGCTCATAACCGGTCGGTCCCTGGTTCGAGTCCAGGTGGGCCCACCACATTTTCGGCAGAGTGAAACAGGGTATCCCGGGTCACTTCTCTTTAAGCTACCTGCTTTGAATACGTTATTGAACACGTCACGCAGTAACCGGCAATTATGGCTGACAGATCAGCGGGGCATTGAAAAAAATGTCTGAAAAGAGGTACATCTTCAAGGATGTACCTCTTTTTCTTTATTGAGTACGGAAGAGTGCCTACCGTTCAAGATTTTCTCGAAATTCTGCATTGCATAGCTCCGGAACACCTGGCTGAAGACTGGGACAATGTCGGCCTTCTGGCGGGAGATCCCCGGCAGCCGGTCCAGCGTGTCCTCCTGGCCCTGGATCCCACCTCATGCCTGGTCGAGGAGGCTGCCCGCGGCGGCTACGATCTCATCCTGACCCATCACCCCGTCATTTTCCGGCCTCTGAAGGCGCTTCGAACCGATACCCCCACCGGCAGATTTCTTGCCCTCGCCACCCGTCACCAGATCAGCGTCATTGCCAGCCACACCAATCTCGACAGCGTTCCCGACGGGGTCAGCAGCTATCTGGCGCGAATCCTCGGCCTAGAGCAGTTGCGGCCCTTGCAGCCTTCCAGGAGCGGCTGTCCGGAAACCTGCGGCCTGGGGCAGATCGGCACCTATGCCCAATCCCTTTCTCCCGAAGCGTTTTTGGCCCGTATCGATCAGGCCATCCATCCACCCTGGTTGCTTGAAGCCGGGCCCCGGCCCGAGCAGGTGGCCACGGTTGCGGTCTGCGGGGGATCCTGTTCCGATTTTGCCGAACTGGCCCAGCGAAGCGGGGTCGATGTGTTTCTCACCGCCGAAGTGAAACACTCGGTGGCCCGCTGGGCGGAGGAGGCTGGATTGTGGCTGCTCGACGGCGGCCATTTTGCCACCGAAAACCCGGCCATGGAACCGCTGCGCGATCGGTTGTGCCGGGAGGCGGAACAGCGGGGCTGGACCTTGACCGTTGAGGTTGCCCGCCAGGAGCCCCCTCTGCGGCTTGCGGCAAGGATTGTTGATTTTGAAAGGGGAGAGCATGACCGGAAGCCGTCATGCCTCCCCTGATTTATGTCTGTACGTAACTATTAGATTGACCGATTGAGGAGTTCATCATTGAAAGAGGAAATATTCAAGCTGATCAAGCTGCAGGCCATTGATAGCGAGATCGCCGGATTTGATAAAGCCATTGCTAAACATCAGGCGGCCATCGCCGGCCGTGAGCAGTCCATCGCGGAAAAACAGGAAACCATAACCACCTGCCGCGCCAAGATCGATCTGCTCAACCAGAAGCAGCGGGAAACCAAAGCTGAGCACGATGAAGCCGGTGCCCGGGTGAAAGATCGGCAGAATAAGATGATGCAGGTCCAGACCAGCCGCGAGCATCAGGCCTTGCTGAAGGAGATCGAGGAGAACAAGAAGGTCGTCAAGGAAAGCGAAGACCGCATTCTCCAGTTTATCGAGCAGGTCGAGCAGCTGGAGGAGGAAGTGACCAAGCTCGAGAATCTCTGCTCCGGTGAACAGCAGTTGCTGGCCGAGGAAACCGGGAATGTCGAAAAGGAAATCCAGCGGATCGAGCAGTCGAAAAAAAACGTGGTCAGCCAACGGGACGCCGAGGCCGCGGAGTTGGACGGCCCCTTCCTGAAACGCTACACCATGCTGTTGACCAAACGCGACGGCCTGGCGGTGGTCCCGATCAACGGCAGTGTCTGCCAGGGATGCTACATGACCCTGCCGCCTCAGCAGGTCAACGAGGTGCGCAAGGCCGACAAGCTCATCGTTTGTCCCACCTGTCAGCGGATTCTCTACTACCGGGAAACCGAGGAAGCCGCCGTTGACCAAGCCTGAGCTGCTGACGCGGGAACAGGTGCTCCAGCATCTGGGCAGACATCTGGATGATGCGACCCTGGGCAGGTTGTTTCCGGGGCAGGATCAAAAGCGGTTACGGCAACTGATCGCCGGCGTCAGCCAGGCGCCTGGCCCTGAACCGGATGCCCCGCCTCGGACCGCCTCGGCCGAGCCGGTTGCAGGCTGTTGCCGGTTGTTCACCGATGGGGCTTCCCGGGGCAATCCCGGGCAGGCTGGTGCCGGCGCGGTGCTCCTGTCGCCCGACGGCGAGGAGGTGGTCGCCCTCTCGGTTTATCTCGGGACCTGCACCAACAACGTTGCCGAGTACCGGGCCCTGCTGCTCGGTCTGGACGAGGCCCTGCGGTGCGGGTGCGGGGAGTTGGCGATCGCCCTTGACTCGGAACTTATCGTCCGCCAGATTCAGGGGCGCTACAAGGTGAAGAACGAAACCCTGCTGCCGCTGTTTCAGCAGGTGCAGCAACGGCTGGCCCGCCTGAGCAAATGGTCGATCACCCATGTGCCCAGGGCGCAGAACAGCCGGGCCGACCAACTGGCCAACCGGGGGATAGACGAAAAGGACGATTGAGCAGGCTGCGGCATGGCCTGTTGTTCCGCAAAAGGAAGGGGTGAACGCATGGTCGCTCCGGCCGTCAGGGCCGGGGAGGAAAGTCCGAACACCACAGGGCGCGGTGGTTCGTAACGCGAACCTCGGGTAACCGGGGGAAAGTGCCACAGAAAAAACACCGCCGATGGGGCGCTTGTGCGTCCACAGGTAAGGTTGAAATGGCGAGGTAAGAGCTCACCGCCCCCATGGCGACATGGGGGGCAGGGTAAACCCCACCGGGTGCAAGACCAAATAGGGAGACGTTTGAGGGCTGCCCGCCTGAAGTCTCCGGGTAGGTTGCAGGAGGCACCGGGCGACCGGTGTCCAAGTTAAATGATCATGGTCCACCTTCGGGTGGAAACAGAATTCGGCTTACAGTTCACCCCTTTTTTCTTCGTGCATACCCAGACCATCACATACCCCCCGGCCGGGGTCGTTCTCCCCGCCGGTGGCATCGGTTCCCGCTTCGGGCATGCCCACCCCAAGCAGTTGCTCTATCTGGCCGGTGTGCCCATCCTGGTGCGCACCTGCCGGGCCTTTTTGCAGATCCCCGAAATTTCATGGTTGGCGGTGGCCCTTCCGGCCGCCCATTACCAGGCGGGTATCGACCTGCTGCGGGCGCACCTGTCCCGGGAAGCCCTGCAACGGATCCTGTTCACCGTGGGCGGCGCGACCCGGCAGGAATCGGTGCGGGCGGGCCTGCGTCTCCTGCCGCCGGAGATCGAACTGGTGCTGGTGCACGATGCGGCCCGGCCGCTGATCGATCGGGCCACCATCCTCCGTTGCCTGGAGGGTGCATCGCACCATGGCGCGGTGATCGCGGCGGTGCCGGTGAAAGACACCCTCAAAAGCGTTGCCGAGTCCGGCCGCATCACCTCGACCGTTGACCGCTCCGGACTCTGGCAGGCCCAAACCCCGCAGGCGGCCCGGCGTCCGCTGCTGGAAAAGGCCTTTGATGAAGCTGCACGCAACCGGTTTACAGGAACCGACGAGGCCTCCCTGCTCGAAGCCGCCGGGATCGAGGTGCGGGTGGTGGAGGGGAGCGAGCGCAATCTCAAAGTGACCCGGCCGGAGGACCTGCGGGTGGCCCTGGCCCTGTTGCAGGAGCAGACGACGATGAAAATCGGACACGGTTTCGATGCCCACCGGCTGGTCAGCGGCCGCAAGCTGATTCTTGGCGGGGTGACCATTGACTTTGAACTCGGCCTGGACGGCCATTCCGACGCCGATGTCGTGGCCCATGCCCTGATCGATGCAGTGCTCGGGGCGCTGGGGCTCGGGGATATCGGTCGTCATTTTCCCGACAGCGATCAGCAGTTCAAGGGGATCGACAGCCTGCTGCTGCTCGCGCATGTGCAGCAGTTGGCCGGGCAGCAGGGGTATGCGCTCGGCAATGCCGATATCACCATTGTCTGCCAGCGGCCGAAGCTGGCCCCCCACCTGGAGCAGATGCGGGCCAACCTGGCCCGGTGCTGCAAGACGGCCCCGGCGGACATCAATATCAAGGCAACCACCACCGAAAAAATGGGATACACCGGACGGGGCGAGGGCATTGCCGCCCATGCCGTCGTCCTCATGAGGTCAGAGCATGGACGTCAATAGAGAGAGGCTGGCAGCCAATTTTACCGAACTTTGCGAGATCGACAGCCCGTCGCGCAAGGAGGGCCGGATTTCGGCGCGATTGCGGACTCTTTTCGCCGAGCTCGGGGCCACGGAGATTGTGGAAGATGATTCCGCCGCCCAAACCGGCTCGGAGTGCGGCAACCTGATTGCCCGTTTTGAGGGCAGTCTTGATCTGCCGCCGATTTTTTTCAGTTGCCACATGGACACGGTCCAGCCGGCCGAGGGGGTGAGCGTCAAGCGGATCGGCGATCTGTTTACCAGTGCCGGCGAAACCATTCTCGGCAGCGACGACAAATCAGGCATTGCCGCCTGCATCGAGGCCCTGCGCCTGGTGCGGGAGGGAGGTATCGCCATTCGTCCCCTGGAGCTGGTGATCACCACCTGCGAGGAGATCGGCCTGGTCGGGGCCAAGGCCCTGGATCCGGGCCTGGTCCGGGCCAGGGAAGGCTATGCCCTGGATTCCAGCGGCTTTGCCAAGGTGGTGACCCATGCGCCCGCGCTCAACCGGATCCTCATCACCGTGCAGGGGGTGGCCGCCCATGCCGGCCTGCATCCGGAATGGGGGGTCAACGCCCTGGTGCTCGCCGGTCAGGCCCTGGCCAAGGTGCCCACCGGCCGGATCGATGAGGACACCACCGCCAACTTCGGCACCATCCAGGGCGGTGCAGCCGCCAATATCGTTCCGGAGCATGTGGTGATCGAGGCCGAGGTGCGGAGCCACTCGATGGACAAGCTGGCCAGGGTGACCCGGGAAATCGGGGATATTTTCAAGGACACGGTGGCAGCCTGGTCGGATCCGACCGGCTCGGCCAAGGGGACGCCGAAGGTGGAGGTCGAGGTGCGGCAGGATTTCACGTCCATGCAACTCAACCCGCAAGATCCGGTTCTGCGGAGGGTGGCGGCCGCGGCCCGGTCCATCGGCATGGAACTGACCTACGAGAAAGCCGGCGGCGGCAGTGATGCCAATATCTTCAACGGCCATGGCCTGGCCACGGCGATCATTGCCACCGGCATGACCAATGTCCATTCCACCAACGAACAGGTGGAATTGCAGGATATGGTCGATCTGACCCGGTTGCTGATTGCGTTGTTGACGGAACCTTCCTGCTGAAACGGCAGGTCAGGCAAGAAAGATCAGGCCCGGATCAGCGGCGCGGACCTCGCCGATGATCCGGCATTCCGGTTGATATCCCTCCTGCGGGAGACGGTCCAGCAGCTGTTGGGCGGTATCCGCCTCCAGGGCGAGCAGCAGCCCGCCCGAGGTCTGGGGATCGTAGCCGATCAGTTCCAGGGAATCCATCTCCGGCAGGGAGGAGCGGACCCACTGGCTGTAATAGGTGCGGTTGCGATAGGCGCCCTCGGGGATGATGCCCATGTCGGCGAAGTCCCGCGCATCGAGAAAAACAGGGACCTGGCGGGCCTGTACATGGATGGAAACGGCCGATGCCTCGGCCATCTCGTGCAGGTGGCCGAAGAGACCGAAGCCGGTGATGTCGGTGCAGCCGTGGACCCCGGCCCGCAGTTCCGGATCCCGGTTGAGCAGTTCCATGGGCAACCGGTTGAGGGTGGCCAACAGCTCCACCAGCCTGCGCTCGCCAGCGGCATCGGTCAGGCCGCCCTTGATGGCCGTGGAGAGGATGCCCGTGCCCAGGGGCTTGGTCAGCAGGAGCACGTCGCCCGGCCTGGCGCCGCCGTTTTGCAGCACCTGGTCCGGATGGACCAGGCCGGTGACCGAGAGGCCGTACTTGAGTTCCGCATCCTCGATCGAGTGGCCGCCCACCAGGAGCGCTCCGGCCTCGCGGATTTTTTCCAGGCCGCCTTCAACCACCCGGCGGAACACGCTTTGGTCCATGGTTTTTGCGGGGCAGGCGAGAATATTCATGCACAACAGCGGCCGCCCGCCCATGGCATAGACGTCGGAGAGGGCGTTGGCCGCGGCGATCCGGCCGAAATCAAAGGGATCGTCGACAATGGGGGTGAAGAAATCGACCGTCTGGATCAGGGCGGTGGTGTCGTTTAAACGATAGACCCCGGCGTCGTCGCAGGTCCGGGTGCCAACCAAAAGGTTGGGATCCTGCGGCAAGTCCAGTCCGCACAGTATTCGGCCCAGGTCCCCCGGGCCCAGCTTGGCAGCTCAGCCCGCTGCCTTGACAGTGCTGGTCAGTTTGATCGGGGTGGTCGTCATTGAAAAAGCGAAGCCGCGTAATAGGGAAATGGAATCGGGTGAATAGCAATATTTCTGGAGCATACCCGATATTTTCTTGAAAAAAAACGTGTAATCTGGTTGTAGATAATCTTCTTTGCAGGAACTGGATCGACAAACGTACGGGCACAAGGAACTGTTCTTTGTGCCTTTCGATTTTTTCCGTTCTTGCAATACGTTGCGCAAACGACGCTTCGGGCTTTGTAACTGCCTGTTTTCAGGATGCACGTTTTGTCCCTGGGTTGTTGCGAAGCTGCCATTTTTGAAGCATTCATACACTATTGTAGAAAGTCGCCATGAACACGTACCTACCAGCAGAGGAAGTATCGGCCAAGCCCAAACACGAATGCGGCATCTGTGGAGTTTTTGGCCACCAGGACGCAGCGAAACTGGTTTATTTCGGACTGTATGCCCTGCAGCACCGAGGCCAGGAAAGTGCGGGCATTGTTTCCGGAGACGGTAAAAAGGTCGCCATTCACAAGGCCATGGGCTTGGTGGCCGATGTGTTCAGTGAGCAAACCCTGCAACGCCTGACCGGCCATCTGGCCACCGGCCATGTCCGCTATTCCACCACCGGCGAGTCCAATATCGTCAATACCCAGCCCTTCCTGGCCACCCACAAGGGATTGTCGATGAGCGTGGCCCACAACGGCAACCTGGTGAATTCGATCGCTCTGCGCCGCCATCTGGAGCAACACGGCTCCATCTTCCAGACCACCATGGACAGCGAGATCGTCATCCACCTCATGGCCCGGCACATGGACCGCGGCCTGCAGGAGGCGATCAAAACCACCTTTTCCTGTATCCAGGGGGCCTATTCGCTGTTGCTGATGACCCCGGACACCATGATCGCCGTCCGCGACCCCAACGGTTTCCGGCCGCTTTGCCTGGGCGTGCTCGATAACGGGGCCCATGTGGTGGCCTCCGAGACCTGCGCCCTGGACCTGATCGAGGCGGAATATATCCGCGACGTCGAACCCGGCGAGGTAGTGATCATCAACGACCAGGGGCTGACCTCGCTCTTTCCCTGGGCTCCGGCGCAGAACAGTTTTTGTATTTTCGAGCATGTCTACTTTGCCCGGCCCGACAGCGACGTCTTCGGCTTCAACGTCTATGCCTCCCGGAAACGGATGGGCGAGATCCTGGCGCGGGAAGCCCAGATCGAGGCTGATTTCGTGATGCCCTTCCCCGATTCCGGCAACTATGCCGCCATCGGCTACTCCAACGCCTCGGGTATTCCCCTGGAAATGGGCATGATCCGCAACCATTATGTCGGCCGTACCTTTATTCAGCCCACCCAGTCCATGCGCGATTTCTCGGTGCGGGTCAAGCTCAATCCGGTGCGACAACTGCTCACCGGCAAACGGGTCATCATTGTCGAGGATTCTATTGTCCGCGGCACCACCGGCCGCAGCCGGGTTCAGTCGCTACGCCGGGCCGGAGCCGCCGAGGTGCATATGGTGGTCAGCTGCCCGCCCACCCGCTACGCTTGTTACTACGGCATCGATTTCCCGTCGAGTTCCCAACTGGTCGCCGCCGGCAACACCGTTGACGGCATCCGTGAATATCTCGGGCTCGACTCGCTCCATTATTTAAGCGTCGAGGGACTGGTCGAGGCCACCGGACTGCCCCGCGACCATTTCTGCCTGGCCTGTTTCACTGCGGAATACCCGATCGAGCCGGATAAATCCTTTACCAAGGAAGCATTTTCCAGCTGCGGTTGCTGAAAATCCCTGCCGTTGATGGCGTAAATGGCGGCGCTTCTCCAGTCGACAGCTGGCGGCGCAGCGGTTGCGGCACCTGTTCGCTCTCTGTCCGAAGGATGCTTCTGCACTCGATCTGCTGGCCGGAAAGGCCGGGTTGATTGCTCCCTGCCAAACGGCCGGACGAGGCCATTGGCCAGGCCGCGGCCTTTTGTCCGTGAAAATGTATCCTTAGAGAGTGCCTATCCAGAAATGAGGATTTTCGTTCAAGTTCAAGGCATGCGAAAAATTTTACCGCAGGCATATGTATGATATTCCGAGGATAAAATTTTGAGCATAACGCAGAAATTGGGTGAAAAGACCATTTCTGGATGGACACTAGAGAGGAGGAGGGGAGCACCGCCTGGATCTGATCTTGTCCCGGTGGCCCGCGCCGGGTGCCCTGCTCCCATCCGGGCCTCGTTTCCGTCGCTGGTTCCCGGTTGTCTCTCGGGAGGGTCGCCCGCGCCGGAACCGGTGCCCCAAACCTTTGCCGGAGGACTGCATGGATCCCGCTGCGCTTCTGCCCGCCCCCGATACCATCCCCGTGCCCTGGGGCTGGTTCCAAGCCCTGCTGTTATTGACATTCCTGATCCATATCCTGTTGATGAACGCCATGTTCGGCTCGGCCTTCATCGCCCTGGCCAGCCATTGCCGCCGCGGCGGCATAACCACGCCCTGCAGCGATGGCGTTTCCCGGACCCTGCCTTTCCTCATCGCCTTTACGGTCAACTTCGGGGTGGCGCCGCTGCTTTTTGTCCAGGTGCTGTACGGGCATCTCTTCTACACCAGTTCCATCCTCATGGCCGTGTATTGGCTGGCGGTCATCGGCCTGTTGATCGTTGCCTACTCGCTGTCCTATCTCTATAAATACCGCTACGACGGACTGGGGCTGCTGCGGGTACCGGTCCTGCTGGTGGTGGTGGCGCTCTTTGCGGCGATTGCCTTTGTCTTTGTCAACAACATCGGGATGATGCAGGCACCAGCTTCCTGGAACCGTTATTTTGCCGAGCCCGGGGGCCTGTTGTCGAACATGCAGGATCCGATGCAGCTGCCGCGCTACCTCCACTTCCTGGCTTCCTCGGTGGCGGTGGGGGGGCTCACCATTGCCGGTTATTTCCGGTGGCGGCAGCAACGCGGTGACTGGGCCGGCATGGATTGGGTCCGTATCGGTTGCCGCTGGTTCGCTTTCGCCACCTTGATCAATATCCCTATCGGCCTCTGGTTTCTGTTCAGCCTGCCGTGGGGCGTCCTCAATCTGGCCAGTCCATCCGGCCAGTTTTTGGCGGTGATGCTCGGTGGCGGCCTGGTACTGGCATTGCCCGCCCTCCGCGCCGGTTTTGCCGGACGGCTCGTCCCTGCGGTTTTTTGTGCCCTGGGCACGGTGATCCTGATGGTCCTGGCCCGTGATCAATTGCGGCAAATCCTGCTTTCCCCCTGGTGCTCCCCGGATCAGCTCCAGGTGCGGCCCGAGTTTGCGCCCCTGGTGCTTTTCCTGGTCCTCTTCGTGGTGGGATTGGGGCTGATCGCCTGGATGGTCCCATTCACCCTGAAGAGTTGTTCCCAGAAGGGGGGACGGCCATGAATTATCCCATCTGGCAGTTGGACAGTTTCGGTGGTGGCCTGTGGGTCATCCTCATTGCCGTGTTCCATGTCTATATCGCCCATTTTGCCGTGGGCGGAGGACTTTTCCTGGTTCTGGCGGAACGCAAGGCCGAGCGGGAGGGCAACGCCTCCATGCGCGACTACGTGCGCGGCCACGCCAAGTTTTTTCTCCTGGTCACCATGGTGGCCGGGTCGGTCACCGGGGTGGGCATCTGGTTTATCATTGCCCTGCTCAATCCGGCGGCGACCTCGATCCTGATTCATACCTTTGTCTTTGCCTGGGCCATGGAGTGGGTCTTTTTTCTTCTGGAGATCGTCTCCCTCTTTCTCTATGCCTACACCTTCGGGCGGATGGAGGGCTGGAGGCACCGGCTCCTGGGCTGGATCTATTTCGGCTCCGCCTGGATGTCGCTTTTTCTCATCACCGGCATCATCGACTTCATGCTCACGCCCGGTACCTGGCCCCAGGACGGCAGCTTCTGGTCCGGCTTTTTCAATCCCAGCTTCTGGCCTTCGCTTTCTTTCCGCAGCTTTCTCTGCCTGATCATTGCCGGTCTCTTCGGCCTGGTCACCGCCACCTGGCTCAAAGAGAACCATCTGCGCAACGCGATGGTCCGTTTCTGTGCCCGCTGGCTGCTGCTGCCCTTTCTCTTTTTGGTGGCCTCGGCCTGGTGGTATTGGTTGGCCCTGCCGGAGGAACTGCGGCTCCTGATTTTTCGGAATATGCCGTCGATGCGGCCTTTTTTCGGCGGCATGCTCATCGGCTCGCCGGTCCTGGTTCTGGCCGGTCTGTTGCTGATCCGCCGCCTGCCCGCGGGCTTGAGTCGGATGCTGGCCCTGGTGCTGCTGGTGATCGGTCAACTGTATATCGGCTGCTTCGAGTTTATTCGTGAAGGTGGCCGGAGGCCCTACATCATCCGTGACGTGATGTATGCAACCTCGATCTTGAAAAAAGACCTGGATTCTATGCAGGACCAGGGTCTCCTCACCAGGGCCAGATGGGTCGAACACCGCGAGATCACCCCCGAAAACCGAATGGAGGCCGGACGGGAGGTCTACAATCTGCTCTGCCTGGCCTGCCATGCCATTGACGGCCCGATGCGGGACATCAGGCCCTTGGCTGCTCCCTATACGCCCGACGGCCTTGATGCCCTGATCAGCGGCATGCATGTCTTTTATCCGGTCATGCCGCCGTTTGCCGGCAACGACCGGGAACGTGGCGCCCTGGCGGCTTTTATCGCCGAGGGGCTGAACGGTCGGACTGATCCGGCACTTGTGGCGCTGAAACCCAAAGAGGTGGAGATTCCGGCCTTTGACCCTGAAAACGGTCCCTATGTGCTTTTGGCCTGGAGTCCGGTGGGGATGAACAACATGGCCGAAGTGGAGGGTGTGCTGTCGCTGCTGCCGCCGGGCAGCGAATTGCGGGCCCAGTTGATCAAGCGCGGCGAAACCCCGGAAATCATCAACCAGGGGGTGGTGCTCACCTACCGCCCGGATCGGCACGGTGGCGGTAAAAACCCGGCAGTGCCTTCCGGGGAGATGATGGTGGACGAGGATTGTTTCGTGGCGGAACATATTGCGATCAATCCTGCGGGCGGCCACTCCTTTGATCCCTATCCGGTCTTCTTCCTTGAGGCCAGGGACGAAAACGGCAACCTCCTGGCAACCACCAAGGTGGCGGTCCCGGTTTCAACCGAGGTCGGCTGTTCCACCTGCCACGGCACCTCGCCCGAGTTGGGTGACCGGCCCGGCCTGGGGCGTGAGACCGCCTTCAATATCCTTGGCGTGCATGACCGGTTGAGCCGGACCGGTTTGCTGCGCCAGGCCCGTCAGGGGCAGGAGATACGGTGCCGGGATTGCCACGCCGACCGTTTGTTCAAGGCCGGGGGACTGCCGGACCAACTCAATCTCTCCGCCGCCATCCACGGTTTTCATGCCAACTACCTCAAGGAGATGGGCGCCCGTTCCTGCGGTTTCTGCCACCCCTCCGCCACCACCGGCAGGACCCGCATGCTGCGCGGTATTCACGCCGCCACCGGCATGGATTGCACCAGTTGCCACGGCGTGCTCGAAGATCAGGCCCTGGGCTTGCTGAAGAAGGAACATCAGGCCGGGAAAAGCCGTGCCCGGGTCCTGATGCAGCACCTGGCACCGCGGGCGGTGACCTCGGTCGAGGCCATCAAGCCCCGCAGTCCCTGGACGCAACAGCCCGATTGTCTGCACTGCCATGTGGATTACCAGGCCCCGGATACCGATACCCTGCTCCAGTCCTGGACGGCCGATGAACAGGGGCTGTACCGGAACCGTACCGACGACAACGGGCGCCTGTTCTGCGGGGCCTGCCATTCCAGTGCGCATGCGGTCTATCCGGCGGACAACCCGTATGGTGAACAACTCGATGGCCTGCAACCGCTCCAGTACCAGGGCAACCGCCTGCCCATGGGATCAAACCGCAACTGTGCCCTTTGCCATACGGTGGATATGGTGGAGGAGATGCACCATGCCAACAGCCTGCGCGACTTCCGCAACGAGTAGGGCCGGAATGCTGACATGGGAACAGGGGAGGAGGAAGGCGCTGCCATGGTGGAATTGATACTGCTTTGGGTGGGGTGGTGCGCGTTGCACAGCCTGCTGATCACCAC
>JBFWIP010000021.1:22625-27320 GCA_050255935.1 Desulfobulbus sp.
GGCCCGCCAGCGGAAAAAATTTTCCTCGTTGAGTTCCTGCTCTTCCTTGTCCGTCAGCCGCCGTTCCATCGGTTGAAGCCCTTCGGGCTGACTGATGATGCCAAAGGCCATGCTGGCGCCCGTGTGCATCCACACCTCGCGGAAGGGGAAAATACGGAAGGCCGCCAGCAGGCCCGTCACTTCCTGATGCGGCAACGACTGATCGAGCACGAACAGTTCCTTGCCGGTGATCACGTCCAGGACCACCATGCCGCCCGCAGGATGCAGTTCCTTGACCCAAAACAAGGAAAAGCGGGCCTGATGCATCCCCTCAAGGAGGCTCTGCTCGTCGCTGCCCTCGGGATAACGCCTGCGGTTGCGCATTTGCCGCACCAGGCTGAATCCCCGGGGGCGGTACATGTAGATCAGATAATCCTGGAACAACTCGGCTTCATATTCGGTTTCAAAGGAAAAAACGGATTTTCCGTCCTTTTTGGACAGGAGCCGCAGCCGTTTGGCACAGGCCTTGATGGCGTTCTTGTCCGCGAGCCTGGCGATGGATGCATGGAGCTTGGGCATCAACGGCCAGATCCGTTTGTATTCGGTCACGAGTTCTTCAATGTTCTCCGGGATAAGCGTGGGCACGGGCATTCTCCTGCAGCAGGGAAAGAGTTGAGGACGCCTCCTTCGGGCGGCCGCCCAAGGAACGGTTCGAGCTGCTCTTGTAGCATGAATTGCGGTGGACTTCAAAGAAGATCAGTCCCGCTTTGGACAGGTGGAGCCCGTACCGGGATCGGGATCGGTTGAGTCGGGAAAATGGCGGAAAAATTTGAGTACTGCTTGTGCCGCCGTGGGCAATAGATTATTCTCCCCCAATTGTTTGGCTGGGTGTGGGCGATGTTGCCGTTTCAGGAGAGCGGTTTGCCGGCTTTTCCGCCCTTGCCGCTGATCCATACTCGTATCATCAACGGAAACCGGTCAAGCGAACCGGCGAGCTCAGGGTGGAAAGATGTACAACAAGGAACTCGAAGTAACGCTGCATAAGGCATCGGCTGACCAGATGAAATCAAAACCGAATCAGTCCGAGCTGGGATTCGGCCAGATTTTTACCGATCATATGTTCACCATGCGCTGGAACAGGCAGGATGGCTGGCACGATGCCGCCATCGAGCCCTACAGGTCTTTCACCCTGGATCCGGCGGCCATGGTTTTTCATTATGGACAGGCGATTTTCGAGGGGATGAAGGCGTATCGCGGCAAGGACGACCAGATCTTTCTTTTTCGCCCGGCCGATAACCTCGCCCGCATGAACCAATCCGCCCTGCGGATCTGCATGCCCCGTTTTCCGCAGGATCGCGTGCTTCAGGCACTGCGCGCCATGGTGTACCTCGACCAGGAGTGGGTGCCCGGCACTCCGGGGGCAACCCTCTACATCCGCCCGACCATGATCGCCACGGAACCCGCTCTCGGTCTGCGCCCTGCCGAGGAATACCTGTTCTTTATCATTTGCTGCCCGGTCGGCGCCTATTATGCCGAAGGCTTCAGTCCCACCAGGATCTATGTCGAGGACAAATACGTCCGTGCCGTCCCCGGTGGGGTGGGCAACGCCAAAACCGCCGGCAACTACGCCGCCAGCGTCCGGGCCCAGGTGGAGGCCCACGACAAGGGCTACACCCAGGTTTTGTGGCTGGATGCGGTCGAACGCCGCTACGTCGAGGAGGTCGGAACCTCCAACATCTTCTTTCTTATCGACGACGAACTGATCACCCCGCCGCTGGAGGGCTCGATTCTGCCCGGCATCACCCGCGATTCGGTCATTCAGCTGGCCCGCGACTGGGGCTACCAGGTCAGCGAACGCCGCATCACTATCGACGAGGTGGTGGCCACCGGAAAAAGCGGCGCCCTCAAGGAGAGTTTCGGCACCGGTACCGCCGCAGTGATCTCGCCGGTGGGTGAATTCTGCTATAAGGAACAACATGTTCAGATCAACGGCGGCGTGGCCGGAGAACTGGCCAAACGGTTGTTCGACGAACTCCAGGCAATTCAATTCGGCTACCAGGACGACCCCCATAAATGGCGGCTCCGGGTTGGTTGAGTAACTGTTGAAAAAAATAACTCCCTTTTAAAATATCCTTTCATATTAACGGGTTGAACGATGCAATTTTTCGTTCAACCCGCCCTTGATTTTTCAAAAACCGATCCTATTGTTTTGCGCAGTCGAAAGGCTGGAGTTTCGTTTTTTCTCAAAAGAAACAAGATTTGAGTCGTCCGGAGCCCGACCGGGCTTTCTTTCGGCTCAAATATTTTTTTATCATCTAACATCCAGAACCATACACAGGAGGAATGTACATGAAAATTCGTCCATTGAATGACCGTATCCTGGTCAAACGATTGGAAGGAGAGGAGAAAACCGCCGGTGGCATCATCATCCCCGACTCTGCCAAGGAAAAGCCGGCCGAGGGTGAGATCGTTGCCGTGGGCCCCGGCAAACTCAACGACGCCGGTGAGCGTGTAGCCAT
Source organism: Desulfobulbus sp. (assembly GCA_050255935.1). Classification (GTDB taxonomy): domain Bacteria; phylum Desulfobacterota; class Desulfobulbia; order Desulfobulbales; family Desulfobulbaceae; genus Desulfobulbus. Next base: position 25,124 of record JBFWIP010000021.1, read on the forward strand.
GGATGTGGCGGTCGGTGACCGCGTGCTGTTCTCCAAATACGGTGGAACCGAAGTTAAACTGGACGGCGAAGATTTTCTTATCATGCGCGAGGACGACATCCTCGGCGTAGTTCAGGCTTGATTGACGGTAATCCCAACGTTTTAAGGAGATAATGACATGGCTGCAAAAGAATTGAAATATGGCGGCAAGGGCCGCGAGAAAATGTTGGCCGGCGTCAATGCCCTGGCCAATGCCGTAAAGGTTACCCTCGGTCCGAAGGGCCGCAACGTCCTGATCGAGAAATCCTTCGGAGCCCCGGTGATCACCAAAGACGGTGTGACCGTTGCCAAAGAGGTCGAGCTCAAGGATAAATTCGAGAACATGGGCGCCCAGATGGTCAAGGAAGTCGCTTCCAAGACCTCGGATGTTGCCGGCGACGGTACCACCACCGCCACGGTCCTGGCCCAGGCCATCTACACCGAGGGCGCCAAGCTGGTGGCCGCCGGTTCCAACCCCATGGAGATCAAGCGCGGTATCGATGCATCCGTCGCCGCCGTCGTCGCCGAACTCGGCAAGGTCGCCAACCCCACCAAGGAACAGAAGGAAATCGCCCAGGTCGGAACCATCTCCGCCAACAACGACGAGACCATCGGCAACATCATTGCCGAGGCCATGGACAAGGTGGGCAAGGAAGGCGTCATCACCGTTGAGGAAGCCAAATCCATGGAGACCTCGTTGGACGTGGTCGAAGGTATGCAGTTCGATCGCGGCTACCTCTCCCCCTACTTTGTGACCGACCCGGATCGCATGGAAGTGAGCATGGATGAGCCCCTCATCCTGATCAACGAGAAGAAGATCTCCAACATGAAGGACCTTCTGCCGATCCTCGAGTCTGTTGCCAAGATGGGCAAACCGCTGTTCATCATCGCTGAAGATGTCGACGGCGAAGCCCTGGCCACCCTGGTTGTCAACAAACTGCGCGGCACGCTCAACGTTTCCGCGGTCAAGGCTCCGGGCTTCGGCGATCGCCGTAAAGCCATGCTCGAGGACATCGCCGTTCTCACCGGTGGCCAAGTGATCACCGAGGACCTCGGCATCAAGCTTGAGAACGTCACCATCAACGACCTCGGTACCGCCAAACGCATCGTGGTCGACAAGGACAACACCACCATTATCGATGGCGCCGGTGACAAAGAGGCGCTCGCTGCCCGCGTGAAACAGATCCGCGCCCAGATCGAGGACACCACCTCTGATTATGATCGCGAGAAACTGCAGGAGCGTCTGGCCAAGCTGATCGGCGGTGTTGCCGTGATCAATGTCGGTGCCGCCACCGAGGTTGAGATGAAAGAGAAAAAGGCACGTGTCGAGGATGCCCTCAACGCTACCCGCGCTGCGGTGGAAGAGGGTGTCGTTCCCGGTGGTGGCGTCGCCTACCTCCGCTGCCTCAAGGTGCTCGATACCCTCCAGCTCGAAGGCGAGCAGGCACTGGGCATTAACATCATCCGTCGTGCCCTCGAAGAGCCGGTTCGCCAGATTGCCGCCAACGCCGGCCGCGAAGGTTCGGTCATCGTTGAGCATGTCAAGAACCTGGAAGGCCCGATGGGCTTCAACGCAGCTTCCGAGAAGTATGAGGACCTGATCGAAGCCGGTGTTATCGACCCGGCCAAGGTCACCCGTTCCGCTCTGCAGAATGCGGCCTCTGTTTCCGGTCTGCTCCTTACCACCGAGTGCATGATCGTCGATCTGCCGGAAGAGGACAAGGCTCCGGCCGGTATGCCTCCCGGCGGCATGGGCGGAATGGGGGGCATGGGCGGAATGATGTAATCTCCCCCAGCCTGCATTCACCCAGGTTCGCTGTTTTGGGCCCTCTTTCGGGATTGACTCCTGAAAGAGGGCTTTTTTTATCAATGTCGGCAAGGACGACGGCCCCGTCCAAGCCTCCAAGGCAAAGGACTTTGCATGCTGGAAAAAAGAGGGCAGCGAATGATAAGAGGTCGTTTGCGGAGCTTCCTCTGCGGAGGTGTGATGAAAAAAAGGCCGCATGCAAGGGGAAAAGAATTTTTTATTGACAATGGAGGCCGGATCCTGCATAATGCCCCGATTCAAGCCCATAGGCTTTTTGAGATATTGGCGATGTAGCTCAGCCGGTTAGAGCATACGGCTCATATCCGTAGTGTCCGGGGTTCAAGTCCCTGCATCGCCACCATTTCTAAGTCC
>JBFWIP010000022.1:0-18278 GCA_050255935.1 Desulfobulbus sp.
AATTATTTCCTTCCATTTTTCCTGCATCTCTTCTTTTCCGGCCGACTACAAACACATCCAACGGCTTCATAAAAGAAAAGATAAACAAAAAGTTAAACATATACGCCCTGAAAAAACACAGAGCGTTATGAACGCGGAACTGCTTGTTCCCCGGTTTTTTCAGAGAGCATGGCACGTGCCACCAGGTTGGCACGTGCCATGACCACCTGGGTGCAATTGAACTCTCGGGCGGCTTATGTGGAAAATCAAGCCTTCCCCCCTGTTCAACCCTCAAGGGGCATGCTACCATGCTCTCAACAAAGGAAAACTTTCCCTGCGGGGACTATTTTTCCTGAGCCAAGCCGGAAACCGAGCCCATGCAAGCTTTGATTCTCTTCATCGATGCCGACACCAACCTGCTCAAAACCTGCAAGCATAGTCTTGGCCGGGAATTTACGGTACACACTGCGGAGGGGGCGGAGAAAGGACTGGAATGTCTTCGCAAACAGGGCCCTTTTGCAGTGGTTGTCTCGGACCTGCAGATGCCGATGATGGACGGACTCGAGGTCTTACGCCGGGTCCGCCAGACCAGCCCGGAAACCGTCAGAATCCTGCTCATTGACCATGCCGACCAGCAGACGGCCATAGAGGCCTCCAATACCGGCAAAGTTTTCCGCTTTCTCACCAAACCCTGCGACGGGGAAACCCTGATCATGGTTCTGCGAGAGGCCGTTCGCCACTACCATATGGCGGTTGCCGAACGGGAACTGCTGGAGCATACCCTGGTGGGGGTCGTCGCGGTTTTGACCCAGATTCTCACTCTGGTCAACCCGGTGGCCCAGGGGAAAGCCAATCGGCTGAAACAGTATTGCCTCCATATAGCGAGGGAAGTCGGCTACAAGCAGGTGTGGTTGGTGGAAATGGCCGCCATGCTTTCCCAACTCGGCTGCCTGACTATTCCGCCTGAAATCCTTATCAAACAGGGACATGGGCTGCACCTTAAGCCGGAAGAGCGTCTCATGCTTCAAAGCCACCCTGATTTGGCGGTCAAACTCCTGATGCGTATTCCCCGTTTTGAGGATGTGGTGGAGATCATTGCCCTGCAGGATAAACCGGTTTCCGCCTTCCCCACCTATGCCGACCCCGAACGCAACGAGCGGATCCGCCAAGGAGGCTGTATCCTGCATACGGCAATGGTCCTGGATGCGTTGCTGATGGCCGGGCTTCCGCCTGGTGAGGTCCTCGATTCCCTCGAGCATGACCCTGCCCATAACCGGGAGTTGGTCGCAGCCTGCCGCAGCTACGATTTCGGCCTGCAGAACATGGTTCGGATACAATTGACCTGTGCGGATTTAGACACCCACATGGTCCTGGATGAGGATATCTTCACGCTGCACGAGCACCAGGTCGCAACACGGGGCGAGCGTATCACGCCACCGCTGCTGGCGGGTTTGTTGAACTATTCCCGCACGGTGGGTATCAGGGAACCCTTTGCGGTCTTAATGCCCCTGATGCACTTTTCTTCCTGATTCCTGCCATCGGAAGGCATGGCGAAAACGGAACGAACCGGAAGACGTTTTTTTCTTGACAAAATCGGGAGAAAAGAAGATTGACAGCGCAAAAAGATTCAGGCTAGAATAGGGCCGCTAGAGGTATTGAAAATACTGCAAAAATGGCGGAAGTGCATGGGAATCGAACCCACCTGCCGGGGTATTCGCCCGGCACACCGGATTTGAAGTCCGGGAGAGCCACCAGTGCCCTTTCCACTTCCGTCGTTTGATAATTTTTACTAGTTATTCACAAAAAATACAACTGTTTGTTCGTTTCCCCCACGTTGAACACTCGAATCGGGCTTCCGCCCGCAACAGCACACCTCGATTTTCCATGGAATGTGAGAATTTAATTCGCCTGATCAAGGACTGGTACCTCCGGGTGAAGCAGGAAACCATGGCTCCGGCCCGCATGATGCAATTCGTTGACCAGCATGTCAAAAACTGCAAGGTCTGCCAGGCGGATCTGCTGCTCCCTGACGAGATTGAAAAAATACGCGAATTCGTCCTGCCGGAGTCCAAAATTCCCAAGGCGGTTCGCTCCGCCGATGAATCCACGCCCGATATCTCGCCGGATGAGGACGAATTCGAAGAGGAAGAGAAGTACATCGACGACAATGACGATGATCTCGACGACGACGAGGATGATCTGGAAAAAAAAGACGACCTCGATGATGACGACGTTATCTGAACGGCAAGGGCAGCGATGGTCGGTCTGCCCAAAAACCGCAAAAAAAGCTTGCGGCGCTTGGTGTTGCATCATTTCTGCCATGCATGTTTATTGATGCCTGAATCCTTGCGGGCTCATCAACGATTCCCCAAAAAAACGAGACCGTGGCTTGGCCTCGTTTTTTTCTTGGTATCGGTATGCTGTCTCGCCTGCACCGCCTTGGGCGGGGATTCGCCGCCGGGACCATTGCCCGCCCGTCTCATCTCGCTCGGTCCCCTGCTGACGGAAAATGTCTTTCTCCTCGGCGCCGGAGATCGGCTGGTGGGGGACACGGTTTATTGCCAACGGCCTGATGCGGCCCGATTGATTGAAAAAATCGGCTCGGTCCAGGAATTGAGCATTGAAAAAATCGTCAGTCTCCGCCCCGACCTGGTGCTGGCCACCAACCTGACTCCACGGCAACAGGTAACCAAACTTCGCAGCCTTGGTTTACGCGTGGAGTCCTTCAGCCAACCAGCTTCCTTTACCGATATCTGTGACCATTTCCACCGTCTTGGTGTCCTGCTTGGGCTGAAACCGGAGGCCGAGGCCATCATTGCCAGAGCCCGGTTCAAGGTGAAGGCGGTTCATGATGCCGTGCAATCACTTCCCAAACCGAGAGTCTTCCTCCAGATCGGCGCAACCCCTCTCTTTTCCTCGGTCAGCAACTCCTTCACCCACGACTTCATCGAACTGGGAGGAGGCATCAACATTGCCGGCGACCAACGCTCCGGAGCGATGAAAACCGAGCAGATCATCGCCCTCAACCCACAGGTGATCATCATCGCGGTGATGGGTTCGGAAAACGGCATCGGTGCCAATGAGAAAAAACGCTGGCTCAACTTCGCCCCCATTGATGCCGTGCGCGACCAACGGGTCTTTCTCATGGAACCGGACCTGGTCTGCAGCCCCTCCCCCCTTACCTTTGCCGATACCCTGCTCACCTTTGCCCGCCTGCTCCATCCGGAGGCGGCCATCCCCCTCTCCTCATCCGCCAATCATTTTTCAACCGGCAGGACTCCCTAACCTTCGGGCAAAAGGTCTGTACGGTCCGCCGAATAACCGTCTTCTGGTCATTGCATTCAGATCGGTAGAAAATACATTCGCATCGTGCCGTCCCTGCCAGGATGGGATCACCGGGAGGGGAAGGTTGTCCTGAACCGTCCCGTTGGACAGTCCACTGTTCAACCGGCGCCTTTTGTCCATCGATTTCAGGTTATAAACAATCAGAACAACGAGGAGATCCAGGACTACATCGTAAAGGACAGAAAGCGGAAACACCCACTGTCCGGTCCGGTCCCGGACGGTCAACGACCTGAAGCGGGGAGTGGGGCAAGAGGCAACAAGGCGGGAAAAGAAAGGCCCGTCCACCAGGAGGCGGACGGGCGCGGCATGAACAAAATCAGCCTGCGGTTTTTTCGACTTTTCTGGTCCGCTCAAGCGTGGTCAGTGCCGTGGCCACCATCGAGGAGACATCGGTGAGGTTGGCGGGCAGGATAAGGGTATTGCTTTCCTTGGCCAGCTTGCCGAACTGATCGATATACCGCTTGGCCACATCGAGATTGGCGGCATCCTGCCCTCCCGGTGAACTCAGGGCCTCCGCCACCCGGCGGATGCCCTCGGCGGTCGCCTCGGCGACCTTAAGGATCTCCTGGGCCTGTCCCTCGGCCTCATTGATACGGCGCATCTGTTCACCTTCGGAACGGGCAATGGCCTCGGCGCGCTCGCCTTCGGCACGGTTGATCATCGACTGGCGTTCACCCTCGGACTTGGCGATCTCCGCCCGTTTCTCCCGCTCGGCGCGCATCTGTTTTTCCATGGCGTCAAGCACACTGCGCGGTGGCTGGATATCCTTGATTTCATAGCGCAGCACCTTGACCCCCCAGTTCTGCGAGGCTTCATCCAAGGCTTCCACCACCTGCCGGTTCAAATTCTCACGGGCTTCAAAGGTATTATCCAGGGAAATCTTGCCGATGGCCGAACGCAGGCTGGTCTGGGCGAGCTGGGTCACGGCGAAATGGTAGTTCTCGATGCCGTAGGCCGAAAGCCGGGAATTGACCACCTGCATATACAAACAACCGTCGATCTCCATGGTGACGTTATCGGCAGTGATGCAGGTCTGGGCCGGAATGTCGATGGATTCCTCTTTCAGGCTCCGTTTGTAGGCCACCTTGTCGAAAAAAGGAATGAGAACATGAAAACCGGCCTCAAGGGTGGTGCGGTATTTGCCGAGGCGCTCGATCACATATTCATACTGCTGGTCGACCACCACCGCGGTCTTGAGCAGCAAAACGACGACAAACCCAACCAGAACCAAAACACCGATTAAAAAACTGTCCATCACTCATCTCCTTCTGCATCAATGGGCCCGACCTCGATGATCAGGTTCTTTTTTGACAATATCCGCACCACGGTTCCCTTGGTCAGCGGCCGGTCCGCGCTGGCCTGCCAGAACGAACCGCCATATTTGATCTTGCCGACGGCGGGAGGCAGGATGTCCTCAATGACCTCACCCGTGCCCGTCAGGGGCAAAGACGAATCCATCGCGTCCTTTTCCAGGGTACGCCCCAGGAAAACCTTCTTCAAGGTGGATCGAAGTAAAACGAGAAAAATCAGACTGGAGGCAATAAAAACCAGTAACTGTGACGACAGGCTCATGGGCAACAGGTATAAAACCAGGGCCGCACACCAGGCACCGAGGCCGAAAAAAAACACGATCAAGCCGGGAAGCAGCAATTCCATGACAAAGAAAAACACACCGGCAAGAAACCAGAGCAACACCGGAGATAAACCAGCAAGAGCCATCAGCCCATCCTCCACAAAAAGTTTTCACTGAGGATAGCACAGGCCGGCGATGCCGATCAATGTGAGAACGACACTTTTTATTCAAAAATTTGTATATGTTCTTGTCATTATCGCCGTTGTTCCTTAAAACTGAAGAAGTGTTCATGGTCTCTCCGGAAACCGTTCGTCAATCAATTGCCGACTAACTGCCTGATTCCATCCCAACAAATCAGTCTTGATCCAGGAATAATCGCTCATGTTGCTGTTGAGTCCCATCGGACGTTCTTCCCTTTACGTTCTTGCCGCCCTGCTGCTCTCCCTTCTTTTCCCCCTTGCTCCCCGTGCCCAGGCTGAAGAGATCACCCCCATCCGGCCCATTCCCAACATGCACGAAGGCGCGAAGCATGCCTTCACTTCGCCCGCTCAGGAGGCACCGCCCGAGGAAACGGACAACAATCCCGCAGATACGGCGGATCCGATGGCCGCCGGTCCGGAGCAGCAACTGATCCAGCAACGGCTGGAGCAACTCTACTACGGCCCCCCGAACGGTACCGGACAGGAACCGATCTACACCACCGCCTATCTGCTTGATCTGTATCGGAAGAATCACTTTTCCCCGCTGTGGACCAACCAGGGCAACATCAGCCAGCTCATCTCCGCGATTGTCGCCGGTGCGGAAGAAGGTTTTATTCCCGATGATTATCACCTGACGGCCATCAACCGTTATCGTGATGAACTCGGGGAAACGATGTCGCTGGCACAGCAGGTCGAGTACGATCTCCTCCTTTCCGACGCCTTTATCCTCCTGGGGCAGCACAAGCGTTACGGCAAGGTGGATCCCAGCAAGGTGGACGAGAAACAGAATCTGGAGTCCTCCACGCCGCAAACCTCACCGGTGAACACCTATCTCAATGCCATCAAGACCGGAACCATACGAACCGCGCTGGACCAGCTCTCCCCACATCATCAGACCTATGTGGCCCTGAAAGAAGCGCTCAAACGCTACAAGGCTATCGCCGGTCATGGCGGCTGGCCCCAAGTGCCGTCTGGCCCCTCCTTGCGCCCGGGAATGCACGACCCGCGGGTAACGGCATTGCGGCGGCGTCTCGAGGTGACCGGAGATTACCTCTCCACCACTCACGAGAAGGGCAACCGGTATGACGACGCCCTGGTCACGGCGGTCAAGACCTTCCAGAAGCGCCACCATCTCGAACCCGACGGCGTTGCCGGTAAAAGCACGGTGAATGCCATGAACATCACCGCAGAAGAACGGATCAAGCAAATCAGGGTCAACCTGGAGCGTACCCGCTGGATTATCCACGATTTGCCCAGTTCCAACCTGATCGTTGACATTGCCGGATTCATGCTCCAGTACTACCACAACAACCAACCGATCTGGACGAGCAAGGTCATGGTCGGCAAGCCGTACCACCAGACGCCGATCTTCCGTTCAGCCATCACCTATATCGTGCTCAACCCAACCTGGACCATTACCCCGGACATTATCAAGAACGAAACCGTGCCCAGCATCATCAATGATTCTGATTTTTTGGCAAAACAGCGACTCCGCGTGCTCGACCACGATGGCAATGAGGTCGATAGCACCACCATCCCCTGGAGCCAATACCGCGGGAAATATTTTCCCTATATTATCCGTCAGGATTCCGGAAGGGATAACTCCCTGGGGTTGATCAAGTTTCTCTTCCCCAATCCCTACCACGTCTACCTCCATGACACCCCAACCAAATTCCTTTTCGGCAGGACACGGCGCGCTTTCAGCCACGGATGCATCCGGGTCCAAAACCCGCTTGATCTCGGGCGGTTGATTCTGGCCAACGATCCGGGCAACCCCACCACACCGGAGAAGATGGACAAGATTATTGCCTCCGGTAAAACCACCACCGTCATCTTGAAGCAGCCGCTCCCAATTTACCTGATGTATCTGACTACCAATGTCGACAATAACGGCAAGGTGATGTTCAAGCCCGATCTCTACGACCGGGACAACAGTATCCTGGCGGCCTTGAATGCCTCCCCCTCGCCGTTGAAGCTGAACACCCAGGTTCCGGAGGTCAAGGGACGGCCCGCCAACCAACAGGTCCGTATCGATCGGCAACTCCACCTGGTCCAGATCAAGGAACAACAGACGGAAGAGACCCATGCCCAAAATACCCTGTGAACTCACGCTCGGAAACGGCGGCGATGTGGTCGTGATGGTGGACCTCGATGACGACGGCACCCTGCGCATCCCGCGCCATGCCACCTACGGCACCTTTCAGGAAGGCGTTCTCCGCTGCCGGGTCATGCGCCCCGAGGACCAGGCCCGCGTCCTCAACGAGGTCTGGATCGAGGATTGAGCGAAGGATTCCCCCCACCGGGGGAATTTGCCGTTATTGAGCTTTTCACCTCCGAGGCGGTTACGCAACGCCGCATTCACTTTCCGTCTCGGACAGAGCCCGCCCGGCAGGAGGTTTCCATGCAGAAAAAACGCCTATCACTCATCCTCGTTGTCCTGGTTTCCCTGCTGGCCGGTTGCCCTTCATGGAGCCTGGCCCGGAAACCAGCGCTGCACATCCTGGTCAGTACCTTTCCCATTTATCAACTCACCCGCAACGTCACTCGGGGGGTGGATGAAATTGCGATCGATCTGATGATTCCCGCCGGTCTCGGCTGCCCCCATGACTACGCCCTTACCCCCCAGGATATGCGGAAGCTGGCCAAGGCCGACCTGCTGATCATCAATGGCCTGGGCATGGAGGAATTTCTGGGGGCGCCATTGACGCAAGCCAACCCCCGGCTGCAGGTGATCGACAGCTCCAGCGGCATCGACGGTATCCTCCCGCAAGAGGAAGAAGAGCATCACGGGCACGAAGAGGTGCATCATCACCACCGCGGATCCAACCCCCACCTGTTCGCCAGCCCCCGCATGGCCGCCCGAATTGCCGAAAACATAGCCCGGGCCCTGGCGCAGCACCTGCCCGCGGCGGCTCCGAGCTTACTGGCCAACGGCACAACCTATGGCCAACAATTACAGCAGTTGGCCGACGACATGACCCGGGCCGGCAAGGGGCTCGCCAACAACCGCATTGTCACCCAGCATGGGGTCTTTGATTATCTCGCCCGCGACATGGGGCTCGAGGTGGTGGCCGTGGTACAGGCCCATGCCGGACAGAACCCATCGGCCGCCGAAATTCTAGAGATAGTGACCACGATCAAAGCCAAGAAGGCGGGAGCCATCTTTACCGAGCCGCAGTATCCGGAAGCCGTCGGCTGGACCATTGCCCGGGAAGCTGGTATTGCCTCGGCCCGCCTGGATCCGGCGGCAAACGGACCGGAGGGAGCCCCGCTCGACTATTACCAGCAGGTCATGCGGACCAACCTCGACACCCTGGAACAGACCCTTGGCCGCCGCTGAACCCCTTCCCCTGTACCAGCCGCCCTTGGCCGAGGTCGAAACCGCGGTCCGGTTCCAACAGGTCACGGTGAAACAGGGGGGTATCTCCATCCTGGACGCGGTCAGTGCAATGGTGCCCAAGGGGAGCTGCACCGCCATCATCGGTCCCAACGGGGCGGGCAAGACCACCCTGCTCATGGCCTTGTTGGGAGAAATCGGCTACCAGGGGAAAATCATTCTCGACAGCGGCGACAAGCCGCCCCGGATCGGCTACGTGCCCCAGCGTCTTTCCTTTGATCGCGGCATGCCGCTCACTGTCAGTGAATTCATGGCCATGGGATTTCAAAAAAAACCGCTCTGGTTCGGTATCGGTTCGGCCATCGACCGCCACTCACGAAATGTCCTTGCCCAGGTCAAGGCGGAACATCTCGCCACGCGGAAGATCGGCGCCCTTTCGGGGGGAGAGCTGCAACGGGTCCTCCTGGCCCTGGCCCTGCGCCAGGAGCCCGATCTCCTGGTTCTCGACGAGCCCTCGGCCGGAGTTGATTTCCAGGGCGAGCTGATTTTCTGCGAACTTCTGGACACGCTCCGCCACCGCAAGGGTTTTACCCAACTGATGGTCAGCCACGATCTGGCCACCGTGACCCACCACGCCACCCATGTCATCTGCCTCAACCGCAAGGTGGCCGCCGAGGGACCGCCCCGGCTGACGCTCACCAACAAAAACCTGACCGCCATCTTCGGCATGCACATGGGCCTGGTCAGTTCCCGCTCCATGCCCGAGAATTGCACCGTCTGTTCGGCACCCTGTTGCCAGCGGGGAAATCGCGGTGATTGACCTCTCTTTGGTGTATGACCTGGCAGGGCGGCTCCTGCCCTTTGACTGCCTCCAGGCCCGATTCATGCAGCAGGCCCTTGTCGGGCTGCTGTTGCTGGCACCGATGGCGGCGGTGATGGGGATCATGGTGGTCAATTTCCGCATGGCCTTCTTTGCCGACGCCATCAGTCACTCCGCCTTTGCCGGGGTCGCCCTGGGGTTGCTCTTTTCGGTCGATCCCAACTGGACCATGCCCGCCTTTGGCCTCCTGGTGGGCCTGGGGATCATGCTCATGCAGCGCAGTTCCAGCCTGTCGAGCGACACCGTGATCGGCGTGTTTTTCTCGACCATAGTCGCCTTCGGCCTGGCCATTGTCAGCAGGGACCGCTCCCTTGCCCGCGACCTGCAACGTTTCCTCTACGGCGACATCCTCACCATCAGCGACACCCAGATCCTTTGTCTCATCCTGTTGTTTGTCGCCCTGATGAGCTTTCAGGTCATCAGCTACAACCACCTGCTGTACATCGGCCTCAACCCGACCCTGGCCAAGGCGCACCGGATCCGGGTGGCCGTGCACCAGTATATCTTCACCGGACTGCTGGCTCTGATCGTCATGTTCGCTGTCCAGGCGGTGGGCGTGCTCCTGGTGACGGCGATGCTCATCGTGCCGGCCGCCGCCGCCCGCAATCTTGCCCGCTCCGCGGGGGCCATGTTCTGGTGGGCCCTGCTGGTCAGTCTCAGCTCCGCGGTCAGCGGCTTGATTGTATCCGCCCAGGACTGGGCCCGGACCGCCACCGGCGCCACCATCATCCTCATCGCCGGCGGCTGGTTTGCCCTCAGTCTGCTGCCGGCGGCGCTCCGCCGGGAACGTCGGCAATGACCGAAAAACGCCTGCGATTGCGCCTCCAATCGCAATGACGGTCGAGAGAGCCCCTGATACGTGATGCGCCGGAAACAATCCCAAGGAGGGAAGCCTTGATAAAAAAGCAGGTGATTTTTTTAGTGCTGTGGGTGTGCTGGTTGCCGGCAATCAGCCCGGCCAACGACGGGTTCGGCGGTTTGAGTGCCACCGGCCTGCAATTCGGACGCACCGATCAGGTGCGCATGGTGAGTGAAGACCTTTTTCTCAGTGCCGACAAGGTTCGGGTCCGTTATCTGTTTCATAATGACGGCGCGCAAGCCGTGGAAGGCGAAGTCATTTTCCCCCTGCCGCCGGTCTCGCTCAATGAATTGGCCAACACCGGTTTTGCCTTGGACGAAAAGAAACTGCGCAGCCAAAATCCGGTCGGCTTCACCGCCCGGATCAACGGCATGCCCATCCCGGTCCGCACGGAACGCATAGCCGTCGTCGAGCCGCCCTATGACCAGCGCAAACAGACCCGGGAGGGGTATGACGCACCCGGAAAAGAGGTAACCGAAACCCTGCGCCGGTTCGGCATTCCCCTTTCGCTGGACATGACAGAGATCACCGCTCTTCTTGCGCGCCTGGAAAAGGACCGGCAACAGCAACTGAAAGCCTTGGGACTGGTGGAACTGTTTCCGGGCGAACCGCCCATCCCGCTCTGGTCGGTCGTGCTGCGTTACCACTGGCCGCAACGCTTCCCCGCGGGCAAGGACATGCTCATTGAGCACAGCTATGATCCGGCCCCTCCGGGAGGCATTTTCGTCTGGCCGGCGCGGGACAAGGACCTCGATTCCTATCAGCAGGAACTGATCCGCGAGTACTGCATCGACGCCTTCACCCGCAAGGGGATCGTCAAACGGCTGCATCCGCCCGGCCGGGACGAAATGGCGGGAACCGGCATGGCGGTGTACCTCAACTACGTGCTGACCACGGCCAATACCTGGCACGGCCCGATCGACAGATTTCATCTGACCATCGACAAAGGCAAACCAAACAGCATCCTTTCCCTCTGCCTCGACGGTATCCGCAAAACCGGCCCCACCCGCTTTGAAGTAGTGCGGGAAAACTTTCGTCCCGAAAAGGATCTCCGGCTCCTGATCGTCTCACCGCTTACGAACTGAGTGCCTCCGCGTCCAGAACCTCCCGGACCTTGGCAAGCAGGGCCTTGGGGGTGAAGGGTTTCTGGATGAAGTGAACCCCTGCATCAAGCACGCCACGGGAGGCGATCACGTTTTCGGTGTATCCGGACATGTACAGGACCTTGAGCGCCGGAATCCGTTTGATCGCCTCCTTGTACAGCGCTTTCCCGTTCATGTTCGGCATGACCACATCGGTCAGCACCAGATCGATGCCGGATGCGCCCCCCCTGAGCTGCTCGAGACACTCGGCACCGCTTGCCGCGGAGAACACCGTATAGCCGCCCATGTGGCCGAGTACGTCAACGGCCAACTCCCGCACCATGGCGTTGTCCTCCACCACCATCACGCTGCCGCGCCCGGGCGGCGGAGGCCCTTCCTTCCGCGTGGGTGCACCCTCTTCCCGGCGAATATGAGCGGCCACATCCGCCACGGGAAGATAAATCTTGAAGGTCGTCCCCTGGCCGACCTCACTGTACACCCATATATTGCCGCCGTGCTGCTTGACGATGCCGTAGGTGGTCGCCAGGCCAAGGCCGGTTCCCTGGCCGTCCTTTTTGGTGGTATAGAAGGGATTGAACATCTGTGCCCGGACTTCTTCGCTCATGCCGCAGCCGGTATCGCTGACGGTCAACTGGACATAGGGACCGGGCTGGACATCGCTGTGACTGTCCGCATAGACCTGGTCCAGGACAACCGTTCCGGTTTCCAGCATGATCGTCCCTCCTTCCGGCATGGCGTCCTGGGCATTGACCACCAGGTTCATGATCACCTGTTCAATCTGGCCGATGTCCACCCGCACCGGATCAATTGCAAGGGACAGCTCCAGGTCAATATGAATGTCCTCGCGTATGGTTCTGCGCAGCAGGGGGACAAAGGAGCGGACAATCTGATTGAGATCGGCCGTCTCCATCACGAGCGTCTGCTTGCGCCCAAAGGCCAGCAACTGCCGCACTAAATCCCGAGCCCGAAGGGCGGCCTGATGCATCGTCTCGACATATCCATAATGGACACCGACGGGGGGCAATTCCGCCTGAAGCATCTCGCTGTAGCCGATGATCGGGCTGAGCATATTGTTGAGATCATGGGCCACACCGCCGGCGAGACGCCCCACCGATTCAAGCTTCTGGGCCTGCAGCAGCTGCTCCTGAAGCCGCTCCCGCTGCTCTTCGGCCTGCAACCGTTGACTAATATCCTGGACAATGGAATACAGCCGTTCCTGACCACCGACCAGAATTGGCCCGGAAATAACCTCCACATCACGGACCGAACCGTCGGCCACTCGATGACGAAAATTGAAGATGTGACGTTGCCCGTTCAGGGCTTCTTTCAGGATATCCCGAAGCTCTTCCGGTGGAAGTGTGTTAATTTCGTGAATACTCTTGCCCAGGAGTTCCTCACGGCTCCAGCCGTAAAAAAGGACCGCCGCAGGATTGGCATCGACCACCTCGTTTGACTTGGGATTGACCAACAGCATCACCGCATGATTATTCTGGAACAGGCTGCGGTATCGGGATTCACTTTCACGAACCTCGGCCTCGACCCTGTTGCGCAGGGTAATATCTTGAATAATGCCAAAGACCTTGTTCGTTTGCGGATTGTACTCGGCCTGGGAACGGATATCCACGATAGCGCCGTCGCTGGGGCGGCGAATCTGGAATTCGGTATCATAGGGTTTATTCTCCTCTATCAGGGCCTGCAGGGCGCGATCAAGGACCGGCCTGTGTTCGGCAAGAGGCAGGGCCTGCACATCCTCAATGCTCCGGTGCCCGATTTCCAGCCCGTAGAGGCGATGTGCGGACGGTGAACCCCAAACGTCTCCCGAGGCGAGATCGAATTCCCAGGCACCCATATCGGCCATCTCTTCGGCCCGTTCAAGCAAGTGGGCAACGCGCCGAAGCCTTGCCTCGGCCAATCGTTCTTCGCTCTGATCACGAAAAACAAGGACAACCCCGGTAATCTGTCCCTGATCATCGAAAATGGGCGCTCCGGAGTCGGCAATGGGATACTCCACCCCATCGGGAGTGATCAGGTTGGTATGATTGGCCAAGCCGACCACCGTCCCTTCGCGCAGCACCCGTGTCACCGGATTTTCCACCGCTTGCCGGTTCCCTTCGTTGACGATGTTAAACACCTCTTCAATCGGCCTTCCCACGGCATCTTCCTTCAACCAGCCTGTAAGGACCTCGGCTACCGGATTCAAGAGCTGCACCCGTCCCTGGCCGTCACAAACAATGACTCCATCCCCCACACTGAGCAAGATGGTCCGATAGCGGGCTTCGGCGTACCGCCGTTCCTGTTCCGCCTGCAAGGCGACCTTATACTGTTCCTTGCGAACCCCCTGCCAGAGCATCCCCAACCCTGTCGAGAGAACAAGCACCGCCCCCAAAATTAAACCGATAATATAGGCTGCGTGCTGATGCCACCCAGCCAAGGCCTCGGCGATGTCGATCTTGGAAATCATGAACCACGACGTTCCGGTTACCGGATAACCGACGGCAAGCACCGCAACACCCCGGTAATCGATGCCGCTGATAACCCCTTTCCTCCCGTTTATGACCATGGCAGCGGGCAAATCATCCCGGCCTCCGGGGATGCGTAAGGTCAATGCCGTATTGCGCTGATGGCGCAGCTCGTTCAGAAAGAGGACATCCTTCCCTTCCTGGCGGACCAACAAGGTTTCCGCACTTTTGCTCGCCACCGGCCAACTCTGCAGCAAGGGATACAAAAAACTGGCGGCATTGATACGGAGAAGAATGGTACCGATCGGCTGCTCCCGGTTCCCTTCCTTGACGAACAGGGGGCTGATCACGCCCTGATGAGGCGGGGAGTGGTCCACTCTATGCAGATCGGTGAACACCGCCTTATGCCCGGCAATGGCTTGTTGGAGGGAAAACCTGAACTTTGGATCGGTGGGCTCGGCTCCATCGTGAAGACTCAACCGCACCGTACCCCGGGGATCGAGCAGGGAAACATTGGAATAGTGATAATTGTCCTGAAGCGACTGGAACCAGGCAAGCAGACGCGCACGTTTTTCCGGAGTGGGGTCGGCAAACCACTGCGCCGCCATTTCCGCGGCAAAAGGCGTGGCGGCAATGACCTGCGCATTTCCAAGCCGTTCCGCCTGCCATTGTGTAATCTCATGAATCTTCAGCAGGGCGATGCTTTCCAGTTGGGCAACAACCTGTTGGCGAACCTCTTTTTCCTGGTGACGAAAAAAACAACCGCCCCCGATGAGGACGGCCAGGATCAGGAGGGCATAACTGAACAACCATCGGCGGGGTAGAGTTGACATGACTTTTTGCTCTCCGGAATCGGTTCCGTTAAAAAAAGCGAGGTACGTATTGTTTTCGTTACCGGACAAGACTATGGAAATCGTCTCTGCCCAAGCCTTGAGATGATCGTGAAATTTATTGAAATATCTGAACGATAACGAACAAGCCCATACCTGTCAAATCCTTTTCCGCCGCACTTCTCCGGCCGAAGCGAACCGCAAACCGCTTGCTGTCCACAACCGTTTTCCGGTACCCACTGTCTCTTCACCGGAACAAATTCAATTTGATCCCCTCCCTTCTTCTGCGATACACTGCATTTCAAAGTGGAAGGAGATCGTATCCACCCGATAAGCGCTCCTCTTTTCTTCTCAATACAGCCCGATGTTGCTTTAATTTAAGGTAGTCTGCTCATGTCATCTTCGAGTATCGTCCGCCAGATGTTCCGTCTTGACCGCTGGACCGTCGGCCAGAAAATTTTCACAGGAAATCTGCTCCTGCTCATCATCCCGCTCCTGCTGATCTTCGCCCTGCTCCTGCAGTATACGTTCAGCCGTATCAACCGGACCATCGAGGCGGGCATGGTAGCGGCGGGAGACTCCATTGTCGACATGATCAAGCTGTCGGTGGACACCTCCATTTACAATTACCTCCGGGCGGTGGCCGAAAAAAACGCCCAGATTGCTGAAAGTTACCACAAAAAACAACTTCAGGGGGAATTGAGCGAGGAGCAGGCGCAACAAGCCGTCATCAATATCTTCAAACCGCAGCACATTGGTCCCTCCGGCTATATCTATGTGCTCAATTCCGAAGGTGTTCCCCAATTCCACCCGCAACACGAATTGGTCGGCCTTTCCCTGCTCAAACTGGAACATTCCAACAAGGCCTGGCCGTTCATCCGCGAGCAAATTCACAATAAAACCGGTTACCTTGAGTATTCCTGGAAAAACAGCAATGAAGCCGCCATGCGGCCTAAGGCGCTGTACATGACGTATTTTGCGCCATGGGACTGGATCATCTCGGTCTGCTGCTATCGAGAAGAATTTTCAAGTATCATTGATTTCCAGACCATTAAAGAACACATTACGGCCTTTCGTTACGGAAAATCGGGGTATGCCATCATCATCAATGAACAGGGAGGGGTCCTGGCCCATCCGTTCCTTGCCGAAGCGCAGAAACAGCAATATGCTGAGCGTATCCTGCGGCTCATTGATGATGATGAAGCCAAAAAACTCCATCTCCTTCACTACACGTGGAAGAATCCCTCCGACCGGGAGGAGCGGCAAAAAATCCTGATCTACAAGCGCCTGCCCCAACTCGGCCTGATCATCGGGGTCACCTCCTATGCCGATGAACTCTATGCGGGTATGTTTTCCACCCGGTTGGTGGCCATTGTCCTGGCAGTGGCCGCGGCATTGCTTTCCATAGGGGCCGCGTTCCTCCTAAGCCGCCTCTTCACGCATCCCCTTCGTGACCTTGCTCTGGATTTGGAACTGTCCGAACGGGGCACCGATTACCGCGGCGGCTGCGAAATTAATTTTCTCGTCACAAAATTTCAACAATATATCAATGATATTCATCGAACAAATGGCAAGCTCCAGGCAGAAATTCAATTCCGAAAAAGCGCGGAAAGCTTTCTCCGAATCTATAAACAGATTTTTGATAATGCCACCGAGGGCATCCTCATCACCGATGCCGAGGGAAAGATTCTGGCCGTAAACGAGGCATTTACCACCATCACCGGTTACGAATCCCACGAGGCCATCGGACAAAACCCGCGCCTGTTACGGTCGGAACAACACGACAGCGACTTTTTCCGGCAGTTATGGCTCAACCTGTCCGGCAAGGGAAGTTGGGAGGGGGAAATCTGGAACAGGAAAAAAGACGGAACCCTTTTTCCCGAATGGCTGACCATCAACAGCATTCGCGATGAAAATAAAAAAATCATCTACTATTTCGCCATGTTCTACGAGATCGGCGAACTGAAGAAGCGTGAAAAGCAGATCGCCTTCATGGCCTATCACGATATCCTCACCCGATTGCCGAACCGGGCTTTTCTCGAACATAAACTCACCAAGACACTGGCCGAGGCACGCCAACATGGCGGCCGCATCGCCCTGTTCTTCATTGACCTGGATAATTTCAAAAATGTAAACGATGTCTTTGGCCATCATCAGGGTGACGATCTGTTGGTGCAGGTGAGCCAGCGTTTTGTCTCACTGCTTGGCGGCAACGATACCCTGTTCCGGCTCGGCGGTGATGAATTCGTCCTCTTCATGGAGAATATCGGCAACGATTCGGAAATCTATCTCATGGCCAACCGCATCCAAGCCATCTTGAAAAGGCCGTTTCTACTTGAATTCAAAAAGATTTACGTCAACACCAGCATCGGGATATCCACCTTTCCCGGGGATGGCGAATCGGCCATGGAACTGATCCGCAGCGCCGACATGGCGATGCACAAGGCCAAGCGTGAGGGCAAGAACAGGTTCATCCTGTTTACCAAGTCCATGCACGATGAACTCTACGAAAAATTCCGTACAGAAAACGGGATTCGTTATGGCCTGCTCAACAAGGAATTCGTGGTCTTTTATCAGCCCAAGGTCAATATCGAAAAACGCCGGACCTCATCGCTCGAAGCCCTGATCCGCTGGAACCGCGGCGGCAAGCTGATCAGTCCCGGCCAATTCATTCCCATTGCCGAGGAAACGAGCCTGATCGACGATCTGTGTATGTTCGTCCTCGAGACGACCTGTGGATTTCTTCAGACCATGAAACAGCAGGGCGTTCTTGTGCCGGTCAGCGTCAACATCTCGCCCCGCCAATTTCACAATGCCGATTTCGTCGACATGGTGGAAGACCTGCTCCTCCGTTATACGGTGGAGCCGCAGTATCTGGAGTTTGAAGTCACCGAAACCACGGCGATGCAAGATGTTGAGCACACACTCAAAATTATGCACCGGCTGCGGGAGATGGGATTTCTCTTTTCCATCGACGATTTCGGCACCGGTTATTCCTCGCTTGGGTATTTGAACAAAATGCCGGTCCACACACTCAAGATCGACAAACAGTTTGTCGATGACCTCCAGGCCAACGGCGGCATCGTGGCCACCATTATCGCCATCAGTCAACAAATGCATCTCAATGTTGTTGCCGAAGGGGTGGAAACCGAAGCCCAGCTCCTCCGACTCGGGACCATGGGGTGCCATGAGGCCCAGGGCTATTATTTCTCCCGCCCCATCTCCGATAGAGACATACTTCGCTTTCTCCATGCGGAACAAAAGACCTGAATCCGGACGGCCGCCTTCCCGCGCGAAGGCTGGCCATCCGCCCGCACAGCATGTTGGCACTTCCTCTTTTTTTTTCGCTGGTTATAATGGAGATTCCCCTTTTCCTCATGCCAGCGGAGCCCGTCCATGAGCCACACCCCCTCGCGGCTGTTTTTCGACAGTAACGACTATAAACTGCTCAACATCGTCAACGATGTTCTCAAACGCGGCTCCCGGCCGCAGTCGCTGAGTTTTCTGATGGCTTCCTACATGCACCCGCACGGCATCAAGGAGATGGCCGCGCCCACCGGCCTGCGTATCGCCTATGCCATCGTCAGCCTGTTGGGATCCCTGGAAGCCGGCAAGGCCAAGGACCGGATCATTGCCCTGCAGAGCCTGCACGACGAGGTGTTCAGTTCTGCCACCACCTTTTATCACAAGAATACCGCCCGGGTTCTGATGCA
>JBFWIP010000022.1:18378-22624 GCA_050255935.1 Desulfobulbus sp.
ATCAACACCCCGGCAACACGCAGAAACGGGAGGAGTTGCTCAAGCAATGCTCGCACAAGATGCAATCGCTCGGCCTGGAGGCCATCATCCAGCGCTTCCTGCAGCCGTTACGCAACCCAGTGCTGCACGACCCGACCGTGCCCCATGAAGAGGGTATGCCGCCCCTGCTGCACCTGACGCCGCCGGAACTGCTGGCCCGGCTGTCCTCGATGCATTCCAGTTCCCGTTTTACCCTCAACCTGAGCAACCTCTCGATCCAGGACACCCTGGAACTGCTCTACCTCTGCCAGGGCCGGATCACCCATATCGAGGCCTTCAATCTCAAGGATTCCGCCCACGGCATGACCTCCCTGGCCTCGGTCAAGGACAGCGGTTTTGCCGGCGAGGCGGTCGACATCACCAGCCCGACCCGCAACTACCAGTTGATCAACTCGCTGCAAAAGGCCCTGAACGAGGATAACGTCATTGCCCTCAAACGGGTCATCCGCTCAATTATCTGGGATTTTGAATCGACCCGGGTCATGGCGGAAAATCGTTGCGAGGAGAGCCGGGAAAAGGGATTGAATGAGCAGGAACAAGCCAGGTTGCGGGAAGAAATGAAGGCCGCCAACCAACGGAAGATGGATCTTTTGGACATCCTCTTCAACCTGGAATCCTTCCATAACCATTACAACAAGCGCTACCTCGGCTCCCGCATCGGCTCCGGGTCCACCGGCCAGTCGCAACTGCAGTACGGCATGGGGCTGGTCAGCCTGGACACCCTCCCCACGCGGGCCATCCGCAATGTGTTCAGGGAACATCGGTGCAGCCATCGCAAGCTGATCCCGGTAACGGCGCGGATGATCAGCCATTACCACCAACGCCTCTGCACACCGGTAACCGTCTCCTGGAAGCAACGGCTTCTGAACCGTTTGCCTGGAAGGCGGCATAAGTGCGTCGTCTCGTGGCATGACTGGTCGCTGGACCGCTTCGAGATCCATCCCGGCACGGAAGGCAACGTGGTCCCATTGGGAGGTATCCGACGGCCACCCCGTATCGATATCCATCCCAATCTGAAAAAGGACGGCGAACCCATCGGCCATCCCTTCCGTTACCTCAACTCCAACCTGGGCAACACCCTCAAGGTGCTCGCCGGCTTCATTCCGGCCTTTCTCACCTTCAGCCTGACCAAGGACTGGTGGGTTCTGGCCTACTGCGGGGCCTTCATCTGGTTCGGCATCACCGGCATCCGCAACATCATCCAATCCATTCTCGGCGGCGGAGGCCTCAAACGCTCGCCACTTCTGCCCTGGAACTCGCTGGTCAGTTGGAGCCGGATAGCCGACTCCCTCTTCTTCACCGGCTTTTCCGTGCCGCTGCTCGACTACCTGGTTAAAAGCCTGCTCCTGCAGCAACAGCTCGGCATCACCACCTCTACCAGTCCGGTCCTGCTCTATTCGGTGATGGCCCTGGCCAACGGCATGTACATTTCCACTCACAATATCCTCCGGGGGCTGCCCCGCAGCGCGGCCATCGGCAATTTCTTCCGTTCGATCCTCTCCATTCCCCTGGCCATCCTCTTCAACGACGGACTGGCAGCCATGCTGCACATGGCCATGATCCCCGGGGTTGAGGCAGCACTGCAGAAATGGGCGGCGGTCATCTCGAAGCTGGCTTCGGACTGCGTCGCTGCGGTCATCGAGGGGTTGGCGGACCGCCAGAGCAACATCCGCATTCGGATAGCCGATTACCAGGCCAAGATCTCGCAACTCTTTTCCGTCTTTGCCCGCCTGGATGTCCTTTTTCCCGAAGAAGATGTCCTGGATCTGCTGCAATCGCCCAAATCGCTGATCCAGGCCGTCAGCGAAGAAGCGGACGACCTCAAAAAAGTGATTATCATCAATGCATTGGACCTCATGTACCTGTGGATGTACAAGCCCAGGGCGCGCAAGGCCCTGCAGCAGGTCGCGCTCACCATGTCCAACGAGGAGTGGCTGATTTTCTACCGCTCTCAACTGGTCCTGAACCGGAACCGGGAAATCAGTCAGGTCTTTGTCGACGGCCTTGTCGGCCGTAACTTCGCATCGGCCCTCTCCTTTTATCTGGACAGGGCCGATGCCTACCTGGCCGACATGCTGGAAATGGGCCTTCGCCGCGACCGGTTGATCAAAAAACAGGGCGTCGTCTACAACGCCTGATCGGCGATCACGATGACACCGGCTTTCCCTTTCCAGCCTTCTTCCGCCTCCCCCAATTTTAACATTGACAATCGTTCTCAATTAAAATATACAAGACCAAATCAATCTTATTTATCCTGTTCAGTTTGCCTGGCCCATAAGACACGTCAAACCAATTAGTTGGCTTGTCATTTTGGGTGCAGCAAAAAAAAACAACTGGTATTCTGCAAAAATCCCGTGTCACCTTGTGACTGGAAAAGCCGGAAACCGGCTTGTTCCAACCCCTTCAAATAGAGTATGCGATTAACTCGAGCCGCCGAATACGCCGTCCGCTGCATGGTCTACCTCAGCCGCCAAGGACAGGGCACGCTGACCAGCCGCCAGGAGATCGCCGATCATGCCGACATCCCGATTCATTTTCTCGCCAAAATTGCTCAGGATTTGGCCAAGGCGGGACTGATCGAAATCCGCCAAGGGGCCAGGGGCGGATTCGTGCTCAACAAAAGGCCTGCGGACATCACCCTGCTCGATGTGGTGGAAACCATGATCGGAGAAATTTACCTCAACGACTGCATTGCCCGGCCCGCCAGCTGCAAGGACAGGTACCACTGCGCCGTGCACCGGGTCTGGCTGGATGCCCGCGATCAGCTGCGCGACACCCTTCGCCGGGTCACTTTTGACCATCTGGTCGCCGACACATCCTGTTTGCCCTCCTTCCCCGAGACAAGGCTCGATTCCGAAAGCCTGCAAACCAACGCTTCCCTTCGAGGTGACCTGCAATGACCGGCAACAGGCGACCGGCCATGGGCCTCACGGTCCGTATTTTCCACCTGTACCGGGAAGGGTTCCGGCAAATGACCGTGGGAAAAACCCTATGGAAAATCATAGGAATCAAGGTGTTTATTCTCTTTGCGGTCATCAAATACTTCTTTTTTCCCGATTTCCTGGCAACACAGTTTTCAACCGATTCACAACGGGCCGACTATGTCATGCAACAGCTGACACAGCCTGCCCAAGGTTATATTCCAACCCCTGTCAAAGGAGAGTAACTATGCTTGAAAACCTGGACCTCGGCATGGTCAACTGGGCCCGCGCCCAATTTGCCCTTACCGCGATGTACCACTGGCTCTTTGTGCCCCTGACCCTGGGCATAACCTGGATCATCGCCTTTTATCACACCATCTATGTGCGGACGGGCAATGAGGAATGGAAACGGTTGACCAAATTTTGGATGAAACTGTTTGGCATCAATTTTGCTATTGGTATCGCCACCGGCATCATCATGGAGTTCGAATTCGGCACCAACTGGTCGAACTACTCCTGGATGGTCGGTGATATTTTCGGCGCACCGCTGGCGATCGAGGGTATTTTCGCCTTTTTTATCGAGGCGACCTTCTTTGCGGTGATGTTCTTCGGCTGGAACCGTGTTTCCAAAGGGTTCCACCTCTTTGCCACCTGGATGGTCGCGGTGGGCTCCAACCTCTCGGCCGTCTGGATCCTGGTTGCCAATGCCTGGATGCAGTATCCGGTCGGACAGGCATTCAACCCCGATACCGCCCGCTTCGAGATGCAGAACTTTGCCGAGGTGGCCTTCTCCCCCTATGCGGTCAACAAATTCACCCATGCCACCAGCTCATCCATGCTGATGGCGGCCCTGTTCGTCATCTCGATCTCCTCCTATTATCTGCTGCGTAAACGGCACGTGATGATGGCCAAGCGTTCCATCGCCGTGGCGGCGGTGATCGGCCTGGTGGCTTCGATCTTCACCATCTTCAACGGTGACGAATCCGCCTATGAAATCGCTCAGGTGCAGCCGATGAAACTGGCGGCCTTCGAGGGGCTCTATGAAGGGGAGACCAACGCCGGCCTGGTTGCGCTGGGCCTGATCAATCCCGCGAAAAAAGTGTACGATACCCAGGAACCGTTCATCGGTTTTCATTTCAAATTTCCGTACCTGCTGTCACTGATGGCCAACCGCTCGTTCGGCTCGTTTGTTCCGGGCATGAAGGATCTGGTCTACGGCAACAGCGAGCACAACATTCTCGGCGCGGCCCAGAAAATGGAACGCGGCAAAAAGGCGATCGCCAGTC
>JBFWIP010000022.1:22724-26920 GCA_050255935.1 Desulfobulbus sp.
CTGATGGCCAACCGCTCGTTCGGCTCGTTTGTTCCGGGCATGAAGGATCTGGTCTACGGCAACAGCGAGCACAACATTCTCGGCGCGGCCCAGAAAATGGAACGCGGCAAAAAGGCGATCGCCAGTCTTGACGCCTACAAGCAGGCCAAAAAAGACAACGACAGCGCAGCCGCCGAAACCCATCTTGCGGCCTTCAACCAGAACAAGGAGCATCTGGGGTACGGCTACCTCGACAAACCCGAGGATGCCGTACCGCCGGTCGCCCTTTCCTTTAACGCCTTTCATGTGATGGTGGTGCTGGGCTGCCTCTTCCCCTTGATTTTCCTTGGGTACCTTTACTTCACCATGAAGGACACCCTGGTGGAAAAAAAGTGGCTGCTCGGGCTGGGGACCATCACCTATGTCCTTGGCATGATCGCCTCCCAGGCCGGCTGGATTGTGGCTGAGGTCGGCCGTCAGCCCTGGTCGATCCAGGATCTGCTGCCGGTAACCGTTGCCCGCACCAATCTGACTAGCGGTACGGTGCAAACCACCTTTTTCATGTTCCTGATCCTCTTCACCCTGCTGCTCATTGCCGAAATCAGCATCATGGTCAAACAGATCAACATCGGACCGGAGGAAAATTGAAATGATTGAACAACTGGATTATCCAACCCTGCAGCACCTCTGGTGGCTGCTCTGCTCCGTGGTCGGAGCCATGTTTCTCTTTCTCACCTTTGTCCAGGGCGGCCAGAGCCTGTTATGGCAGGTGGCCAAGACCCCGACCGAAAAGGATCTGGTCATCAATTCCCTGGGCCGCAAATGGGAGCTGACCTTTACCACCCTGGTCCTCTTCGGCGGCGCGTTGTTCGCCTCCTTCCCCAAGTTCTATTCCACCTCCTTCGGCGGGGCCTACTGGGTGTGGATCGCCATTCTCTTCACCTTTATCATCCAGGCGGTCAGCTATGAATACCGGAAAAAGCCCTGGAATATTCTCGGCAGCCTGGTGTATGAAGGATTTCTCTTTATCAACGGCGTGGTCGGCATCCTCCTGATCGGAGCGGCGGTCGGCACCTTTTTCACCGGCTCCAATTTCCAGCTCGACAGCAACAACTTCGTGACCTGGACCCATCCCCTGCGGGGCCTGGAAGCGGCGCTGAGCCCCTCGCTCTCCTCGATCTTCAATATCGCCATGGGCCTGTTCCTGGTCTTCAATGCCCGGACCCTGGGAGCCATGTACCTGCTCAACAATATCGAGTTGAGCGAGGCGCCGGAGATGGAACCGCGTCTGCGCAAGGCCTGTTGGCAGAACCTGGTCCTCTCCTTGCCCTTCTGCCTGCTGATCGTGCTCTCCCTGCTGTTCATGCGCGGCTACGGCATTGTCGACGAGCAAGGGACCATTGCCGTGGTCAGCTTTAAATATCTCCTGAATTTGCTGGCAAACCCCTGGCTGCTGCTGCTGCTGCTCGGCGGACTGGCCCTGGTGGTCTATGGTGCCTGGAAAACCGCCAAGACCAATGCCATCAGCGGTATCTGGTTCGGTGGACCGGGCACGGTCCTGGTCGGCCTGACCGTTCTCCTGCTGCCGGCCTACAACAATACCGCATTTTATCCGTCCAAGGTTGATCTGCAGTCGAGCCTGACCATCTTCAATGCCTCCTCAAGCCCGTATACCCTCAAGGTGATGACCTATGTGGCCCTGGGCATTCCCTTTGTCCTGGCGTATATCGCCTATGTCTGGTGGGCAATGAATCGGACCAAGATCAAAATCGAGGATACCGGCGATCGGGCCGCATATTGAGTCTTTCATTTTTCCCGAACCCCTTCGGTGGAGCCCGCTCCGCCGAAGGTCCAATGGTGTTTTGTTTTTTTATGAGGTGTTTCTTATGACGATTTTTCTTTTCATCACCTGGGTTGCCGTGCTGGTCATCTCCTATTTCGCCGCCGTTTCCCTGCTGAAAAAACTGCAGCTGTATTAAACTCCGTAAAAATGCCGGACAAAACGGCGGCCATGGACACATAACAGGCCGCCGGAACCCATGGGAGGCAGGCGATCGCCTGGCCTCCCTTGTTTTGTGCCGGGGCGACCGCCCCCTCCTCCTCCCCTCGGCCGCTCGAAACCCACCCTTGGCAGGCGTTGTGGCCAGTATCACCGCATGACTGTTTCTCAAGGAATCGGAACCTTTTTCCCTTTTTTTGTGTTTCCGCGAGCCTTGTGTGGTTTATAGTGAGCGACAATGGTTGAAGGCCCGTTGCGGGCAAACCTTGATAGAGGCGTTTCCCGCCCGTATTGTTCCCGAAAAATGCTAAGAGAACGAGCCCTCCTGCTCAATAACTCACTGTTATTATGAGGCATGGTTTTCTCGTTTTTGTTTTCTTACGACTTTCCCCTTTGATTTGCCCTCGAATATTGGCAGCGTGAACGCATGCTTTGGAGGAAAACATGCAGCGGATTATTTTAGCGCTTCTTCTCGTGGTTCTGTGCATACAAGATCACGATTCTCTTGCGGCTCCTGCACATCCACCTGTTGACCTCGCGCAGGTCAAGGTCCTTGATCTGAAGACGGCCCAGCAAGTGGCGCTTGCGGGCAACCCCAACATGGCGGCCGCCCGGGCCCGGATCGAGCAGGCAAGGGCCAGGGTCCGCCAAGCCGCCGCCAGTTGGTGGCCCAGCCTGGATCTCAGTGCGGCCGGAACCAGGCAGCGTCTTTCGGACACCACCTACCAATACAACAATAACCTTGCGTCCATGCTCGGCAGCAGCGTCGATCAAACCAACGAAAACTACAGTACCGGACTCCAGGCAACCTGGGTGATGTTCGACGGTTTTTACCGCACCTTCAAGGAACGGCAGGCCGCCTACGACGAACGATCCAATGCGGCCGCCATGGTCGACAGCCAACGGTTACTCGTCAACTCCGTGGCTGAAGCCTTCCTCAACGCTCAGTTGGCGCAGACAAGAATCGACATCGCCCGTGCCGATGAAACCTTTTACCTCCGCCAACTCGAGGACGCGCAAAACCGGTACGATGTCGGCGCCGGCCCATGGGGGGATATTCTCAACATCAAGGTCCAGGTCAACTCCGCCAGGACCTCGCTCATCGCCGCTCAACGCGAATTCGAGGCCGCCGGGTACGGACTGGCGGCGCTGATGGGCTTGAGCGACGCGACCCTCCCGCCCCATCTGCGCCTGCAAGCCCTTGACAAGGAAGCCGTTCCCCCCGGCAACAAAGAAAAGGTGGAAACCCTGGTTCAGGAGGCCATGGCGGCACGGCCGGATATCCGCAAATTGGAGATGCTGGTGAAGCAGGCCGATGCCGCGCAGGGGATAGCCAAGGCGCCCTTTTATCCCACCGTGCGGTTGGCAGGTTCCCTGGAAGGGGCCAAAGAGGGGGATATGGGCCTCGGTGACGAGGATTTCGGCCATACCGTGGGCATCAATATGAGTTGGAATCTGTATGCCGGCGGCGCCGATAAAGCACGCTTGGTTGAAAGCGAGCAGGCTAAACGGGAAGCGGTGTACACCCTGGCAGACTTGCGCAACACGGTGGCCGCAGAAATACGGCAGGATCTAGCCTTGTTGGCCTCGGCCGAAGAGCAAGTCCGCCTGCAAAGGGAAACCGTTAAATTGGTTAAGGAAAACAGAGATCTGGCAAAAAACGAGTATGAAGCGGGTGAATCGTCGCTTGTGCGACTGAACGAGGCCCAACGCGATTTGACGACCACCCATGGCCGCTTTGCCCAGGCGCTGGTTTCGTATCAGCTGCAAAAACAACGCTTGCTGGCGGCCACCGGACGAAATTTGATCGGGCTGATCCAGCCGGCAAAAAAATGAAAGGGATCGGCAAAACCGCCCTGGTGGTTCCGGAATCGGCCATCGATATCAACGGCCATGTCAACAACGTCCAGTATGTGCAATGGATGCAGGAAGCGGCCATGGCCCACTCGGCTGCGTTGGGCTGGCCGACGGAGCGGTTTCTTGCCTTCGGCAAGACGTGGATCATTCGCTCTCATAGTATCGAGTATTATCACTCTGCCTATGCGGGCGACCATATAGAAATCCTGACCTGGGTGACGAACTTTCAGAAGATTCGCTCGCTTCGTAAATACAAATTTATCCGTCCCGCCGACGGAGTCGTCCTTGCCAAAGCCGAGACCGTCTTCATCTTCTGCGATCTCAAGACGGGCAGACCCGTTTCCCTTCCTGCTGAGGTCCA
>JBFWIP010000023.1:0-6954 GCA_050255935.1 Desulfobulbus sp.
ACCCCGGCCTCACCGGCCACGGCTCGTGCCAACAGAGTTTTGCCCGTCCCCGGAGGGCCAACCAGCAAAATCCCCTTGGGCATCCGTGCCCCGAGTTTCCCGTAGGCGTCAGGTGCCTTCAAAAATTCTACGATTTCCAGCAGTTCCGCCTTGCTCTCCTCCACGCCGGCCACATCCTCAAAAGTGACCCCGGTCTGTTGCTCCACATAGACCTTGGCCTTGGACTTGCCGATGCTCATGAAACCACCGCCCATCCCCCCCTGGCGGTCGACGAATTTACGGAAAATCAGAATCCAGATCCCAAAGAAAACCAGGGCGGGCACCACCCAGGAAAGCAGGGTCGACAGGAACTTGCTCTCATAGACCTGAGTGAAGGGCACGCTGTACCTGGAAAGTTGTTCGGCCAGCTTGGGATCGACCCGGTTGGCGATAATGATGGTCTTTCCGTTGCTATCCGGCGCCTTGAGTTCACCGACGATGTACTGTTCGTGGATGGAGAGATCCTTGACCTTCCCCTGCTGGAGCAAGGTTTCCATTTCGCTGTAGGGGACTGCGGTCACGCGCTGCTGCTCCACCCAGATTTCATGGAGAATGAGAATCCCGAAGACCGCGAAAATGGCAAAAATCATATTATATTTGTGTATATTCTCCATAACCTCTCTCTCGTTGATGACAGGGCGCCCAAAGTTCTATTCTTCTTTCCCCCACTTTATGCAAAGCACCGAAAGATTGCCAGAAAAAACCTTTTCATGTCGAGGGATTAGAAAATTGTCTCTATGGGACAGGCAATACTGTCTCCTCCTGTCCCCTTACTGCAGGGCCCGGTTGATATGATGCAGGGTGGTTTCCTTGATCAATTCGACCAGTTTTGAATCCTTGGCATAGGCCTCTTCGAGAAACACTTCCTGGTATTGGGGGATGGTCGCCACCAACAGTTGGTGGAAACTCTCGGGTTCATCGATCTTCAGCCGGCCGGGCTCTGTGGGAACCACGGTGGCCACCTTGACCGCAACCTCGCCATCAAACCGTTTGAATGCCGTCACCAGGGTGCAATGGTCTTTCTTTCTCGCCTTGGACAGGCGAAATCGGTCGGAGCGGCGGACAAACTCGTGAATCACAGAACTCAGCGCCCCATCAGGACCGGGAAAATACTGCCCCCTGGCAAACACATTGGCAATCACCATGGCCAGTTCCGGGGTCTGCACCTGGGCCATGTTTGCCCGGGTAAAGGCAAGGACTTCGTCACTCTCCGGAATCATGCCGTTTTGGTGTTCACCGACAATATAAATAAACTGTTCCACCTCTTTCGTCGCCATCCTTTTTCCTCCTTGTGTGGTGCCTTCATCGTGCGCCTGTTCATCCCTCCCGGCCCGAAACATGGCCTCCTGCTCGACATTGGCCCGTTTTGCCGCCGTCATGTCGGGTCGATCCGGTAAAAAACGACATCCTACCTGTCCCTTGAGGCAAGGGCAAGGCAATAAGCTGATTTTAAACCTATTCTCAGGAAGATCCTCAAGCCGACATGAACCCGACATCACCCCTTGTCGTGCCCCGAACCGCCCTATGTCCACTGACGGAAGCGCACGAAATACCCTACGGTTGAAGCGAACGGACAGATCTGTTTGCCGATGAACAATGCTCACCGGGAGTAGTAATCGATCATGAAAACCCGAGTCAGTGTCTATCCGGAAATAAGCATTTTCCTCCAAATTCAAGGCATGCGGAAAATTTACCCGCAGGCATAAGCGATATTCCGAGGAGAACATTTTGAGCATAACGCAGAAATTGAGCGAAAAGCCCCTGTATGGATGGACACTCGGTCTGCTGGCGTATCTGACCCTCTTGATCGCGCCGGCCCACACCGTCACTCCCAGTACCTGTCTGGTGATTGCCGCCACCGAGCATAGCATCACTCTCCAGTGTACTGGAAACGGCCACCTGCAGGCCAATGACCTTGTTCGCCTGCAGCCGGTCAAAAAGTAAAGGCAGACAGATGCCCCGGCATCCTTTCCCTGCCCAGAGGAGGTTTCTATGAAAACATCTCGAATCTTGTTCACGTTGCTGTTTCTTGCAGGCATCTCCACCTTCCTGCCTCCAGCCAATGCCCGGGCGCACAGCCGGGTCTATGTGGGGTTTGACCTCGGAGGCGTGATCGGTGCCTTTGACAGCGGTCCCCGGTATGTCTATTCGCCCCCGGTTGTCTACGAGCGAAGACCTGCCTGGCGGCCGGCTCCGCCACCACCATATCCGCCTCCCCGCTGGTATCGCCATTACCCGCCTCCACCGCGCTTCTATGGCCCGAGCCATTACCGGTCCCACCACCGGTATCATGACTGTTACGATGAGAGGGCTCCTCGCTACCGCCGTTAGTTAAACCGCCAATCCCCCCCGTGATTGCGGGGAGGCCGGCAAAAGGGCCGTCCTCCCCAGCATGCGGCACATTGTGCCCCTGCCTCTTTCCTTTCCCGCAATGTGCCATGCACCGCCTGCCGTCACGAACGCTTTGTCCGTGGCGGCAGCTTTCTCCCCCGTACATCGGCCTTGCCCTTTGAGGGTGGACACCATTTCCCCATCTTTTCTTGATCATGCGTCGAAAGGGAGCAGCTTCTCCCTTTTTTGGGGATTGCCTTTTGAAGGGTGGCTGTGGTAAGTTGGCGCACCTGCTGCAGCTGGATGGCAGATGCTGGCAGAGATTAACGACATAAAGACAGTTCTATAAACGGAACACGGTGCAAATCCGTGACGGTCCCGCCGCTGTAACCGGTTGTAAGGATCGCATCCCGCCTGTGCAAGGTTTAAGGGAAGCCACTGATCAATTTGATCGGGAAGGCGCGATCCGGCAGTCGCCGGAAGTCAGAAGACGTATAGACAGATTCTTCTTGGGAACGCGATGGCAAAGGGTTTCAAAAGGATCAATCCCTTTTGAAACCCTTTCTTTTTTCCGCATTCGGACTGTCGCAACGTACGGAGGATACATGCACACCCAAATCGAGTTCGCTCGAGCCCACACCCTGACCCCGCAGATGGAAGCCGTGGCCCGAGCCGAAGGTCTCCCCCCCGAATACATCCGCGCCAAAGTCGCCCGGGGCGAAATCGTCATCGCCTCCCACCCAGCCCGCCCCCATCAGAAAATCGTCGGCATCGGCACCGGCCTGCGCACCAAGGTGAACGCCTCCATCGGCACCTCCTCGGATATCTGCGACCTGGATGCGGAAATCCGCAAGGCCAGGATCGCGGAAGAGGAAGGCGCCGACACCCTGATGGAACTCTCGGTCGGCGGCAACCTGGATGAAATCCGCCGCCAAGTCCTCGCCAACACCGCGCTTCCAGTGGGCAACGTGCCGCTTTACCAGGCCTTCAAGGAAACCGCCCGCAAATACAAAAATCCCGCCCGCCTCGATCCCGAATTCCTGTTTGAACTGATCGAACGGCAGCTCGAGGACGGCCTCAGCTTCATGGCCATCCACTGCGGCATCAACCGTCATACCATTGAACGGCTGCGCAGGCAGGGCTTCCGTTACGGCGGCCTGGCCTCCAAGGGCGGCACCTTCATGGTCGCCTGGATGGATGCCACCGGCAAGGAAAACCCGCTTTACGAGCAGTTCGATCGGGTCTGCGGCCTGATGAAAAAATACGACGCCATTCTCTCCCTGGGCAACGGCATCCGCGCCGGTGCCATCCACGACAGCCACGACCGGGCCCAGATGGCGGAAATGGTCATCAACTGCGAACTGGCCGAACTCGGGCGGGATATGGGCTGCCAGATGATGGTCGAAGGCCCGGGGCATGTGCCCCTGGATGAAATCGCCTCCAACATCCAGCTCGAAAAACGGATGAGCGGCAACGCCCCCTACTATGTGCTCGGCCCCCTGCCCTTGGATACCGGAGCCGGCTACGACCACATCACCGCAGCCATCGGTGCGGCCAACTCGGCCCGCCACGGCGCGGACCTGGTCTGCTACATCACCCCGGCCGAGCATCTCGCCCTGCCCAATGAAAACGACGTCCGCGAAGGGATCCGGGCCACCCGGCTGGCCGTCCGCATCGGCGATGTGGCCAAGTACCCCAAACGCCGCGACCGGGAAAAACAGGCGGCCATGGCCCGCCGCGACATGCGCTGGCAGGATCTAGAGCAACACCTGCTCTTCCCGGAACAGGCGCGGAGCATCCGTGCCCGGCGTGCCCCCGAGTCCGACGACACCTGCACCATGTGCGGCGATTTCTGTGCCATGAAAAAGGGCATGGAGGTCTTCCGTGAGGATATCCACGGCGACAAGGTCGCCGGGGACCTTCCCGCTGCCGGATGTTGATCGCCATCGCCGGGCATTCTCTTCTATTCCCCGCCACCATTACTCAAAGAGACACAACCATGCGCCTATTGGAACAAAGCATTGCCGCCATTCAACCACCCCATCAATCCGTTCAGCAGGCCGCCCTGCAACGTCTGGCCGACCAGGCCCGGCCCCAGGGTAGCCTGGGCATCCTCGAGCCCCTGGCCGCCCGGCTCGCCGGTATCGCCGGCACCCTGGACGTACGGTTCCGCCACAAGATCATAGTCACCTGCGCCGGCGATCACGGCGTGGTCGAGGAGGGGGTCAGCCTCTTTCCCCGGGAGGTCACCCCGCAGATGGTGTACAACTTTGTGCGGGGCGGGGCCTCGGTCAGCGTGCTCGCCCGCCATGCAGGGGCTTCGGTGCGGGTGGCCGACCTGGGGGTCGATCACGACTTCCCCGCCAACCTGCCCATCTTCCACCACAAAATCGGCAAGGGCACGGCCAACTTTGCCCGGCAACCGGCCATGAGCCGGGAACAGGCAATCCGCTCCCTGGAGGCGGGTATCGCCATCGTCAATCAACTGGTTGACGAGGAGGGCATGGACCTGCTCGGCACCGGCGACATGGGCATCGGCAACACCACCCCTTCCTCCGCCATCATCGCCGCCTTCTCCGGGCTGCCGGTCGAGACCGTGACCGGGCGCGGCACCGGCATCGACAACGCCATGCTCGCCAACAAGGTCAGGGTGATCGAAAAAGCGCTCGCCCTGCACCGACCCGATCCCACCGACGCGCTTGACGTGTTGGCCAAGGTCGGCGGCTTTGAGATCGGCGGTCTGGCCGGGCTGGTGATTGGCGCCGCGAGCCGGGGTATCCCGGTTCTCTGCGACGGATTGATCTCCACCGCCGGTGCGCTCATTGCCTGTGAATTGGCCCCGGCGGCCAAGGCCTATCTGTTTGCCAGTCACAATTCCGTGGAAAAAGGGCATCGCTGCATGCTCGAACGCATGGGGCTCATCCCCCTGCTCAATCTGGATTTCCGCCTCGGCGAGGGCACCGGTGCCGCCGTGACCATCCACCTGCTCGATGCCGCCACCCGGGTCCTGGCCGAAATCAAGACCTTCAGCGAAGTGGGCATCCATGATGCCCAGCAGCCATGAGCGACACCCCCATTGAAAAGGGGGGCTTCATCGAATTCTCGAATCGGCTCACCGGGTATCGGGCCAGCATGGTGCTGATGCTGGCCCATCGAAGCGGCCTGTTTGCGCATCTTGGCTCCGCCTCAATGCCGGCATCGGCCTTATGCCAGCAGCTCGGTTGGGATCCAGTCTGCGGACGTCGTCTGCTCGACTGCCTCCACGCCCTGGAAATTCTGGAGGCAAGCGGGGATAAGTTCCGTCTGCATGCCAAGGTTGCCGGACTGCTTGATCCCTGCTCGCCTTTGTATCAGGGGGCGGCCCTTGATTTTGAACAGGAACTTTTTTCCGCCTGGCAACAATTGGAATCAACCGTGCGGACCGGCCGCCGAATCCACGGGAGCGGGATCAAGCCGCCCGACGAACTGCACGCGGCGAGAAAACGCTACCTGGGCGCCATGGACGGAGCCGCGCGGATACGGGCCGTGGAAGTATGGGATTGTCTTGATACCATCCCGGAACAGGGGAGGATTCTGGATGCCGGGGCGGGTTCAGGGGCCTTTTTATGCGAATTCCTCCGGCGATGCCCCCATTGGTCGGCGATTTACTGCGACCTTCCCGAGATCGTCGACCGGAAAGACCTGCATTCGGGACTGGACGACTTTGCCGGACGGATATCCTGGTGCGGTTGCAACCTGTTAAGCGACGAACCCTCTCCCTGGGACCGGATTCCCGAACAGGGATGCGATCTGGTCCTGCTTTCCAACCTCATTCATTGCCAGGGGGAAACGGAAACCCGGCGTCTCCTCGCCAAGGCGTTGACCAAACTGAGCAGCAATGGCCGCCTCCTCATCCACGATTTCTTCAAAGACGGCAATCCGCAGGGGATGCTGTATGACCTGCACATGATGATCAACACCTACAACGGCCGCACCTACGCCATGGATGAAATCCTGCGCATGTGCGGGGACGGGTTTCCTGTGCATCACACCCTGCACCGGATTCCTTCCGGATCGAGCCTGCTGGTGGTGCAGATGGCAGCCAAAGAGGAGGGGCTTTGAGAAACAGAAAAAAAGAAACCGGGACGAGGACCGTCCCGGTTGGCAAAAAAATCGAGCGAATCCCAATAAGGAGGATTACATCCGCTCCTGGGACCAGTCGTTGTCCTCGAACTCGCTGTGGTCGGGTTTGGGCGGTTTGATTTCGGCCATGCGCTGGCGAATCCAGGTCTGCACCTTGGGGAACTCGGCCACGAATTCACCGAGCGCCTTGCCCCGGTGACTGACCTTGCTTTTCTCCTCCATGGAAAGCTCGGCAAAGGTCTTGCCCAGGGGCGGGAAGAAAAAAAGCGGATCATAGCCGAAACCCGACTCACCACGCCGCTCATGCAGCAGTTCCCCATCGCAGCGGGCCTCCCAGGTCAGGGCCGGACCGGCCGGGGTGGCCAGGGACAGCACGCAGACAAAGTGTGCGGCGCGATTGGTTTGCTCGGCCATCTCGCCGAGTAATTTCTCGCAGTTGGACCAATCGGTGGCCTCCGGTCC
>JBFWIP010000023.1:7054-20354 GCA_050255935.1 Desulfobulbus sp.
CCCCTGCTCCCGCAAGCGCGCCAGGGGATAGACCGTGCACGGCCCGCAGCAGAGATGGAGCAGAATCCGCATTACTTGACCTTGAAATGCTTGGGCTCGATCCCGTAGCTGTGAATCTTGTAGTTGATGATCCGCAAACTGGTTTCGAGGCTTTTGGCGGCTTTGGTCTGGTTGCCGTTATTTTTCTTCAGCGCCTCAATGATAAGTTCGCGCTCGAAATTTTCAACCGCCGTGGCCAGAGAAAGCGGCTTGCTGGAGTGGATGGAATCTGAACTCTGCAACGAGGGCGGCAGGTGGATCGACTTGATGGCATTGCCGTCGCAGATCAAGACCGCCCGCTCCATGCAGTTCTGCAGTTCGCGGACATTGCCCGGCCAGTGGTACTGGACCAGCAGATCGATCGCCGGGGTGGTGATCCGTTTGATCTCCTTGCTGTTTTCCTTGGCGTATTTGTCCAGGAAATATTCGGCCAACAGGAGAATGTCGGTACGCCGTTCCCTGAGCGGCGGCAGGTAGACCGGAAAAACATTGAGCCGGTAATAGAGATCTTCACGGAAGGCCATCTCCTTGACCGCCTTTTCCAGATCGCGGTTGGTGGCCGCGACCAGACGGATATCGGTCTTGATGGTCTTGGTCGAGCCCAAACGCTGGAAGGTGCGTTCCTGAATCACGTTGAGCAGCTTTACCTGCACCGCCGGCGAGATCTCGCCTATTTCATCGAGGAACAGGGTCCCGCCCTCGGCCAACTCGAACCGTCCCTTCTTGGCCTCGGTGGCGCCGGTAAAGGCACCCTTTTCGTGGCCGAACAGCTCGCTCTCCAAAAGGGTTTCCGGCAGGGCCGAACAGTTGACCACCACAAAAGGGCCGCCGGAACGGCTGGAGTTGTGATGCAGGGCCTTGGCCACCAGGGTCTTGCCGGTACCGGATTCGCCCCGGAGCAGCACCGTGGCATTGGAATCCGCCACCCGGTGCACCATGTCGAACACTTCCTGCATCCGCGACGAATTGCCGATGATTTCCTCGATCCGGTTCTTGGCGGAGAGTTCCCGCCGCAATTTGGAGTTCTCCTGTCTGAGGGCTTCCTTCTCTTCGTTGACCCGCTGGATACGCTGCACGGTTTCGGCGATCAGGCCGCTGACCACGGTGAGAAAACGGAGGTCGTTTTCCGATTGGACGCCGAAACTCTCGCTGTATTCGCGATCAATCGACAGGGCCCCGATAGACTGCTGCGCGGCGAGGATGGGCACGCAGAGAAAGGAGCTCCTCTTCTTGCGCTCATCCCCCCGAGTGCGGGTGCGGTTGAGGAACAAGGGTTCCTCGCCGATCTGGGGCACGATGATCGGTTCGCCGGTGGCCACCACCTTGCCGGTGATGCCCTCGCCGAGTTTATAGCGGCCGCGCCGTTTGGCCTCGGCGGTGATGCCGTGCGCGACCTCGATCTCAAGCTCGCCGGTGGCCGGATTGATGATCGTCACCGTGCCGTTATCCATCTTTTTATGCTCAGCCAGGGTGTTGACGATCTTCTCCAAACACTCCTGGAGACTGGTCGCCGATGCCAAATGGCGGGTAATCTCATACAGACAGGTCAGATTGATAAATTCCTGATCCTGATGGGTTGTGATTGAGGCCTTGTTTGCTTTCATGAAATCGAGTAGTTTATTGACAGTGTCCTTTCGAAATGGTATTTACGTGCCGTCATGGAGGGATGGCCGAGTGGTTTAAGGCGGCGGTCTTGAAAACCGTTGTGCGAAAGTACCGTGGGTTCGAATCCTACTCCCTCCGCCAAAAAATCTGATTGCCACACTTCGGAGAGATGACCGAGAGGCCGATGGTGCTCGCCTGCTAAGCGAGTGTGGGGGTTATACTCCACCGAGGGTTCGAATCCCTCTCTCTCCGCCATAGCGATAAAGGCTGGTTGGGATTGCCAACCAGCCTTTTTTTATTCCTCTGTCAAGAAGCGGGGGGCTCGGACGCTCCGTTTCCCCAAACGCCTTGGGCGACAATGGTTTCAGCTCGGCAGCTACGGACTGGCCGTTTTCGGGCGGTCCTCCTCCCGACCGCTCAATTTGACAAGTTTGTACCATAGTCCCCTCAATTTTGCTATGTCTATATACGCAAAATGTAAGAGGGGACCCTTTGGTCTTGCAATTCCGTAAATAAAATACGGCGGAGCGTGAGAAAAAAGCTCAATCTGCCAACAGATCGCGCCAGTCCTCAATGAGAAAAAAGGGGAAATGCGGCCAGTTGCAGACGGTTCCGTTGCCCTTGCCCCAGGCACGCATCTGGTTGCGGCCGGAAAAAATCCGGTCGCGGCTGGTGATGATTTTCCGGGTGTAGATATCCGTTCCCGGTCCAAAGTGGGCAAAGGCCTCCTGAAAGGCCTCCATTTCCAGGTGCAGATCGCCGATATCCCGCCGTGGCCGATAGGCGAGAAACCGGGCCAATTGTTCCTTGTCGTCAAACATATTGCAATAAAATCCTTCCAGAATCTCCGGGCTGAACCGGGCGAGCATGCCCTGATAGTTTTCCGGAGGAATTCCCTTTTTTTGATCAATCGGATGCAGGGTGCCGCCGATCGCGGTCAGGGAAGCAAACCGTGCCCGCTCTCCGGCCAGCAGACGGGCGGCCACCCAGACGCCCATGGACCAGGCGATGAGATGCAGCTGTTCGTAGGCGGCGAAGGGGGTCAAATCCACCGGAGCGAGTTGCCGGTAATCGTACACCATGCAGAGATCGTGCGCTCCCGCCGGAACAGCGCCAAAAGGGGTGGAATCCATGCCCCAACCCGCGAAAAAGAGGATGCACTGCCGATGCTTGCCTTGTTTCAGCCAGGTGGTCTGCATGGTGTTATTCGAGCGAATCCTTGATGATGCCCGGCAATGGGGCCAGTTGCTCCCAGTTCATGGCCGCGTTGAGCGAGAGCCGCAGGCGTGAGGTCCCCGCCGGAACCGTGGGCGGCCGCACCGCCTTGACCCAGTATCCCGCCTCGCAGATCCGCTCCGCCGCTGCCACGGCCCGGGCCGCATCGCCCACCATCACCGGCACGATATTGCTACTGCCGTCGGTCCGCAGCCCCTTATCGCGCAGGGCGGCGCGGAAACGGCTCGCCAGTTGATCCACCTTGGCCCGCTGCTCCCGCATCAGGGGAATCTGCCTGAGGACAAAACAGAGCCAGTGCACCGACACCGGCGGCAGGCCGGTGGAAAAAATCTGCGAGCGGGCGGTATTGATCAGGCAATCGATCAGCCGGCCCGAGCCGACCACAAAGGAGCCCTGGCCGCCAAAGGCCTTGCCGAAGGTGCCGGTGAGGATCTCGATCTGCCGGTGCACGCCCTGCTCCTCGGCCAGGCCGCAGCCGTTCTCGCCGCGAATGCCCACCCCGTGGGCCTCATCCACATAGAGCGCGGCCTGGAAGCGGTCCTTGATCCGCACCAGCTCGGCCAGATCCGCGGTATCCCCGTCCATGGAAAAAATCGATTCGGTGACGATGATCACCTGACGGTACCTGGCGCGGTCTTTTGCCAGTATCTGCTCGATGGCCCGGTAGTCGAGATGCCGATAGCGCACCACCTTGGCCCGGGACAGGCGCATGCCGTCGATCAGGCTGGCATGGCAGAGTTTATCGGCAAGAATGAGATCCTGCTTCCCGGTGAGGGCGGGAAGAATGCCAATATTGATGTGGTAGCCCGAGTTGAACACCAACACCGCCTCGGCCCGGTAGAGCTCGCACAGCCGCTTCTCCAGCCGGGCATACGGCAGGGTGTTGCCGGTCATCAGGCGAGAGGCGGTGCTGCCCAACCCGTAATTTTCCAGGAGATTTTCCTCCCCCTGCTCCCGGTAAAAAGCCCGCAGCAGGTCACGGTTGGTGGCCAGGCCGAGGTAATCGTTACCGGCCAGGTTCAGGTAAGGGCGGCCGTTAATCTCGATCATCCCCTGATCGAGATGGCTCACCGGCACCAGGGAACGATGCTGCCCCTGGGTATTGATTTCCGCAAGCTGTTCCTGCAAAAAGGGATCAAGTACAGACATTGGTAGTATCCTGAAAAATTTGGTCTGGTAACAACCCTGGGACAAACATCGAAGGAGAACGGAAACAGGCGGTTACCAGACGAGAAATGTCGTTCCCGTGTCTCGTTTCAAGAACGGGAGAACATATCGTACAACCCTTCGCCGAAACCGACCAGCAGCCGGTCGCCGATCCGCAGGGTCGGTGCCCGCAGGTTGCCTGTCCTTCCCAGCGCCGCCGCCAGGATGGCTTCCCTGGCATCGGTCTTGGGGTTGAAAGTTTGCACTTTTTTGCCCTTGGCCACCAGAATCTCGGAAGCCGCGGAAAGCAGGCGCCAGGCATCCTCCCCGGCCAACGTCTCCTTGCGGGCATCAACAATCTGTTCCAGGGGGATCTGCTGTTGCTCAAGCACGGCCCGTGCCTTGATGCACGAGGTTCAGCCCTTTCGCAAATAGGCCCAATCGATTTTCATATATCCTCCACCGGCAAGAGAAGCGTTCCCGCAAATGCCACGAAAAACGACTATCCACGATCCGCATCCCACTGCTTTTGGTTTATTCTGGTTGATTGACGAGGCCGGCAACACGCACCGGCCATTGTCGGAACGGCCGGGTTATTATAGTCCTGTAGCCTTCCGACCACCACCCAATTCTGCCCTTCCCGGAAAAAGCCACCAAAACAGACCCTTTCCCGCGTTTCCCGATTTGCGGAGCGGAAAAAATCCACTATAGAGGAATGGTTGTTTTCCACGCACACAGGTTCCCAAAGGAGGAAGGCCGATGACAAGCGAAAAGGAGGGCCCGCAGGGGGAGTTGCTCCTCCGGACCATGCCCATGCCGGCGGATACCAGTTTCAATGGCGATATCTTCGGCGGATGGATCATGGCGCAGATGGATCTGGCCGGCTCCATGCTGGCCAAGGAGGTGACCCGGACCCGGACCGCCACCGTGGCGGTGGAAAGCATGAAATTCATCAAACCGGTGCAGGTGGGTGATGTGGTCTGCTGTTACGGCCGGGTGCTCCGGGTGGGGACCACCTCTGTGAGCATCATGCTCGAAGTCTGGGTCCGGCCGATCCTCCACGCCGACAAGAATCAGTTTACCACCTTCAAGGTGACCGAGGCGGCCATCACCTATGTGGCCCTCGGCGAGGACGGCAAAAAAAAGGCGATCGACAAGGAACGCCTCCAAGGAACGTATCTGTAATTCAGGGTAACCCGGGCAAGGATACAGGAAGCGTCTAATTCGAAAGCACGGCGGTATCTTCCAGGACGATTTCCAACTCGGCCAGATCGATTTCGGAGAGGTTGAGCAGATCGGCTTCAAGGGTGGCGGGCAGGATCAGGGTCGGATCCCTGATAAGGCCGATTCCGAGTTTGTGGCAGACGAGATTGGCCATGCGCACCAGGAGCATGAGAATATTTTTGTCGTCAATCTCGCTAGAGTGGTGATCAAGGGCGATAACGGAAAAGTATTCGGGCATGTTCCACTGCGCCAGCAACTTTCCCCCCTCACTGGCGTGCAGCCGGTCCATGGCTTCGAGCAGCAGGGCGTTGGTGATCTTGAGGTTCTTGTTGCGCCGCTTGATCTGCGCGATGACCATCAGCACCAGCAGCTTCCCCACGTCGTGAAAAAGCCCGGCGAAAAAGGCCTGGCTCCGGTCGACCCCGTAGGTATGGCGCCGCGCCAGCCAGACCGAACCGTAGGCACAACCCACCGCATGCTGCCACAGTTTCTTCATCATCAGGTTGATGGTCTTGTCCCTACTCTTGAAATGCTCCCGTGTGGTGGCCAGCAGCACCACCTTTTCAATTTCCTGTATCCCCAAACGCATGATCGCCGCCCGCACCGTTCCCACTTCCTTGAGCCCCTGATAAAAGGCCGAATTGGCAATCTTCAGCACCTGGGTGGCCAAGGCCTGATCAGCGGTGATGACTTTCTCGACCACCTGAATATTGGGATCGTTTTTGGCGATTTCCTGCTGAATGCGGGCAGCGGCGGAATTAAACACCGGCAAGACCACCGCGTCCGATTCAATGAAGCGGTTGACAATGTCGACAAGGGAGAGGGGGGCACTCATTTAATCACCTGACAGGCGGAGAAGTTCGACAAAGGGACGGGGCGGGCTGAACATAGGCAGGCAACGCAGGATTTCGTCAATGGTGGTCAATCCGGAACCCGCCTTGACCAAGCCGTCCTCCAGGAGGGTAATCAGACCTGAGTGATTGATGCTGATAGTGCGGATTTCAAAACTTGTCTTCCGCTCAAGGATGGCGGTACGGACCCGCTCATCGAGCACCAGCAGTTCGAAGACGCCGATACGTCCCTTATAGCCGGTTTGCTTGCACATCTTGCATCCGCGGCCCTTTTTGAAGTTGGCTCCGGACAGGTCATCCAAACTGGAGCGCAACCGTTGGAGCTGCATCGGCGTCGGCTTGGTGTCGACGGCGCAGTGCGGGCAAACCCGCCGCAGCAGCCGCTGGGCAAGGACACTGACCACCGTCGAGGAAACCAGGAACGGGGCGATATCCATATTCAAGAGACGGATCAGGCCGCCGATGCTGTCCTCGGTGTGGAAGGTGGAAAGGACCTTGTGCCCGGTAAGGGCGGCCTGTACCGCTACCTCTGCCGAATAGGTGTCGCGGATTTCACCGATAACGATGATGTCCGGGTCCTGGCGGACGATATGGCGCAGGGTCTCCTCAAAGGTCAGGTCGATCTTGGGGTCGATCGAACACTGGGCCACGCCTTCGATCACATATTCCACCGGTTCCTCGGCGGTTATGATGCTCACCTGGGGACTGTTGAGGGCATGGATGCAGCTGTAGATGGTCGAGGTCTTGCCCGAACCGGTCGGGCCGGTAACGAGGACAACCCCGCTGGGCTGGTAGACCGCATCCTCGAGGAAGCGGGCCAGCATCCGCGGCGACAGGCCGACGGACTGGAGGTCAAAGAGTTCCTGTTTGCGGTTCAATAACCGCAACACTATTTTTTCCCCGTGGATGGTCACGAAAAAAGACACCCGCAGGTCGAGTTGGCCCTCGTCATAGTCGAACATGATGCGGCCCCCCTGGTGGCGCCGCTTTTCGGTGATGTCGGCCTGACAGAGGATCTTGATCCGGCTGGTGAGCGCAGGGACGATCTCCCTGGGATAGTCCTTGAAATGGTTGAGCACCCCATCCTCGCGGAAACGCACCTGTAGGCGGTCCTCCATGGGCTCGAGGTGGATATCGCTGGCATTGTTTTTTATCGCTTCGAGGATGATGGCATTGACTGTCCCCACCACGGTATTGGTATCCACCGCCAGGGTCTGGCCGCTCTTCTTTTCGGTCAGCAGTTCCAGGGTCTTGCGAATCGTGCGGCTCTGGGCAATGACCGGAACGACCTTTTCGCCGAAAACCCGCCGTGCGGTCTGCAAGGCTTCCTGGTCCAGCGGATCGGCAAAGGCCACCCGCACCGTGCCGTCATCGCTCCTGATCGGAATGAAGGCATGAGTGGCCATCAGGGTTTTGGAGATCTTTTCGCACCGTGCCCGGTCGATATTGTTCAGGGCCGGTTCGAAGAAGGGGTAGCCCATCTGAATCGAGAGCACCTCGATGAAGGCCTGTTCCTCGATGAAGTTGTGCCGCACAAGCACCTGCCCCAGCTTCTCCCGGGTATCGCTTTCCTTTTGCAGGCGAATGGCGGATTCCAGGTCCTCGGGTGAAATATGCCCCAACTCGACCAGCAGATCGCCGATCCGGATCGGCGAGGTGCTTTGCCGCAGCACCTCCTTGACGTCCTGTTCGGTGACGAACTTGAGATCCCGGAGAATCTTGAGCAGCGGCTGGTAGGTATTGAGCTTGGAGCGGACCCGCTCGGCATGCCGCACCTGGACGGAGTTCACCCGCCTGGCCTCGAGCAGCAGGCGAATGATGGTACTGTAGCTCTCTTCAGGGGATGGGGACATGGCTTGGTTTCCGGGGAACCTCTTCCTTGGTTTCGATCCGCTACGTCAAGACGAACCTGTTCGTTATTGCTCCGTCCAGTATATGGGGGAAGAAATGATGGTTCAAGCGATACATCCCCCTATCCTTATTTAATGACTGCATATTTGTCGTTTTCCTCAAACGCCGTGAAAGCGGCGTTGCCGGCCTGAGCACTTCCCGGCTCCTAAAAATTCGGGGTTTCCCGGGTTGCCTCTTTACTGCTCTCTGCCGGATGCAAAAGCTCAGCAACGCACCCGCCTGGAACCGACCATGGTCTCCGGTTGCACCAGGCGATCAAACTCCTCTTCCGTGAGCAGACCAAGGGCCAGGGCCGCCTCCTTGAGCGAAAGATGCTCGGCATGGGCCTTCTTGGCAATAACAGCCGCCTTTTCGTAACCGATATGGGGGTTGAGCGCCGTCACCAACATCAGGGAGTTGCGGAGATGTTGTTCGATCCGCTCCGGAATCGGTGCCAGGCCAACGATGCAGTGCTGATGAAAGGAATCGATCACATCGGCCATCAGGGTAACCGATTGAAGAAAGTTGTAGATAATCACCGGTTTGAACACATTGAGTTCAAAGTTGCCCTGGCTCGCGGCAAAACCTATGGCACCGTCATTGCCGAAGACCTGGCAGGCCACCATGGTCACGACCTCGGATTGGGTCGGGTTGACCTTGCCCGGCATAATCGAGCTGCCCGGTTCATTGGCTGGAATGGTCATCTCCCCCAGGCCGCAACGCGGTCCGCTGGCCAGCCAACGGACATCATTGGCTATTTTCATCAAATTGGCGGCAAGGGCCTTGATCGCGCCATGGGCAAAAACCAATTGGTCGTGACCGGTGAGCCCGTGAAACTTGTTGACGAGCGAATAAAAAACCTTGCCGGTCTCCCCACTGAGCTGCGCCGCCACGGCCTCGCCAAAACCCTGCGGGGCATTGAGCCCGGTCCCCACCGCCGTCCCCCCCACGGCAAG
The DNA here is from genome assembly GCA_050255935.1 of Desulfobulbus sp. Lineage (GTDB taxonomy): Bacteria > Desulfobacterota > Desulfobulbia > Desulfobulbales > Desulfobulbaceae > Desulfobulbus. The sequence goes on from JBFWIP010000023.1 coordinate 16,002, forward strand.
AAAGCGCAATTGCTCCAACCCCTGCCGCAGCTGCTCGATATTGCTGGCCAGCATCGCTGCCCAGCCGCTGATCTCCTGCCCCAAGGTCAGGGGCGTGGCATCCTGGAGATGAGTCCGGCCGATCTTCACCACATCCTCATACTCCCGTGCCTGACCGCACAAGGTCTTTCGCAGCGCCTCCACTGCCGGCAGGAGTCGATCCTCCAAGGCAAAGACTCCGGCCACATGCATGGCTGAGGGAAAGATGTCGTTGGAACTCTGCGACATGTTGACATGATCGTTGGGGTGGACCGGCCGGGGCGGCTCAAGATGGCCATGGGCCAGAAATGCCGCCCGATTGGCGATTACCTCGTTAACATTCATGTTGGACTGGGTACCGCTGCCGGTCTGCCACACCGACAGCGGGAATTCATCCGCATACGCACCGCTCAGGATATCATCGCAGGCCCGGACAATGAGGTCACGCAACTCTCGCGAAAGTTTACCGACCCGGTGATTGACCTCGGCGCAGGCCCGTTTCAAACGAACCAGTCCGTAAACCAGCTCCAGCGGCATCCGCTCCCGGCCGATGGCAAAATTGCGGCGGCTACGCTCGGTTTGGGCTCCCCAAAGCCGATTTGCCTCGACTTCGATCTCACCCATGGTATCGTGTTCAAGACGATGGCTCATGTGCCTTCCTCCCGGAGTTCACAAGAATATGCGGGGCAACCACCTTTCGATGGATTCGTGAAGGGTCAAAAAACGAAAAACCATGCTTCATTTCAACCGTGGAAATGATGCACGAAACATCATTCTCATGGCTTTTTTGGAAAACGACAATCCTGCTCTTCCCCGGAAAGTTCAGCCTCTCCGGGTAATTGCCTATATGACGGTATACAGCCTTTTTTGAGCCACCGCCAGCCTGCCGAAACAACATGGAAGAACAGAACCACGAAACAAGAGAGGAACAGCGCCGAAAACGGAGCATGGTGGCCGTCCAGGTCGGCCTTGTCGCCAATATCATCCTTGCCGCACTCAAGGCAACGGTGGGAGTGATCGGCAACAGTCCGGCCTTGCTTGCCGACGGCATCAATTCCACCTCGGATGTGGCGTACGGGATTGTGGTCAGTATCTTTGTCCGCCTCTCCGCCAAACCGGCGGACAACGAACATCCCTACGGTCATGACCAACTGGAAAGCGTGGCCGCCGTGGTCGTCGGCGCCTTTGTCATGACCACGGCCATTGCCATTTTCTGGAACTCGGTCGATAGCGTCTGGGAACTGCTGACCAGCCATGAAGAGGCCGAGGGCGCCAGCCTGACCGCCCTGGGGATTGCCTTTTTTGCCATTCTCCTCAAAACCGGGCTCAGTCTCTGGACCTACACCCAAAGCCGCAAGACCCGGAACGCTGCCGTCCTGGCCCTGGCCCGGGACCATCGCAACGACATCTTTGCCTCGTCCGCGGCCGCGGTGGGCATCATTTTCGGACGCTGGGGCTTCCCCTGGGTCGATCCGTTGGCCGGGGCAGTAGTCTCGATGATCATTCTCCACACCGGAGTGGACATCCTGCGCTCGGCCACCGACGATCTCATGGACACCCTGCCGGGCCGGGAATTGGGCCAGGAGATCAAAACGGCGCTCAAGGATATCGCTGGCGTGGAAGCCATTGAGGAGGTGCACGCCCATCGGTTCGGCCCCTACCTGATGATCAACCTCACCATCGGCGTTGACGGAGCCATCAGCGTGGCGGCAGGCGACAGGATTGCCACCGGGGTGGAAAAGACCCTGCTGGCGCGGATCGAATTTCTCCGCCGGGTCTATGTCCACTATCACCCGGTCGGTTGCGACAGACGGACGGAATGAACCGTCAGATGGAATGACTCTCCACCCGGTTGCGGCCTCCATCCTTGGCCAGATAGAGAGCTTGGTCGGCCATTTGCAGCAGGCTCGCGGCGGATTCAGGCTTATTGGAGACAAGGGATGCCACGCCAATGCTGACCGTAACCGGCCATTGTCGTCCCTGGTCGCTGAAACAGTGGGATTCCACCAGGGCGCGTATCTTGTCGCCAACGGCCAGCGCCTGCCCGATGCTGGTATTCTGCAGGACAAGGACAAACTCCTCGCCGCCGAAACGGGCCGCCAGGTCGCCGATCCGGATATTCTTTTTCACCAACTGGCCTATGCTCCTGAGAACGTAATCGCCAAAGGCATGGCCGCAGGTATCGTTGACCTTTTTAAAATGGTCCAGGTCGAAAAAAAGGCAACTGATATCGTTATGGCTGCGTAACGAACGGGCAAACATCTCCTCGAAGGCCTCCTGGAAATACCGCTTGTTGCGCAGGCCGGTGAGGGCGTCGTTGACGGCCTTGTCGTAGAGATTGCGATTCATCTCCTCCAAGTGTTTCATGTGCCGCCGCAGTTGCAGATGCACCTGAATCCTGGCCAGCAGTTCCTCGGCGATAAAGGGTTTGACCAGATAATCGCTGGCGCCGGCCCGGAACATCCGCAACACGGCTTGAGGATCTCCTATGGCGCTCAGGGAAAGCATGGGCAGATGCTCGGCCTCGGGCAACTGGCGCGCGAGATGAATGAACTCATCGCCCCGCATGACCGGCATTTCGTAATCAACGATACAGATATCGGTCCGTACCAGGCTTTCCTTGATGAGTTCAAATGCCTGCCGCCCATTTTCCGCCTCGATCACCATCAGGCCGATCCGTTCCAGGCAGGATTTCACCATGCGCCGCAGTCCCTGGCTGTCGTCGACCACCAGGGCGGTCATCCCGGAAAAGGTGAACTGCGGCCGGAGCACCTTGTTGACCGCTGCGATGATCTCGCCGCGGCCAAAGGGTTTGGAGATGAATTCCAGACTGCCGAGATGAAATCCACGGCTGCGGTTTTCGAAGGTGTCGTTGGCACTGACGAAAAGGACCGGCATATGCGAGTCGGGCTGACCGATCACCCCCTGCGCTTCCCAGGTACGGATCTGTTCACAACAGGTGAACCCGTTCATGCGGGGCATGTCGATATCCAAGGTGATAAGATCGGGGGGGAGCTGCATCCAGCGGAGTGCGGCCAGGGCTTCCAGGCCATCGTTGAAGGAAATAACGGTATACCCTACCGATTCCAACTCTTTTTGAATAATGGCGCGGATGGTGGAGCTGTCATCCACCACCATGACGGTCTGCGGAGCCGGTTTGCACGGTTCAGGGGGATGAACCGTAGGCCTGAATTTCGGTTGCATAGTCTCGTGATTTTCAGGTTCCACAAGTGACTCTCCGCTTTTTCCGATCAATGGGAAAAAAAGCTTCATGGAGAAACACTTGTCGATTTATATTGCTTTCCTGAAGGCGGGATCAATCTTCCCGATCTCCCGGTTCGCTGATACCAATTTGCTTTGTACAAAAAATCGAGACAATAATCAATTTCAGAGACCCATACTGCTGTCACAGACACCAGTCCCCTCTGCGGCAGCAAATCCTCCCCGGGGAAAAAAGAGGAGAACCGTATGCAATATTTTCCACTGAACAGTGGCGACCGCATTCCCGCCCTTGGCCTCGGCACCTGGAAATCGGCTCCTGGCCAGGTGGCAGATGCAGTTCAAGAGGCCATCGCCGCCGGATACCGCCACATCGACTGCGCCCCGATCTATCAAAACGAACCCGAGGTTGGCCGGGCATTGGCCGAGGTCATGAGTACAGGGGCGATCACTCGCCAGGACCTGTGGATCACCTCCAAGCTGTGGAATGATGCCCATGCCCCGGAACGGGTTGAACCGGCCCTCAGGCAAACCCTTGCCGACCTGCAGCTTGACTACCTCGACCTCTTTCTCATCCACTGGCCGGTGGCCTTCGCCGCCGGCGTGCTTTTTGCCCAGAAAGCCGAGGAATACATCCCCCTTGAGCGGTTGCCGATCATCGATACCTGGAAGGCGCTCGAAGCCTGTCAGGCCAAAGGGTTGGCGCGCAACATCGGTGTGTGCAATTTCAGTGTTCCCAAGCTCCAGGCCCTCTGTGCGCAGGCCACATTGCCACCGGCCATGAACCAGATCGAGCTCCATCCCTACCTGCAGCAGAACGAGATGCTTGCCTTCTGCCGCGACCACAACATTCTCCTCACCGCCTACTCGCCGCTCGGTTCGGGCGACCGACCCGCTGCCATGAAAAAGAAGGAGGAACCGACCCTCCTCGACAATCCGGTTATCGGAAACATCGCAGCCAAACACGCCATCACTCCGGCGCAGGTCCTGCTGGCCTGGGGCTTGAGCCGAGGGACCGTGGTCATTCCCAAATCGACCAACCCCGAACGGATCCGCCAAAATCTGGCCGCCGCCGACTTGCGGCTCGACGACCGGGATTTGGCCGATCTTGCCGTG
>JBFWIP010000023.1:20454-26689 GCA_050255935.1 Desulfobulbus sp.
CAGGGACCGGCGGATGCACGCCGCGACGAGGTGTTGGCCGCCCTCGCCCGGCAGGCCCCGCTCTTCCGGGTTTCGGTGGACGATCTCAGACAGGGGCAGGTCACGAACGCCTATTCCTCCGCCGACAACCTCATCACCCTGCATGGCGGTTTTGCCCGCTACGGCGAGGTTGAGGTCTTCACCGGCCTTGAGTTGACGGTCAACCGCGGCGACCATACCCTGATCACCGGGCCCAACGGCTGCGGCAAGTCCACCCTGCTGCAGATCCTCACCGGCGACCATCCGCTCTGTTACGTCAACGACCTCTCCGTATTCGGGAAAAAACGGGGCAGCGGTGAATCGATCTGGGAATTGAAACGGCAGATGGGCATCGTCAGTCCGGACCTGCACCGCAACCACCGGGTCTCCGGCAGCGCCCTGGCCATTGTTCTCTCCGGCCTGTTCGACACCATCGGCCTCTACGATACCCCGAGCCAGGCCCAGCAGCAGCGGGGACGGAGGTGGCTGGAACGGTTGGGGCTGGCCGCCAAGTCAGGGCAACCCTTTCGGAAATTGAGCTACGGCGAACAACGCCTTCTGCTCCTGGCCCGGGCCCTGATCAAGGCCCCGCAACTGCTGATCCTGGACGAACCGACCCAGGGACTGGATGAGGGCAATCGCAGGGCACTCCTTGATTTCCTCGCCCGGATTGCCGCGGAGCAACTGGCGACCATCGTCTACGTCAGCCACCGGCAGGATGAATATCGGCCCTTTTTCAGGCAGCAAATTCGCTTCGACCGGAAAAATGCTGAAAAACGCAGGTAACCCTTGGATTGCGCGGCGTTCCACCCCGCGGAGGAAGCGGTCGCCGGGTTTTCGTTTGACACCCCGGAGACGATTCCGTATAGAGGCAGGGGATGCTCCCGATCCGTTGGCGGCGGAGCAGACAAGACTCAAGGGCATCTTGAATAATTGCTTTTTCTGCCAATCTCTGCGTTATGCACAAAATTTTATCCTCGGAATATCATCTATATGCCTGCGGTAAAATTTTTCGCATGCCTTGATCTTGATTGAAAAATCTAATTATTCAAGACACCCTCAAGGCCTTTACCCAACTGCCGGCCGGGCGCGCTTGCCCCGCCGGCACCAACGATCAACCAGAGGAGGGATTATGATACTGCCATACCGTGATTATCAGCCGCAGGTCGGCAAAGGCGGCTGGGTTGCCCCCAATGCCACACTCATCGGCGACGCCGTCCTTGGAGAGGATGTCTCCCTCTGGTTCGGCGTCATTGTGCGGGGCGATGTGCATCGTATCCGCATCGGCGCCCGTACCAATATCCAGGACCTCTGCTTGCTGCACATCACCCAGCATGCCGGCGAAAAACGCGATGACGCCGACGGCCATCCGACCATTATCGGCAGCGAATGTACCGTGGGCCACCGGGTTATTCTCCACGGTTGCACCGTGGGCGATCTCTGCCTGATCGGCATGGGTGCCATCATCCTCGATGGAGCGGTGATCGGCCGGGAATCAATTGTTGGAGCCGGATCAGTGGTCACGCCGGGCAAGCAATTCCCGCCGCGATCGCTGATCATGGGCACCCCGGCCAAGGTGGTCCGCGAAGTCAGCGAGGCCCAGGTACAGGATATGCATGCGTCATGGCAACGTTATGTGGCGCTGAAAAACGAATATCACCAAGCCCGGCTCGGCGACTGTTTTTAAGCACCCCCTCTGCTCAGAGGGCCAGGACGGAATTGGTCTCCCCGTACTCATTGGGGGCAGAGCCGTCGGCCCCGCTGTCGTTCACCCAGACGTTGCCGTCCAGCACGTAGCGGAAACAATAACTCTGTCCGGCCGGCAGGGAAAGGGTCACGGAAAAACTGCCGTCCCTGAGTTTTTTCATGGGCGTCTCGGTGAGCGACCAGTCGTTGAATTCCCCCGCCAGAACGGCGTTGGCCGCCTGCTCCTCGTTGTCATACTTGAAGGTGACGCGACAAACCGTGCCTGTTTTGGAAAAATTCTTTTTCAGCATTGGAGCCTCCTTGCCTGGAGCGGCGAGTCAAGCATGGGAAAGAAGACGGGTAACCCGCTAATATTCTGAAAAAGAGTAAATCAACCGGAAAATTGGAGCAAGCACTATCTACGGCCTTTCCCTGAATGTGGGGTTTGATTCTCGTTGAGGGCATGCGATATTGTTCAGCAAGCATGTATATATTGCTCCGACAATACAATCATTAACCAGAACCAACGAAACGAAAACTCCGGAAAATTTGACGAAACGACCATTTCCGCAAGGCCCCTCTCCGGCCCTCCCATGCTCTTCCCTGGCATGGCGAGGGCCGATTTGCCTGATAACGGCATGATGGACCCAAGAATCCGTTCCCACAGACCACCAAAAGCAAGATGACGCACTCTTTCTCCTCTCCCCCCGCCCTGCCCGAACTGCTGGCTCCGGTGGGCAATTTTGAAAAACTGGTCACAGCCATCCACTATGGCGCCGATGCCGTGTATCTGGGCGGCAAGGCGTTCAGTCTCCGCGCACGGGCCGGCAATTTCGACGAACCCGGCCTTTACCGTGCGATCGGCTACGCGCATGAACACGGAGTCAAGGTTTATGTCACGGTCAATATCTTCGCCCACAACCGCGATCTGGAGGAACTGGCGCCCTATCTCACCATGCTACGCGATGCCCGGGCGGACGGCATCATTGTCAGCGACCCCGGCATCCTGGCGATCTCCCGCCAACTGGTTCCGGACATGCCCCTGCATCTCTCCACCCAGGCCAACGTCACCAATGGCGCCAGTGCCCGTTTCTGGGCCGAACAGGGGGTGTGCCGCCTCAACCTGGCACGCGAACTCGGCCTTGAGGAGATCAGGACCATACGCGAGGCAACCGGGGCCGAACTCGAGGTTTTTGTCCACGGGGCCCTCTGCATCTCCTATTCAGGCCGTTGCATGCTCAGCAACTATTTGACCGGACGCAACGCCAATCAGGGGGATTGTGCCCATCCCTGCCGCTACTCCTATGCGCTGGTCGAAGAAAAACGGCCTGGCCAATACTTCCCGGTGGAAGAGGATGAACGGGGGACCTATATTTTCAATGCACGGGATCTCTGCCTGCTCAAGCAATTGCCGTTGTTGGTGGATGCCGGGGTCAATGCGATCAAAATTGAGGGGCGGATGAAATCGGCGGGCTATGTGGGGGCGGTGGTCCGGCTGTATCGGCAGGCCCTGGACTGGATCGGCGAGCAGATTTTTTCAGGCGAAACTGCACTTAGCCTCAAATTGCCGGAGAGTTTTCACAACGAATTGAGCAAGATCGGCACCCGCGGGCAGTCAGAAAACTTTTTCAGCGCAAGGCCTTCATCCGAAGACATGCTTTATGATAGAATGAGAATCGAGCAAAGCTGGGTGCCGGTCGGCATTGTCCGCCAGATAGCGCCCCTGTTGATTGAAACCCGGCACGTGCTCAACCGCGGCGACCAGGTGGAATACCTTGGCCGCGGTATCGAACCCAACCGGGTGACGGTTACGGCCATGGCGCTTGAAGACGGCACGCCGCTGATGCGGGCCAATCCAGGCAACCGGGTGCTCCTCCAGACCGAACCATCGCTTGAACACGCTGAAATACATGCCTTGTTGCGAAAGTGTATCGAACCATCATGAAACCTTTTCTCAATGTCCCTTTTCTCCCCGAGGAAAGATATGTCGATTTTCTCTGTCAGTGTGCGGAGGACCTGGAAAGCGTCCACTTCAGTTTGCTGCACAGCCGCTCACTGGACAGCCGTATCCGGCTCGAACCGCTTCCTGCCCAGGAATCCGTCATCGCCGGTTTGGAACGATTGCAGGGGGTCAGGAAATACGCCCTGCTCAACAGCCGTTTTTACACCCCCGAACTGCTCACCGACCACAGCAGCCTCAAGCCGATCCTGACCACCCTGGAGCACTGCCTTGAACGGCAGGTCATCACCGGGATTGTCTACTGCGACCACTATCTGCTTCAGGTCCTGGCGGACGAGTCACCGGAGATCGCCGCCCAACTGGAGGCGGTGCCCAGTATCAACACCATGCTCGATTCGTGCCACAAGATCGAGGCCCAGTTGGCCTATATCCGCGAAACCGGCTTCAAGATGCCGGGGAAGATCCTGCTCGATCGATCGCTGAACCGTGACCTCGACCAACTGGCGGCCATCGCCCTCACCATACATCGCGAGTTCCCGGCCATGCAGATCGAGCTTCTGGCCAACGAGGGTTGTCTGCCGTACTGCCCCTTCAAGCTCTCCCACGACTCCTATATCGCCCTGGCCAACATCGACGGACGCAACCAGACCCATGTCATCAACTGCGATATCGGCTGTATGCGGTTGTTGGACCAGCAGCCTCACCGGTTGCTGCAATCCCCGTTCATCCGCCCCGAGGATATTGATCTCTACCTCTACCACGTGGATACGATCAAGCTCTGCGGCCGCACCCTGGGGCCGTCCTTTCTCATCAATGCCATCAAGGCCTACCGCGCCCGGCGCTATGACGGCAACCTGCTGGACCTGCTGGACGCCATGTCCTGGCTCGCGGACCGGCTCCATGTCGACAACCGCATGCTCTCCTTTGATTTTGCCAACATGCTCTCCCAGTGCGACAGCCACTGCGAAAGCTGCGGATTCTGCAAGGAACTGTTCGAATCGATCTCCCACCCCCTTCCCATGGTGATCAAGGACCAGCGGCCGACGACTGTCGATTGACAGGAACAGCCGTCGCAGGTAAGGTTCCCCGGATCGGCTACCCGATGCGGCTCAGCCATCGGGCCGGAAAAAACCTGCGTATCCGGTGGATACCTACATGTTGGCGGTGGAAGAGATGGAATCCTTTGAACAATTGCTGGCGGAGTCAACCCGGATTCACGGACACATCTGTGCCGGGCAGGTCATCGGCGTGCGCATGGCCATGGCCGCCCTCGAACGGATCGGCATCAGCGATCCCAAGGGCAGGGACCGCAAAAAACTCTATGTGCTGGTCGAGATCGACCGCTGCGCCACCGACGCCATCCAGTCGGTCACCGGCTGCAGCCTTGGCAAGCGCTCCCTGCGCTGGATTGATTTCGGCATCATGGCCGCCACCTTTGTCAACCTTGCAACCGGCAAGGCCATCAGGGCAACCGCCCGTGAGGCGGCCCGCGCCCTGTCCGAATCTTACTGTCCTGAAATCACGGACAAGTACCAACGCCAGCTCGAAGCCTACAAGCTCATGCCCCTGGACGAACTGTTTCTCTTCCAGGAGGTCAAGGTGGAACTCAAGGACTGCGATATGCCCGGCCGGCCCATGCGCCGGGTTCAATGCAGCCAATGCGGCGACTACATCCAGGACTGCCGTGAACTGGAAAAAGACGGCAAGGTGATTTGCCGTGCCTGCGCCGGTGAACGATACTACCAGGTGGTGGGGACGGTTGCCTGAAACCCGAACCGGCACAGGGCAACAGATGCCGGGAAATGCGCCTCCTCAACTCCCGCGATGACCGTGGATCGTCCCCGGATACGGACTTTCAGCCTCCATTGCCGTGAGCGGTATGGCCGGGCTGTCGGCAAAATCCCGCTCGATCTTGGCGTTCCCTGCCCCAACCGGGCCCAAGGCGGTTGCATCTTCTGCCGCCCCGCCGGGTTCACTCCCGCAAGCCTGCGCCCGGATGATTCCATCGACCAGCAAATCGATCGCGGCAAACAGCTCCTGCTCAAGGGGCGCTTTCGCCACTATCTCGCCTATTTCCAGCAGGAAACCTGTACCGCCCTGGCCAATGAACGGCTGCTGCCGATTCTGCACCGGATCCTGGCCGATCCCGACTGCCTCGGCCTGATCCTCTCCACCCGGCCGGATGCGATCGCATGCGGCCTACCGCCGGAACTCTCCCGCCTGGTGCAACGAAGCGGCAAGGACTGCCTGATCGAGCTTGGCCTGCAAACCTGCCACGAACGCAGCCTCCACTGGCTCAACCGCAACCACGGCTACGGCGACTTTCTCGGGGCCGTGGAACGGCTTGCCCGCTACGAACGCCTCCGCATCGGCGTTCACCTCATCCTCGGCATTCCCGGCGAATCCGAAGCGGACATGCGGCAAACCCTGCAAAACGTCTGCGGTCTGCCGATTCACGCCCTCAAGCTGCATCATCTGCAGGTGATCCGGGATACCCCCCTGCACGACCTCTATCAACGGGGGCAGGTCCCGGTCCTTTCGCTGGACGCCTACATGGAACTGCTGTTGGCC
>JBFWIP010000024.1:0-11187 GCA_050255935.1 Desulfobulbus sp.
GACGATCCGGTCCTGGATGGCTTGATTGCCTCCGCCCTGGCGGAAAACAAGGACCTGTTGATCGCCACCGCCCGGATCGAGGAATTCGCGGCCCGGTTCGGCATGGTCCGCGCCGACCTCTTTCCCCAGGTGGGGGCCGGGGCCGAATACAACCGGCAACGGGTGACCGAATTGGGCGACAACAGGTTGTCGCCAAGCTACAAGTCCACGACCGACACCTTCTCCGCCACCCTCAACGCGGGATGGGAGATCGATCTTTGGGGGCGTATCCGCCGCAGCACCGAGGCTGCCAAGGCGCAGTTCATTGCCAGCGAGGAGGGGCGCAAGGCCGTCATTTTGAGTCTGGTCAGCCAGGTGGCCGGTGCCTATGTCAATCTCCGCGCCCTGGACCGCCAACTGGAAATCAACCGGGATACCGCAAAGAGTCGCCGGGACTCCTATCTCATTTTCCAGGAAAGATATAACGGCGGACTTATCTCGGATCTTGAACTGAATCAGAACCGATCCCAGTATGAGGAGGCCCTGGCCAGTATTCCCAACCTGGAAAAGGCGGTGACCCAACAGGAAAATGGCCTGAGCGTGCTGCTCGGACGCAATCCGGGACCGATTGCCCGGGGGAGAACTATCGATCAACTCGTGGCCCCGGCCATTGTTGCCGGCATGCCGTCGGACCTGTTGGAGCGGCGGCCGGATATCCGTCAGGCCGAACAGACCATGATCGCCGCCAATGCCCAGATTGGCGTGGCCAGGGCCGCTTATTTCCCGGCCATTTCTCTCACTGGTGCCTTGGGATCGGCCAGCGGCGATCTCGGCGATTTATTCAGGGGACCGGCAAAAATATGGCAGTTCAACGCCCCGGTCAGCGTGCCCATATTTACCGCCGGCAAGATTGCCGCCAATGTCAAGGCCGCGGAGGCCATCCAACGGCAGGCCCTGCTCACCTACCGGCAGGTGATCCAGAACGCTTTTCGGGAGGTCGACGATGCTCTGACCGATCATCGGCAAACCAAAAGGCAGTTGGCCGCCCAGAAGAGCCAGGTCGATTCGCTACGCCAGTATTTGGATATTGCCCAATTGCGCTATGAAAACGGCTACTCGGACTATCTTTCGGTCCTTGACGCCGAACGCAGCCTGTTCAACGCCAGATTGGCCTATACCCAGACACAGGGGGCGCTCCACCAGTCACTGATCAATCTCTACAAGGCCATGGGAGGAGGGTGGGTTCATCGGGCGGAACAGATGACCCTTCGTCAGGCCGCGCATCGTTGACACCCCCGCTTGGATCAAGTGAAAAAAAACATGTATCGCAGGAAGCGCCTTTCATGGGTGCGAACCAGTGTTTTCGCGGTGTGCTGCGGGAACGGGGATAAATTCAACAGAGAGGGAAAAATGAAAAATTGGTTGAGCATGGTGCTGATGCTGTTGTTGATCGTGAGTGTAACGGCCTGTTCCCGCAAGGAACCGCCATCCTCGCTTGATATTCAGCGCTCCAACACGATGTCCACGGTGGCGATGGTCGAGCGGGTCAACCTGGAAGACCGGATGGTGACCTTGCGCAGTCTGGAAGGGCGGCTTTTCACTGTTCACGTCGGTGAAGAGGCCGTCAACCTACCCCAGGTTCGGGTCGGTGATCGCGTGGAAATCACCTATTCCGAAACCCTTGAGGTCAGGATGGCCCAACCCGGTGAAGTCAGGGACGAACGCGAAACATTGATGGCAGGGGCCAAACCCGGCTCCAAGCCCGGCGCGGTGGAGATCAACGAAACCAACGTGACCGCCACCATCCTGGAACTGGATAAAGCCAAGGCCATGGCCAAGTTGAAAATGGCGGATGGATCGATCGCCCGGGTCAAGGTCAAAAACCCCAAAAACCTCGACAAGGTGAAAGTGGGGGACACCATCGCCATCAAGTATTTGGAAGTGATTGCGATCAATGTGAAAGGACAAAAGAAATGATGAACTCTTTCACTTTTTTTCAAAGGAGCACGTTCATGAATACCGAGAGCAGGCAGACCTTGCGAGGGCAATCAATGCGATCAATCTGGATTCACCTGGGGTTGGCCATGGTGCTGTTCCTGGCGATTCCACAGGCTTCGTTGGCCGACACCGCGGCGGAAATAAACCGCGATGTTGATAACGCCTTGAACAAACTGTACCAGACCACCCCTGCTGCCGTGAAATTGGCGAAAGTTGCGAAAGGAATTCTCGTCTTCCCCGGCATCATCAAGGGGGGCTTCATTATCGGCGGGCAGTATGGAGAGGGGGCGCTTCGCGTGAATGGCCGTACAAGCGGTTATTACCGGACGCTTGCGGCTTCCTATGGACTGCAGGCCGGGGCGCAGTCCTTTGGCTATGCATTGTTTTTCCTTTCCGGTGCGGATCTTCAATATCTGAACAAGAGCAATGGTTGGGAGATCGGGGTCGGCCCTACGATCGTGGTTGTCGATGAAGGCCTTGCCCGTTCGTTTTCCACCACAACGGGCCAATCGGGCGTGTATGCCTTTTTCTTTAACCAGAAGGGGTTGATGGCAGGCCTGAGCATCCAGGGCAGCAAGATTACAAGAATTTATCCGGATCGGTAAGACCGATCGCGGACATTTTCGAAAACGGTTTGTAGTAAACTGCAAGGCATCGGCTGCATGAACCGGGTGTGGGTGTGGCCCGATCTTTTGGGGAGAAGAGGGGGGCGAGCCTGGAGAACAGGTTCCGCCCCCTCGGACCCCAGCATTCATCTTTCCCGATCCTTACTCCAGGACAATCTCACCTTGGCTGAAATAGCGGGCAACCACCACCTGGAAGGCATCACGCAGGTTGTTGTCGTCACGGCCGGCATACTTTTGGTACAGGTCCGGGGCAATGGTGGCAAAAACATCGACAATAGCCGGATCGAACTGGCTGCCCCGGCCCTGTTGGATGAGGTCCATTGTCGCCTCGAAGGAAAGCGGTTTTTTGTAGGGCCGTTTTGAGGTGAGGGCGTCAAAGACGTCGGCCACGGCAAAGATGCGTGCCGCCAGGGGGATGGCTTCTCCGGCCTTGCCGTCGGGATAGCCGCTGCCGTCGAATTTTTCGTGATGGTTGCCGACCACCTGGGCCGCATCGGCAAGCCACGCCGAACTGCTGATAATATCCAGCCCGTGCCCCACATGCGCCTGCATCTCCTTGAATTCCCGGCTATTGAGTTTGCCCGGCTTCAGCAGGATGTCGTCCCGTACGCCGATCTTGCCGATATCATGAAGAAAAGCCCCCTTGACAATGGTCTGGATCGCGCTGTTTCCCAGATGGAGCGCCTCGGCAAGTCGTACCGCGAACAGAGTCACCCGGAAGTTGTGCACGTCGGTATCGCTGTCACGTTTGGCAATGGCCCCGGCCAACAGGGTGAGGGTTCCAAGGTTGGCTTCGAGCAAATTGCGGGAAAATTGGGTGAGTTTGCGAACCAGTTGCAGAATGACCGGATAGAGGAGCACGCTTGTCGCCACAACGATCAGCAGCGCCGACAAGACGCTGCGCCGCAGTTTTTTCTGGAGGGCCTGGCGGCTGCTTTCTGAAGGGACAAAGACTGCCTGGGCATACGGCGCATCCGGGCCTGCCGTTTCGACGAGCGGCATGAGTACCCAGATATGAAGCCGTTTACCGAGAAGAACCGTTTCGGCCCGCTCCCCTTGCAGGGGGGCCCCACGCTGCTGTGCACGGGCAAAATCGGCCACGGAATCGATCAGGGGATAGTCGCTTGCCATGCGTTCTTCCCCGTCGGCTGTACCGGCGTGGAAAAAATTGATATAAACAAAGCGGCCGATTTCAGGTTGGATGGCGGTTGAAAGCCGTTCCTCAAGGGCCCGATGAAAGGCAACCTGCGGCTCTGCCCCCTGTTCCTGTACTATCTGCCTGGTGCGGGCTATCAACAAGCGAATTTCGGTGCGAGCGTCTTCAACCACTTGTGCTTGAAGGCTTTGCCGCTCGGAGAGATAGACGGTTCCCGCTGTCAGCAGACCGATGACCACCGCCATGAGTGCCAGGCGTAGGGCCAGGGTGCGATAAACAAAAGTCTGCAGGGAAAGCGGGTGGGATCGGGACATGTCGGGGTTCGGACCTCCATTTTTACGAAGCCGTCATGCTTGGGGCAACAATGTATTGACGTGTTTTGTTGGTTTGTTGTAACTACAAGAAAAATAAACGTAATTTCAAGTGAATTATTGTAGCTTGAAAAAGGATGCAAGGGAACGGGGTATTCAACGGCGAAGAGGAGAACATGACGTCTACAGTGGAGAATTTGAAGGGGATAATCAGTGTGGTGGCAACGTGTATTGGTCTTGTTGTCATTATTATCGGGATTACTTATGCCATGGATGTATTCCAGCTCATGCTGGCTATGCTTCATTCTCCCTCTACTCTTGCCGGCCCCATTCAAGAGTTGGCAACGACCTTTGGCGGAAACGCCTATGATCTCGCCTTGAGCGACAGAACGGTTCCCGTGGCCAAGATTGTTGCCTTGGTGATTTACTGCTTCGGAGTGTTTACCTGTGCCTTCCTGACCATGGCATTGATGCAGACCGGGGCGAAGATAGTCTCGTTCACCATTGGCGAGAGCAACGCCGTGAAACAGCTACTCAAAAAGGCTTTTGGCCGCCGGATGCAGCCGGAGGCGGAAGGGGATAACCGTCTTGCATCATGACGGTTTGGTGAAAAGCAGGCATCCGGGAAGTCAGGCGTTGCAAAAACAGTAGGTGGCGAACCCGGAAAATCGTTCCCGATCACCGGGCCTGTCCCGATTGTTTTTTTCCGACTTCAGGGGGGCTGTCTCGGGTTTTCCTGGATTGGACAATCACGGTTTCCCCAAGAGATCGGCTGCTCAAGCGGGAAACCGCGATTGCCCGAAATGGGGCGTCTACGATCAATTCCCTGTTACCTTCTTCTCCAGCCGCTCCAGGCAGGGAAGCCATTGGCATCCCGAAGCGTCAGCACCTTGTCGCCCTTCTTCACCTCCGCCGCGATAATGGCCGGCTTGCCCTCGAAGGTGATTCGCGAACCTTTGACTTCAATCGTGTCCTTGGGCGCAATGGTCACCTCCTGGTTTTCAATGTACCAACCGGGGCCGAGATGCACGGAGATGGTTTCCTTGTCCGTCCTGACCATTGCGTGCACGCCGTTGGACATGCCTTTGGTCGGCGTGATCCGTTCAACCGAAACGACCTCGCCACGGATTGTTTCAACGGTTTGCGGGTTGAACATCCTGCCATAGGATGTTCCCGTTCCCCATCCGCCTCCGCCTTTCCACATGACTCCATTCTGTGCCGATACATCGGTCCCCGAAAAGAGACCGGCCATTGCCAGAACAGCCATTGCCATCACCAGTTTTTTCATTTGATCCTCCTCCTTGGGGTTGGGGTCGCGGGAAAAAACAATGATCCGATCCTGCCTGTCGTTCGCCCCGGCCACGGCGTTGCTTCAATTTGTGTCTATGCTTGTGAGATGCACAAATTGAAGCGCCTTGTATTCGGACCGAAATCCGGCACGCTATCAGAATATTTCTTTTTCTTTCCCCCGACCCTTGGGGCAGAAAAAAACCGAGAACCTCCGAAGCTCCGTCGCCATCCTGGAGCTTCTTTTTTTTTATATAATCATCGAAAGGTGATGGGCTCGTAAAAAGTAAAAATTCGGGAAGTCACGTATTGTACAACAGGCGGTTGCAAACCTGGGAACAGCATTTTTTTTACTGGCGGTCAAAATCCTTTCTTTGCCTGATTTTCAGGATCTGTTCGATCTCATAGTGGAGGGAATCTTTGAGAGCGGCAAGTTGATAGTTGACCCGCCGAACAGGAAGAAACGGAGATATTCGTTATTGCCGGACTCGCTGAAGGCGGAATGAAAGACAACGGTTTTGATGTCCTTGGCCAATTCCCCGAAATAGTCGTTGAGAAAATCGGTGCAGTCAACTGTCTGAAAATATGGAAAAATTTTCTGAGAATTTCAACCGAAGGGTATCCTTCCGAAACTCGGAAACCCTGGGACAGGGTCACCTTGGAGGTTTGCACATTGTGCCGGGCCACCCCGGTGACCGGTTTGACGACGACCTGGGTCAGTTTCCGAAACGAATCCACGGTGTCGGCTGCCTGCTCGGACTTGCAACCGGCAAGGGAAAGCATGGCGGCCGCAAGGACAACGGCACTGATTGATTATGATAACTGCTTGAAATTCAAAGTGTTCACCATCTGTTTACGGGGTTGTGGTTGAGGTTTTTGTTTGTTCATATTTTTTTCGCTGCGGCCCTTACACCGGGTGGGGGTGTATTTTCCTTCTGGATTCAACCCAGATGGTGTGATCCACCAGGGCCAAGGGCCGCAGCAGTTCGGCCAGCCTGATGCCGAGTTCGCTTTTCCCGGTTGGCCGACGATCCGTTGCCCAGCACAGATGAATGGACCAGTCGTTTTCCACCAGGCCGTTTCTGTAGATCACCAGCCGTACCTGATGCTTCACGTCGGCGTTGATCTGTGCCCGAATCTCGGTGAACAAGTCTTTCAGTTCCCTGTGCCTTGACGTCTCGGTCATGCGGGCATTGATGGATTCGATCCATTGCATGGCTGTCCTCATTTTAAAAATATCAACAGGTTGTTCGGGTTATGGGGAAAGGGTGGCGGAACGGTGCTTGATTTTTTTGATTTCAAACGCTGTGCCATGTGTTTAATCTGTTGAAAATGCTTGATTTTTATTCTAAGAGAACCTTTCAGGCACGATATTGCGTGTTTTGTTGTGCGAAATATGATGTTTTTGGAAAAAATACGAAATATGATGGTGCTGGAAAAAGTAAGAAGATGAGGAAATAAATTCTGTAAAAACGATAGGTTATAACTTGAAAAAGTTGCTTCAAAAGTTGCTTCTCCGGTTTCGGGCGGAAGCAACAAAGCCATGGAGCCTTTGCCCATGATGGACGACATGACCTTTTTTCATCAGGCCACCATGAAAATCTGCGGTAGCCTGGACGAGCATCGGATGATCCGTGAATGCGATGATTTCCTGCGGCAGTTTTTGCCCTCGGACGGGACCATGCTCAGTACCTATGAACCACAACGGGGAGCGATCCGAATTCTGGCCAGTTCGTCCACCCTGCCTTTGCCCAGAGAGGGACAATCGATTTTTCTCTCGCCCGAGGCCCAGGCCTTTATTGAAAAAGAGGGAACAAGCGGGTCGCGTATCTATCCGAAGACTCTGCAAAATTCAGCAAGCAGGGAAATCGGTCGCGCATTGGGATTGTCCAACTTCTCCTCTCTCGTGCTCCATTTGCTTATCGATCAGGAAAGACTTGGCGTGGTGCAGGTCTTTTCCCTGGGAGAGAAGGAGTTTTCCAGCGAACATGCACGGCTGGTCGGGCTTCTCCACGACCCCTTTGCCGTGGCCTTGGCCAATGTGCTGAGGCACCGGGAGGTGATCCGGCTCAAGGACCTGCTGGCCGACGACAACCGATATCTGCGGCAGGAACTGCGCCACATCTCGGGCGATGAGATCGTGGGAGCGCGGTATGGGCTTCGGGATGTCATGGAATCGGTCCGGCAGGTCGCGCCCATGACCTGTCATGTGATGCTCACCGGCGAAACCGGGGTCGGCAAGGAGGTGATCGCCAACGCCGTCCATTATTCCTCGCCCCGGAACGATGGCCCGTTCATCAAGGTCAACTGCGGCGCGTTTACGGAAAACCTCCTGGACAGTGAATTGTTCGGCCATGAGAAAGGGGCCTTTACCGGTGCGGTGAAAAGCAAGCGGGGGCGCTTTGAACGGGCCCACAAGGGGACCCTGTTCCTGGACGAGGTGGGGGAATTGACGCCTGCGGCCCAGGTGCGGCTCTTGCGGGTGCTGCAGGACGGTCGTGTGGAACGGGTTGGCAGCGTGGAATCCATAGAGGTGGATGTGCGGATCATTGCGGCCACCCACCGCAATCTGGCCGAGATGGTGAAGAAGGGCACCTTTCGCGAAGACCTCTGGTTCCGCCTCAATGTCTTTCCCATCCACATCCCGCCGCTCCGCCAGCGAACCTCGGACATCCCGGCCCTGGTGCACCATTTCATCGATCGAAAACTCAGGACCGTCAACCTGTCCGAGCATCCGGTGATCGCTCCGGGCGCCATGGAGCAACTCTCGGCCTATGGCTGGCCCGGTAATGTCCGGGAACTGGAAAACATGGTGGAGCGCGCCCTGATTCGTTATCAGAGCCAGGAAAAGGGGAAACCCCTGGTCTTCAGCGGGCTTTCGGGGAATTCGCCCGAGGTCGCGGCCGGGACTGTCCAGGCCGGGGAGCCGGTCCGGCACCTGAACCTTGACGAAGTCATGCGGCGGCACATCCGGGCCGTTCTTCGCTCGACCGGGGGGAAGATTCAGGGCAGGGATGGCGCGGCCGCCATTTTGGGAATCCACGCCAATACCCTGCGCAGCCGCATGAGAAAGCTGGGGATGACCTTTGGCCGCAAGGCCGGGGCGTCCACAACAGATTGAGCATCAATCATTCAATGAGGTGAGGCGCCTTCCTGTTTGCCTGAACTGCGCCGCACTCGCGGCAATAGGGGGGGCTGCCGCCGTCCCGGTCCCTTCACTCCGTGACCTGCCGCACTGACCGCAGGCCATATCGCTTCATCCGGTTCCACACCGTCACCCGGGAGATCCCAAGGAGTTCCGCGGCCCGGCTCTGGTTGCCCCCGGCCGCCTCCAGGG
Source organism: Desulfobulbus sp. (assembly GCA_050255935.1). Lineage (GTDB taxonomy): Bacteria > Desulfobacterota > Desulfobulbia > Desulfobulbales > Desulfobulbaceae > Desulfobulbus. The sequence continues at coordinate 8,695 of JBFWIP010000024.1, forward strand.
CCTCGATCAACTCCTGCTTGCGCCGTTGGTCCCGATCCATTGCCTGCGGAAAAACCGGGCGGGCCACCGGCCCGTTCGTTGACGGCGGTTGTGCCCGGAGAACGGTGGCGGGCAGGTCCCCGGGCTCGATCGAGGTCGTTTGGCAGGTGACAAAGGCATATTCAAAGGTGCTGCGCAGTTCACGCACATTGCCCGGCCAGGCATGGGCCATGAGCAGGTCCATGGCCTGGGGGGAGATGCTGCGGATATCCTTGCCGCTCTTGAGCTGCAGGGTCCGGAAAAAGGACTCGGCCAACAACGGCACATCCTCGATCCGCTCCCGCAAGGGGGGGATGGTCACCGGGATGACATTGATCCGGTAGTAGAGGTCCTGGCGGAATTCGCCCTCGCGCACCATGGCTTCGAGGTTGCGGTTGGTGGCGGTGATGATGCGCACATCCACCGGGATGGGCTGGTTGTCGCCCACCCGCTCGATCACCTTTTCCTCCAGTACCCGCAACAGCTTGACCTGGGTGACCATGGGCAGGTCGCCGATTTCATCGAGGAAGAGGCTGCCGCCGTCAGCCGCCTCGAATCGGCCGGTCCGTCCCTGGTGGGCGCCGGTGAAGGCCCCGCGCACATGGCCGAAGAGTTCGCTTTCCAGCAGGGCTTCATTGAGCGCGGCACAGTTGACCTTGATGTAGGGCCGGTCGCTTCGCTTGCCCCGTTCATGGACCGCTCTGGCCGCCAGTTCCTTGCCGGTTCCCGACTCGCCGTAAATGGCCAGGGGTGCGTCCGAGTCGGCGGCATTGTCGATCAGGTCGTAGACCCGCTGCATGGCCGCGGACCGGCCCACCATGCCGTGGAAGGTGTCGCGGCCGCTCAACTCCCGCCGGAAGGCCTCGATGGCCGTGTCCCGCTCCAACAGACCGCTGATGTCGGTCAGGGTCTCGACCCCGCCAATGACAACGCCGGCATCGTTGCGCAGCACCGACGCATTTTTCAGCACCTGCACATAACCGCCGTCCTTGCGGAGCACGGCGCACCGTTGCTTGTTCATCCGCCCCTGCTCAAAGAGGGTGCACCAGTGGTGCCCTTCCCGGTCGCGTTTGGCCCGGCAGGTGGCGCAGTTGAGGGTGGCGCACGACCGGCCCCGCAGTTCATCGGCGGTGAATCCCGTCAATTCGGTAAATCCCTGGTTCACGGCCACAATGGAACCGCTGGTGTCGACAATCATGATGCCTTCCTGAATGGTCTCCACCACGGTCTTCCAATAGGCCTTCAGTTCGTCTTCCTGCATGCATGCCTCTGTTTAATTTTTTAACAACTGTTCTGCTAATTTTTAACACTTGTTTGTTTTCTTGTCAGGCGAAATGGAACAGGCGGGGTGCGGGAAACAGCGGCTGAATAATGTCTTGTGGACTAATTATTTGAAAATGCTGAAAAATGTGGTGCGGTGCGCAGAAAATGGCCAGGAGCCGTTTTGGGCACACTTCTTGTCAAAGGAAATGAAAAAATTCCAAAGATTCGGACAAGGAGGAAACGATACATGTGGAAATTACTGATGCTGATCTCGAAAAACCTGGTCACGGCCATCCCGGCGGTCATGCTGCTCGGTTTCGCGGCGGGTGCCCTGGGCGACATGGCCTGGCTGAAGAGCCTGATCGTGCCCTTCACCTTTCTCATGGTCTACCCGATGATGGTCACCCTCAAGATCCGTGAGGTCTTTTCCGGGGGCAATCTCCGGGCCCAGGTGGTGACCCAGGTGGTCAACTTTGCGGTGGTGCCCTTTCTGACCTTTGGCATCGGCTGGTTCTTTTTCCGGGGGCAGCCCTACATGATGCTCGGCCTGCTCCTGGCCGGACTGGTGCCCACCAGCGGCATGACTATCTCCTGGACCGGTTTTGCCAAGGGCAACATGGCGGCTGCGGTGAAGATGACCGTGATCGGCCTGACCCTGGGATCGCTGCTGACCCCGCTGTACGTCAAGGGATTGCTCGGGGCCACCGTTTCCATGAACATGGCCACGGTCTTCCAGCAGATCGGCTTGATCGTTTTCCTGCCCATGGCCCTCGGCTACGCCACCCAGCGCGCCCTGGTGACCCGGTACGGCAAGAAGACCTTTGCCGAGCGGTTTGCCCCCCGGTTCCCGGCCCTGTCGACCCTGGGCGTGCTCGGGATCGTCTTCATCGCCCTGGCGCTCAAGGCCAAGACCATCATGGCCGCCCCGCAGATGCTGGTGCAGATCCTGGTGCCGCTGGCCCTGGTCTATTTGTTCAACTATGGTCTCAGCACCGTGCTCGGGCGGCTGTTGCTGCCGCGCGGCGATGCCATTGCCATGGTCTACGGCACGGTGATGCGCAACCTTTCCATTGCCTTGGCGGTGGCCATCAACGCCTTTGGTGCCAAGGGCTCGGACGCGGCTTTGGTGGTGGCCCTGGCCTATATCATCCAGGTCCAGTCCGCGGCCTGGTACGTCAAATTCACCGGCCGGATCTTTGGTCCGGCGGCTGT
>JBFWIP010000024.1:11287-18612 GCA_050255935.1 Desulfobulbus sp.
TTTGACATTGAAAGCTATGTTGACTACCAGGCCTGGCAGGAAATCAACGCCGCGGCCACCACCAAGGCCATGGAAAAGGCCAGAAAGCGGGTCGAGGAGATGGCTGCCGAGTGCCGGGTGGACGATCCCGGCTGCCCGGTGGCCGGTGCGGAAATCAAGGTCGTCCAGGGCGATGCCGCGGCGTGCATCCTCGAGGAATTGAAAAGAGGCGGCTATGACCTGGTGGTCATGGGTGCGCACGGCCATGGCCCGTTCATGGATATGCTCCTTGGTTCGGTCGCCAACAAGATCGTGCGCATGAGCCCGGTGCCGGTCCTCACCGTGCGCCTGCCCAAGGAGGACTGAGCTTTTTTTCGCAACATGGCCGGTAGCCCGCGGGCCGTGCGTTGTCGGATAGCGAAGGTTTACTCCAGGCCGTAGGCCTTGATCTTGCGCCAGAGGGTGGTGCGGGGAATGTCGAGGATCTGGGCGGTCAGCCCCTTGTTGTAGTTGGTACTGTCGAGGACCTTGGCGATATAGCGCCGTTCCATTTCCGCCAGGGTGGGCATGCCGTCGCCTTCGAGGGTATCGAAGCGCAGGTCCTGGAGATCGCCCGGCAGGTCGCGGGGGGTGATCTCATCGGCGTCGGTCAGAGCCACGGCCCGCTCGATGATGTTTTCCAGTTCACGCACATTGCCGGGAAAGCTGTAGTTGCAGAGGATGTCCAGGGCCTGCGCCTGGATGCCGCCGACCTGTTTGTGAAAGGCGAGGCTGTACTTCTCGATGAAAAAGCGGACCAGCAGGGGGATGTCCTCCCTCCGCGCGGTCAGGGGCGGCAGGCTGACCGTGACCACGTTGAGGCGGAAGAAGAGGTCCTCGCGGAAGGCGCCGAGTTCCACCTCGTGCTTGAGATCCTTGTTGGTGGCGGCGATGATGCGGATGTCCAGTTCGATCGGCTTGGTGCCGCCCACCCGCAGGATTTCCCGTTCCTGGATCACATGGAGGAGCTTGACCTGCATCGCCAGGGGCATCTCGCCGATTTCGTCGAGAAAGACCGTGCCCCCGGCCGCGGACTCGAGCAACCCCACCTTGGTGGCGGCGGCGCCGGTAAAGGCCCCGCGTTCGTAACCGAAGAGTTCGCTGTTGATCAGCTCGTCGGTGAAGCCGCCGCAGTTGAAGGCCACAAAGGGATGGTCCTTTTTGGGGCTCAACTGGTGGATGGCCCTGGCCACCAGGGCCTTGCCGGTGCCGCTGCCGCCCTGGATCAGCACGTTGCAGTCCACCGGCGCCACCTTGCGGATCAGGGCGAACAGGTCCTGGATCGCCTGGCTGTTGCCGACAATCGCCGTCAATCCGGAATCGCCCTTGAGCGCCTCGCGCAACCGCTGGTTCTCCAGGCGCATGGCGATTTTTTCACGCACGCTGTTCACCAAGAGCCGGATCTCCGCCAGGTTGACCGGCTTGGCGATATAGTGAAAGGCCCCCTTGCGGATGGCCTCGACCGCGCTCTCCACACTCTTGTAGCCGGTGATGATGATCACCTCGGTCTCCGGCCGCAACGCCTTGACCCGGCTGAGGATTTCCAGCCCGTCCATATCCGGCAGCCGCATATCCAACAGCACGATGTCAAAGGGCTCTTGCATCATGCGTTCCAAAAAGGAACGGCCGATGATGAAGGCCTCGATCGCAAACTCCTCCTTGGCCAGCGCCTGACTCAGGCGGCGGCAGACAATCTCCTCGTCATCGACGATCGCCAGTCGCAGGGTGCTCATGCCAAGCCTCCGACAAACGCATTGTCGGCGACATCGCCCACATGGGGCAGGAGCACGGTGAAGGTAGTGCCCTTGCCGGGCTCGCTGTGCACCTTGATCGTGCCGCCGTGGCGTCTGACGATCGAATAACTGACCGCAAGCCCCAAACCGGTGCCTTTGCCGACTTCCTTGGTCGAGAAGAAGGGCTCGAAGATTTTATGCTGTATTTCCTGGGGGATGCCTTCTCCCGAATCCCGCACCGTGAAGGCGAGGAACCCCGGTTTCGGGGCGTAGTCGGCCCGCATGCGGATGGTCGCCCCCGGTGGCGAGGCCTGGATGGCGTTGAGCAGGAGGTTGGTGAACACCTGCTGCAGGTTGCCCAGGTTGCCGCAGATGGCGGGCAGATTGTCGGCCACGGATGTTTCAAAGTGCAACCCGACAATTTTTATCTGGTTTTTCACCAGGTTGATGCTGGTGGAGAGGATCTGTTCCGGGTCCAGGGGGCTGAACACCGGTTTTTCGGTGCGGCTGAAATCGAGCAGGTTCTTGACGATGTCCGCAGCCCGCTCGGCCTGGGTGAGGATATCCCCGAGCATCTCCATGTTTTCCGGCCCGGTCTCGTCGGCCAGTTCCTCTTTCAGGCTCTCGGCGGTGAGGACGATGTTGTTGATCGGGTTGTTCAGTTCATGGGCGATACCGGCGGTAAAGGTGCCGATGGCGGCGATCTTGCGGGTTTGGATCAGGTCTTCCTGGTGGATTTCCAGTTCCTTGGCCATGTGGTTGAAGGCCTGGATCAGGCCGGAGATCTCCTCCAGGGGCACGCCATGGTAATCGATCGGACTGAAGTCGCCGCGCCCCACCGAGCGGGTGGTGTCGACAATCACCTTCAGGGGCCGAAGCAGCCCGTGGGAGATGAGCCAGACCACCAGCAGCATCAGCGAAAGGAGGATGACGAAAAAGGCAAAGGGCAGCACGGAAATGCGGAGGATGAACGCGTGGATTCGTTTGCGCTTGCTTTCGCGGAACCGGTCGGCATCGTCGGTGAGTGTTTTGCCGATGGTCCGCATCGGCGCCGGCGAGATCTTGGCGTTGACGCTGAGGCCGACGGCCATTGTCCGGTACTCGGTGAGGTTGTGTTGAAATTCGTCAAGTGATTGCTTGCTGGTCAACCGGGTCAGGTCTTGCGAGAGATCGGCCACCAGGGTGTCGATCCGGTCGAGGTAATCGATACTCTCCTGCATGCTGCGCGGGTCGCCGTAGATCAGAAAATTTTTCTCGAAGCGCCGCACCTCGAGAATGTTGTTGAGCAGGTCGTCGTAGCGCTCGCTCAAGAGCAGTTGTTCTTTGAGGGTGGCAAAGTTCCACAGGTTGAGGGCGGTCAATGCGGCAATGGAGAGAAACGCCACCGAAAAGATCGTAAAAATTTTGCCCTTGATCGACCCGGGGTTGACCAGGCGGCTGCCGGCCCCCACCATTTCCTGCCCCAGTTTTCCCAAATTGGTTTCCACGGCCAACTCCCCAGTTTTTCTCTGTATTCCATTATGAAACAAACGCTGCCGACAATATGCTATTTAGTTTCAAAATGAAATAACAAAACGCCGATGCTCCGTGGGTGTATTGATAACTATTTGAAAATATATATAAAAAATAATTGGCATCCCGATTGCTTCGATCCGGACAACGAGGACGTTCATGGAGAAGATACTGGTAGCAATAGATGCACGACGCGGTGCATGGGCGGCGCTTTCCCATGCCTGTTCCCTGGCCAAGCGGATGGAGGTCGAGTTGAACGTGCTTCTGATCTCCCCCCGGATCAGCGGGCCGGGGAGAGGGGGGGGCGGCGAGCCCGAACCGGCGGTGAGGAAACGGCTGGAACTGCTGTTGGAAACCGCCAAGGCCGAGGGAATCACCATCAATTATTTCCTGACGGAGGGGGTCTATGAGGATGAGGTAATCAACTTTGTCAACCACCACAAAATAGCACTCTTGGTCTACGAGACAAGGGGAAGGGATGCCCGCTCGGCAGCAACGGAAGCCGTTGCGCTGCGAGCCCTCCGTCACCGGTTGACCTGCAAGATGGAAGTCGTGGCGCCCATGAAAACCATAGCAGAATAATTCAAGAGGATGAGATGGATCTTTCAATGAATCTATACCTCCCCATTGCCGGAGCCAGCGTCAACTGTCTGGCGATTTTCGGCCTTGGCGGAGTGGTCGGGCTGCTGTCGGGCATCTTTGGTGTCGGCGGCGGCTTTCTCATGACCCCGTTGCTGATCATGCTCGGCATTCCGCCGACCGTGGCCGCCGCATCGGATTCCAACCAGATTGTCGGTGCCTCGACCTCCGGAACCCTGGCCCATTTCCGCCAGGGCAACGTGGACATCAAGATGGGGCTGTTGCTGCTGATCGGCGGTGTCGTCGGCGGGACCTTGGGCGTCCAGGTGATTGCCCTGTTGCGGAAAATGGGCAATGCCGATTTCCTGATCAGCATCACCTACGTGTTGATGCTCGGCTTTGTCGGCGGCTATATGTTTCTCGAAAGCCTCCAGGCCATGCGCAAATCCACCAGGGAAACCGTGTCCGAGGCGCCGAGAAAGGAATCGCTCTACGCCCGGCTGATCCGCATCATGCCGCTGCAGATGGAGTTCAAGCGTTCCGGCATCCGCCTTTCCCTGATGATGCCCTTCCTGCTCGGTATCCTCGTGGGTGTGCTGGCGGCGATCATGGGCGTGGGCGGCGGCTTCATCATGGTGCCGGTCATGGTCTACCTGCTGCGCATGCCGATGCACGTGGTGGTCGGCACCTCCCTGTTCCAGATTCTCTTCACCTGCATGAACGTCACCGTGATGCAGGCCGCGAAAAACCATACCGTAGACTTCATCCTCGCCCTGCTGCTCCTGCTCGGCTCGGCCATCGGGGCCCAGCTGGGTGCCAAGGTCGGCAAGAAGCTCGGCGGCGAACACCTCAAGATTCTTCTGGCCTCGCTGGTCCTCATCGTCATGGTGAAAATGCTCTACGATCTGCTGGCCACGCCCGACATCCTGTTGACCTATGCGGGAGGACACTGATATGCGCGCACACTGTTTCACTCGTCTCAAACCACTGGCAATGGCGGCCCTGCTGCTGGCCGCTCCCTCCCTGGCCTCAGCGGCAGCCACCACCCTCGATCTCAGCCCGTCCACCATTGACATGGGCGCGCAGTACAACGGCGTCGATCTCACCGTGAGCGGCCAGATCCCGGCCGATTCGGATCTGCTTGTCCGCCTGGTCGGCACGCCGGGCGATCTGCATCTGCGGGAAAAAGGCAAGGTCTTCGGCCTGCTGTGGATGAACGTGGGGAAAGTGACCCTCACCAACGTGCCCAGTGTTTGCCTGACCAGCGCTACCCGGCCCCTGCCCCAACTCGGCAAGGGCGCGGCCCCCTATCGTCTCGATGCCCTGACCGGGGCCATCGGTGTTGAGCAGGAGGGGCAGGATCAATCCATCGACATTCCCCACCAGTTGCTGCTGCTGAAAACCAAGGAAGGATTGTACCACGAGGCCGCCGAAGGGATCGCCCTCGGGCCGGTCGAGGACGGGATGCAGCACTATACCGCCCATATCAAGGTGCCCTCGTCGCTCAAGCCGGGTACCTACAAGGTGGAGGCCGTTGCCCTCCGCAACGATGCGGTGGTCGGCGAGGCCGAGACCACCATCAAGGCGGCCCTGAGCGGCTTTCCCAAGTGGCTCAGTGAACTGTCCTACCAGAAGAGTGTGCTCTACGGCGTCATGGCCACGGTGATCGCCATTGTCACCGGTCTGCTGATCGGCCTGGTTTTTCAGAGCAAGGAAGCCCACTAAACCGGAGCCGTCATGGCACACACCCTGAAAAATATACTCGCCTTCTGGCGCCCCTCCCGCGAGGTACTGCCGTTCACGGTGCTTTTCAAGAAGTTCCAGAGCATTCTCGAGCGCAACAACCTCATCCTCGAACTCATGGCGGACATGGGCGACAAGCTGGGAGGCGAGTATATTTTCGATGGGCACTACATTGCCGAGGCGGCGGAAAAACTCGGGGATCAGGTCTTTAAGCTGATCTCCGATTATTCCATCCTCAATCAGCACAAAAACGCGGATCTTTTTCTCGCCTTCGAGCGGATCCGCTATGCCATCCAGGAGGAGGTGGCCGGGCACCACGTGTTCACCGTCGGGGATCCGGCCATGGATCTTTCCGCCATCGGTCACGAACACAATGAACTGGCGGGCGCCAAGATGACCACCCTGGGCGATGTCCGCAACCGTCTGGAACTGACGGTTCCCGATGGCTTTGTCATCACCACCCGCACCTTTTTCGAGTTTTTCCAGCGCAACCACCTCTTTGACAAGACCGGGATGGCCGCCAGCCTATGGCAGGAAGAGAACCTCGAGGGGCTGGAACAGCTTGCCCAGGAGGTGCAGCAGCGCATCCTCAAGGCGGCGGTGCCGCGCCGGCTCAGCCAGGAAATCCTCAGCCGTTATGACGCCCTGGCCAAACGGCAGCACCAGCAGCTCAAGGTCGCCCTGCGCAGCAGTGCATGGGGCGAGGACGGCAGCATCAGCTTTGCCGGCCAGTACCGCTCCCTGCTCAACGTCACCCGCGAGGGCCTGATCGATGCCTACCGCCAGGTGGTGGCCAGCGCCTATGACGTCGAGGCCTGGCTCTACCGGCTGGTGAAGGGATTCCATGAAAACGAAACCGCCATGGCCGTCGGCTGCCAGGTGATGGTCAAGGGGCTGGTCAGCGGCGTCATTCATACCTACGCCCCGCAGGTCGGTGAAGGCGCCATGCTCGCCAATTCGGTCTGGGGATTGTGCGCGCCCGTGGTCCAGGGCGATCACTCCGCCGACACCATTGTCCTTGGCCGCAAGCCTCCCTATGCCCTGATCAAGCTCACCGTGGCCGAAAAGCCCCGCCAGTTGGTGGTGGCACCGGACAGCGGCACGGAGTGGCAGGACCTGCCCGATCCGATGCAGCACGCGGCGAGCATGACCCCGGCCCAGATGGAGCAACTGGCCCAGGCGGCCATGAGCATCGAGCGCTATTACAAACGGCCCCAGGAAATCGAGTGGACCTTCAGCCTCGACGGCACGCTCTTCATTCTCCAGTCCCGTCCGCTCCGTCTCCAGGGGGAGCGCGCACCCGGCCCGGACATCACCGAGGCCACCCGCGATGCCGAAATCATCTTTTCCGGCAAGGGCTTTGTCGCCCAGCAGGGGATTGCGGTGGGCAAGGTCTTCCTGGTGGAAAACGACCGGGACCTGGCCGCCTTTCCCCACGGCGCCATTTTGCTGTCGCGCTTCACCTCGCCGCGCTACTCCGCGATCATGCACAAGGCCCAGGGGATCATCACCGACGTCGGCTCACCCACCGGCCACATGGCGACCCTGTCGCGGGAATACCGGGTGCCCACCATCGTCAATACCGAGAACGCCACCGCCCTCCTTCATACCGGCGACGAGATCACCCTGGACGCCACCCAGAATATCGTCTACCGGGGCATGATCGGCGAGCTGGATCATTTCGAACTGACCGAGGAGGAGGTGTTCGAGGATTCCTACGAGTACCGCCTGCTGGGACGG
>JBFWIP010000024.1:18712-24063 GCA_050255935.1 Desulfobulbus sp.
CGACGAGATCACCCTGGACGCCACCCAGAATATCGTCTACCGGGGCATGATCGGCGAGCTGGATCATTTCGAACTGACCGAGGAGGAGGTGTTCGAGGATTCCTACGAGTACCGCCTGCTGGGACGGTTGCTCAGGCTGATCAGTCCCCTGCACCTGCTCGACCCCCAGAGCGAGGATTTTACCCCGGCCGCCTGCCGCACCTACCACGATATCACCCGCTTCATCCATGAAAAGGCGGTGGAGGAACTGATCCACCTCAGCGAGAAGCAGGGGGCTCGCTATCTCTCCGCGCCCAAACGGCTGGAAACCACCCTGCCGCTCGGCCTGATGGTGATCGACGGCGGCGGGGGCACCACCTGCGATCCGGAAGCCTCGGTGGTTACGGTGGACCAGATCGTCTGTCAGCCGCTCAAGGAACTGCTCCAGGGCATGGGCGGCCTGGGTATGTGGTGTACCGACCCGGTATCGGTCGACCTGGGCAGTTTCATGTCCAGCTTCACCCGCACCTTTTCCGCCTCTCTGGCCCGGCCCGAAGAGATCGGCCGCAACCTGGTGGTGGTGCTTGAGCACTACATGAACATCAACATGCGGCTCGGCTATCATTTCACCATCATCGACGCCTATATTGCGGAAACGATCAATGACAACTATATCTATTTCCGCTTCCTCGGCGGGGTGACCGAGTACATCCGCCGTTCACGGAGGGCGGCCTTTATCGCCAAGGTCCTCGAACACTACGATTTCCGGGTGGAGATCCATGGCGATCTGGTGGTCGGCCGCCTGAAGAAGCTCTCGCAGCAGCGCATGGTTGCCCGTATGCGCATGCTCGGCGGTCTGGTCGGTTATACCCGCCAGCTCGACGCGCGGATGCATACGGACAGCGATGTCGACCACCATGTGCAACTCTTCCTGCAGGCAATGCAGGCATGTATTGGAGGATAGGATGACAACAACAGACGGTGCCGCGACCCCGATGCGGATCCTCATTCTGGACGACGAACCCATAGTCTGCAAACGGCTCAAACCCGCCTTTCAGAAGATGGGGCACACGGTGGAAACCTTCACCGACAGCGCCCTGGCCCTGGCCCGGTTGCGCGAGACCACCTTTGACATCGTGGTCACCGACCTGAAGATGGAGGGAACCGACGGTATCCAGATCCTCAACGGGGCCAAGGCCTCCTCCCCGGAGACCCAGGTGATCGTGATCACCGGTTTCGCCACCCTGGAAACGGCCAAGGAATCCTACCGCAAGGGGGCCTTCGACTTTGTCGCCAAGCCCTTCAAGCTGCGCGACATCCTCGATTGCGTCAAGCGGATCGAAGACCAACGCCGGGGACTGCCGGCCCAGCCCGCATCCTGAGTGACGGCCATGGTCGCGGGTATCCGGCAATGGTGGCGCGGATTGGGCCATTGGGGCCAGGACGGGGAAAGGGAAATCAGTTTCTGGCGCCTCCAGGCCCTGTTCAACAACTTCAAGCGGATCCTTCTGCTCAACAACACCATCCTCGAGGAAATGGCCAGGATGGAGAGGGCGCTCGGCGGCGAATACATCTTTGACCGCGCCTTTCTCGAATCTTCGGTGAGCAGCATCGCCAACCGGGTTCATCATGTCGCCTACAGCCTCAACGCGCTCACCGGCAACCGCCATATTCCCCTTTATGACCGGTATCAGGAGATCCGGACCCTGCTCGACGATATTCTGGCCAACAACGTGCGCGTGCTGGCCGACGAGGCCGTGCTTCCCCTGAGTGCGGTCGGCTGGGAGCACGAGCCCCTGGTGGGCATGGACCTGGTCTGCCTGGCCGAGTTGTTCTACCACCCCTGGGTGGCACCGGTGGACGGTTTTGCCGTCACCGAAGAGGGCATCCGGGCGCTCGATCCGAGGCAGTCGTGGAAGGTCGGAACGGAGGGCGGCAGCAGCCGGCGGCTGGAAGAGGCACGGGCGGCCCTGCTCGACCATCTCCACCATCTGGTAGAGGAACACCCGGACGAAGCCGTCACCGTGGTGGCCAGCCGGATCGACGCGGACGAGGAGCCGCTGGAGGAAGTGGGCTGCTTCCGGCTCCGGGTGGACAGGCAGCGGCGCGAGGCGGTGTTTGCCCGGGTGCAGGGGCAGACGGCCAAATTCCCGATCATCGACCGTCTTGTGCTCGCCGACCCCAGGCCCATGGCCACGGAAAACGGAGACGACGGCTTGGTCGAGCTGCTCTTGCACGGCCTGGAGCGGATCGTGCAACAGATCGCGCTGGAACTGCCGGATCTCCATGCCCCCCAGGTCAACTGCGCCCTCTTTGTGCATCCCCAGCCGCGTTTTGTACTCAAGGGCTCGATCCAGACCCGCCCCCTGGCCGGCAATCCCTTTGCTGCGGTGGACGGGCTGGTGGCCCGGGTCCTCTCGCCCACCAATGCCGAGGACTTCTATCTGCTGCGGCGGACCCATCCCTTTGAACTGCTGCAATCGCGCATTCCCGAGCGACCGGCGGGCCACAGTTTTGCGGGATCGCGCCTGGCTACGGACACCTCGGAGGAAAACCCGCACCTGGGCCGGGGTTCGGGCCTGATCGAACCGGGACTGCTCAAGACCCTGGCCGAGTCCGCCATGCTCCTGGAACGTCTTTACGGGGCGCCGCTGGAGGTCCGCTGGCAGTTGTGGGAAGACGGCGTCTGCCGGATCACCCGGTTGCGGCCGCTCAAGTTCGATCTCGAACCCGGCGTTGAGGGGACTCTTGCCGAGTCTGTCGAGGCCCCCGTCCTCTGCCAGGGCGGGCAGACCGGACAGTCCGGGGTCGGGGCCGGGCCGGTGGTTCATGTCGATGAGGCCATGAACCCGAAGGACTTTCCGCCCGGCGCCGTGGCCGTGGCCAGGATCGCCTCGCCCAATCTGACACCGCTGCTGCAGCGGGCCGCGGCCCTGGTCACCGAGTTCGGCTCGGCAGCCGGGCACCTGGCGACCGTGGCCCGCGAACTGCGCCTGCCTTCGATCTTCGGCCTGTCGTCCGCCCTTGAACGGTTGCCCGCCGGGATTGAGGTCACGGTCGACGGCAGCGGGACCACGGTCTATGAAGGGATTGTCGAGGAACTGCTCCGCTTTGACGCCCTGACCATGGACCTGACCCCCCAGGACCGGGAATACCGGATGCTGCGGCGCCTGCTCCGCTTCATCCAGCCGCTCAACCTGGTCAACCCGGAAACCCAGGTGTTCACCGCCGAAAACTGCCGCACCTTTCACGACATCATCCATTTCTGCCACGAGATGGCGGTGGATGAACTGGCCCATTTCCAGGAGCGGCGCCCCGGCCTGGGCGCCCTGCGTACCCGGCCCCTGGCGCTGGGGCTGCCCATGGATATCCGGGTGCTCGATCTCGGCGGCGGTCTCGACCCCGAGGCCGATGGCCATCCCCGGCCCGGGCAGGTCGGCTCCATCCCCTTCGGGGCCTTTCTTGACGGCTTGACCGACCCTGTGGCCTGGGAAACCGAAACCCCGAGTCTGGGCATGCGCGACATCCTTGCGGGCATGCCGCGCAGCATGGGGCTTTTGGCCGTGCCGGCGGATACCCTCGGCGCCAACCTGGCCATCGTCGACCGGGAATATTGTAACCTCAGCCTACGCATGGGCTATCATTTCAGTGTGATCGATGCCTATCTCGGCGAAGAGAGCAGCCGCAATTACGTCTATTTCCGTTTTGTCGGCGGGTTGGCCGACCCGGAGCGGCGCGGACGGCGGGCCCGGTTCATCGGCCGGGTACTGGCGGCCATGGAGTTCAAGACCGAGATCAAGGGCGATCTGGTCATTGCCCGCCTCAAGTTGATGGAACCGGACATCCTGCGGGCGGCCCTTGTCGCCCTGGGGGCCCTGACGGCTTTCACCCGGCAGCAGGATACCAACATGCGCAGCGAGGCGGATCTGGAGGAGCGGTTCAACCGGTTCGCCGCCCAATTTTTACCGGCCTTTTGCCAGGGGAGCGGCAGCCAGGAGGGTGAGGATGAAGCTTGTTGAGGCAATAGTCCGGCGGTTCCGGGAAAAACGGCGGGACCGGGAACAGGCGGCCCTGACCGAACTCAAGGCCCGCTACCATGCCTTTCGTATTTTCCTGGAGAACAACGGCAAGGCCCTGGAGTTGATCGTCAGCCTGGACGGGCAACTGCACCGGGCCGAACCGGCGGATATCCGGGCCACGGTCGATGAGTTGCTCGGCGTGAGCAGTGAACTGGTCGACGGCCTGAACCTGCTCGCCGACGACCGCTACGAGGCCCTTTATGCCCTGCATGGCCGCCTGGGAGAAGAAATTCACGCCGAGTTGCGCAGCCTGGGGCAGCAGGCCCTGGCCCGCAAGGCCTGCATCGGCCTGGACCGCCTGGAACCCACCGCCCTGCTGCAGGCCGGGGCCAAGGCGGTGAACCTGGCGCGGTTGCGGCAGATGGGGCTGCCGGTGCCCAATGGCTTTGTCTGCACGGTGCGCGCCGGCAGGAATTTCCTCCACAGCGGCCAACTGGCCGAGCAGATCCGGCCGCTGCTGCGGGATGTTGAAATCGGCCGCCTGCAGACCGAACCGGCGGCGGCCAAAATCCGCGACCTGATCCTGCAGACGACGGTGCCACCCGAGGTGAGCACCGCCCTGATCCAGGCCTACGACACCTTGGCGGCGCAGGAACGGCCGGAAGGGGAAGGGGAGGGGCAACCGCTCGCTGTTTCGGTGCGCAGCAGCGGCGCGGCCGAGGACGGGGTCGAGCATTCCTTTGCCGGCCAGTTCACCTCACTGCTCAATATCCGTGGCCACGCGGCCCTGCTCGATGCCTGGCGGCGGGTGACCGCCAGCGGGTTCAGCGCCCGGGCCATTGCCTATCGCATCAACGCCGGGCTCGCTCCCTTTGATTTCGACCTCGCGGTGCTCGTCCAGGTGATGGTTCCGGCCGAGACCGCCGGGGTGCTGTTCACGGTCGATCCCTCCCGGCCGGAGAGCGGCCGCATGCTGATCAGCGCGGTTCCGGGTCTGGGGACCACCGCGGTCGGCGGCGAGGTGCCCGCGGATATCTACCGGCCCCTGCGCGGTCTCGGCGAAGAGGGCAGTGCCGCCCCGGCGGGCGGGGACGGGCCATTGGTGGAGCGCCATATTGCCCGCAAGACCGAGAGGGAGGTTTCCGATCCGGAAGGGGGGCTCCGCAAGGAAACGGTGCCCGAGAACGAGGCGGGGCAACCCTTGCTGAACGAGGCATTGCTGAGCCAATTGACGGCCATCGGCCGCACCATCGAGGGCATGGAGGGCATGGCCCAGGATGTGGAATGGGCCTGCGCCCACGGCAGCCTGCGGATTCTCCAGGCGCGGCCCCTGCGGTTGTCCGCCGCCTCGGG
>JBFWIP010000024.1:24592-26374 GCA_050255935.1 Desulfobulbus sp.
GATGCCTACGGCCCCACCTTTTCCCTGGCCGAGTGCCGGTCCATTCACGACATCATCCGCTATACCCATGAGATGGCGGTGCTGACCATGTTCTCCGCCGGCGATCAGGTGATCGAGGATGCGGGCGGGTTGCTGCGGCCCATGGAAATCGGCGTGCCCTTTTCCTTTCTCGTCATCGACCTCGGCGGCGGCATCCGTCGGCGCAACCCGCAGCAGCGTCGCCGCCGTCTGGCCCTGCGCCGGACGCTTGGCCGGGAGGATGTGCTCTCCGTGCCGCTGGCCGCTCTCTGCGACGGCATGACCACCCCGGGCCTGCGCTGGTACGCCCCCTCGGACATCGATGCCCTGCCGGAGGTCTTCTCGCGCACCATGCTCGACAATCGCGGCGCACGGCCGGCCGGGGCCTTCAACTATGCCCTCACCGCCCGGGATTATCTCAATCTCAATGCCCGGGTGGAGTTTCATTTCGTGATGGTGGATGCGGTCTGCGGCCGGGACGCCCACGCCAACTACATCCGTTTCCGTTTCAAGGGCGGAGGCGCGGGCCTGGAACGGAGTCGGAGACGGGCGATTTTTTTCCAGCATGTGCTGGAGCATAACGGCTTCTACACCACCGTGGCCGGCGACCTGATCACCGCCTCCCTCACCGGGGCGGACCGGGAACGGATCAGGGAACAGCTGGTGATGATCGGCCGCCTGTTCGGTTTCAGCCGTTTTCTCGATGGGGTGATGGGCAACGATACCATTCCGATCGCCCTGGCAAAGGCCTTTCTCGGCGGTCATTTCGACAGCCTGGCCGTCTTGAAGGGAATGGAGGCGGATCAGGCGTGATGGAAAATTCGATCCGGTAGCTGGACGGCGGTGAGCAGGTTGCCGTAGACCGCGCCGGTGTCGATGCCGATACGGTCCGCCCTGACCAGGGGCGTGGCATAGGGCAGGTGGCCGAAGATCACCACCTGCTCCGGCGGTGGTTCAAGATCGCCTTCCTTCCCGAGCCGGCGGCTTGCCAGGAGCCGGGCCTCGCTGTTGCGCCGCTGCATCCGTTCCCGGGGCGTTTCAGGGACATCCGCCGGCGGCCGGGTGGCATCGAAATCAGCATGGGTGAACAGGTAGTTGCCTTCGGAGAAGGTGAGCTTGAGGTCAAAGAGGAACTGCTGGTGCTCGGGCGGCATGCAGGAGAGGTCGGTCAGGCGCCGCAACGGCACCCCGTAACTTTCGGCCGTTGCCTCGATCCCCATCGCCCGTAGCAACTGCAGGTCATTGGGCTCGCCGTAGAGTTCGTAGTCGAGCAGGGCCTGTTCGTGGTTGCCCTTGAGAAAGACCGCCCGGTAATCGCGCTGCACCCTGATCAGGGTATCGAGGACCTTGCGCGAATCGGGCCCGCGGTTGATGTAATCCCCGAGAAAGACCAGGGTGTCTTCCTCGGGCTCCAGCGGCAGACGGCCGAGCAGGGTGACCAGCTTGTGGTGGCATCCGTGGATGTCGCCGACGGCAAAAATTTTAGGCATGTGCTGTCCTCCCTGCGGACTGTACCGATGGCCCCGTGCGACCGGAACTGCCGCTTGCCCCTCACTCCAGGGCCAGCGCCGTACCGTACCAGGTGTTG
Source organism: Desulfobulbus sp. (assembly GCA_050255935.1). GTDB lineage: Bacteria > Desulfobacterota > Desulfobulbia > Desulfobulbales > Desulfobulbaceae > Desulfobulbus. The sequence goes on from JBFWIP010000024.1 coordinate 26,199, forward strand.
GGATAGAGGTGCCCCACGATCAATCGTTCCACCGGTCGAGGATGCAGCCGTTTTTCCATGAAATCCATCCATTCCAGTGCCAGCGAGCGGGAGGTGAACGGCCCCACTTGGCAGATATCCTGCCCTGCGATGCCTTGGGCGTTTAATTGAACGTCGATCTCTTCTTTTTTCTGATA
>JBFWIP010000025.1:0-26094 GCA_050255935.1 Desulfobulbus sp.
TTGGATTGGGTGGTGACCTGCATGCCCGGGGTGGCCGGGGTGGTACAGGAGGTGGGGTAGCCGCGCACGCCTTCGATTTCCACGATGCACATGCGGCAGGCGCCGTAGGGGTTGAGATCCTTGTGAGCGCAGATGGTGGGGATGGTGATGCCCGCCTTGCGGGCGGCCTCGAGGACCGTTGTGCCGTCTTCGACCTCGACGGTGCATCCGTCAATGGTCAAATTGATGCTGCCCATGCAATCTCCTTGGTTTGTTCAACAATTTTTTCAATCCCCCGCGATCCCGGTTTGCTTAATTCGTTGTCCGGACAAACCTGCGAACCTGGTTTGCCGAAGCCTCGATTTTCTTGATTGGTCGCGGCGGGTTCAATGTGTTCGGCTCCACCGGTCGGTCAGTCGACCAGCACCGCCTCGAATTTGCATGCCTGGCGGCAGGACCCGCACTGGATGCAGAGATCCTGGTCGATGGCGTGCGGCTGTTTCTTCTCGCCGCTGATCGCCGCCACCGGACAGGCACGCAGGCAGGCACCGCAGCCGGTGCAACGGGCCGGATCGATACTGAAGCGGATCAGGGCGCGGCAGGCACCGGCCGGACATTTTTTGTCCTCGATGTGGGCCCGGTACTCGTCCTCGAAATAACGCAGAGTGGTCAATACCGGATTGGCCGCTGTCTGGCCCAGGCCGCAGAGCGATGCGCTCTTCATCGTGTCGCCGATCTTGCGCAGGATCCCGATCTGTTCGAGGGTGCCCCTGCCCTGGGTGATATCGGTGAGGATGCGCAGCAGGTGCTGGGTGCCCATGCGGCAGGGCACGCATTTGCCGCAGCTCTCGTTTTCGGTGAATGTGAGGAAGTAGCGGGCCATGTCGACCATGCAGGATTCGCTGTCGATCACGATCATGCCGCCGGAGCCCATGATCGAGCCCACCTCGGCCAAGTGCTCGTAATCAACCGGCAGGTCGATGAACTGGGCCGGGATGCAGCCGCCGGAGGGGCCGCCGGTCTGCACGGCCTTGAAGGGCTTGCCGCCGAGCACGCCGCCGCCGATCTCCCCGATGATCGTGGCCAGGGGGATGCCCATGGGCACCTCGATCAGGCCGGTACGGGTGATCTTGCCGGCCAGGGCAAAGGTCTTGGTGCCCCGGCTTTTTTCGGTGCCGAAGCCCGCGTACCAGGCCGCACCCTTTTCCATGATCGCCGACACTGCGGCCAGGGTCTCGACGTTGTTGATGTTGGTCGGCTTGCCGAACAGGCCGGAAACCGCCGGGAAGGGCGGCTTGGAGAGCGGCATCCCGCGTTTGCCCTCGATCGACTGCATCAGCGAGGTCTCCTCGCCGCAGACAAAGGCACCGGCCCCCTTCTTGATCTTGATCTCGAAATCGAAGCCGGAACCGAGGATATCCTTACCTAGAAATCCCTGCTCCCGCATCTGGGCAATGGCGCCCTGCAGCCGTTCGATCGCCAGGGGATACTCGGCGCGGCAGTAGACGTAGCCCACGGTGGCGCCGACGGCATAACCGGCGATCAACAGTCCCTCCAGCACGGCATGGGGGTCGCCCTCCAGGACCGAGCGGTCCATGAAGGCGCCGGGATCGCCCTCGTCGGCATTGCAGATCACATATTTCTGGTCCGCCACCGAATTGCGGGCAAAACCCCATTTGACCCCGGTGGGGAAGCCGGCGCCGCCGCGGCCGCGCAGGCCCGAGGCCTTCATCTCCTCGATCACCTGGTCCGGCCCGAGGGTAAAGGCGCGGGCCATGCCGCTGTAGCCGCCACGGGCCAGGTAATGGTCGATGTCGGTCGGGTCGATGATGCCGCAGTTGCGGAGCACGATCCGCATCTGGGGCTTGATCATCGGCAGTTCGGCGAAGGCGGGCACCTGATCGTCCGGCCCTTCCATCATGGCCAGGGCCAGGGGGGGGTACAGTTCGCCCCGCACCAGATGGGACTGCACCAGATCCGCCGCATGCCGGGGTTCAACCCCCTGGTAGAGCACCCGCTTGCCGTCACGGCCACGCATCTCCACCAGCACCTCGGCATAGCACATGCCCAGGCAGCCTACCTCGACCATGTCAACCGTCTCGGCCAGGCCGGCCTTGGCCAGTTCCTCGCCAAAGGCCTGCATGACTTCCAGGGAACCCGCGGCCCGTCCACAGGTGGCGGAACCGATCAGCACCCGCATGCGGTCGGGCCGGATGAAATCCTGCCAGACGGTTTGGGCCTGTTGTTGTCGCGCTGCGAAACTCATTTTTTCTCCTCAATGAGCTTTTGCGTTTTCGGCACGGTCATCCGGCCATAGACCTTGTCATCCACCACCACCACCGGCGCCAGGGCACAGGAGCCGAAACAGGCCACCCGCTCGAGGCTGAATTTCCCGTCCTCACTGGTCTGGCCGGGGACAATGCCGGTGGATCGGCTGATGGATTCGAGAATGCGGTCGGAGCCGCGCACATGGCAGGCCGTGCCCTCGCAGACCTTGATGTGGTGTAGGCCGGGGGGCACAAAACGGAATTGGGCGTAAAAGGTGGCCACGCCGAAAACATCGTTTTCCGAGAGATCGAGGTGGTCGGCCACGGCCTGCACCGCCTCGGGGGAAAGATAGTGGAAATGCTCCTGCACCTCCTGCAACAGGGGGATCAGGTTCTCCCGGTTTTGATCGTAATGGGCGAGGATGGCTTCCAGGGACGGTTGTTCAGACAGCATGCGGGACTCCATGGCAGTAACCGCGATGGGTACATGAAATTGAGGTCAAGAAGTTGTCTTCGGTATTGGGTCGGTGGGGAACATACACGGTTCTGAAAAAATTGAACAAGGAAAATTCCGGAAAAAACGGTTCAATTTTGCTGATTTTTTTTCCTGAATGTCGAACCCGGCCCGACGAATGGCACCATTTACGGGCTTTCCGTCTTGATTGGGGATCGCCTTTTTGGGAGGAGAAACCGGTTGACGATATAGACCAGGCCACCCAGGAGGCTGCACGCGAGGATGATGCCGACCATGGGGAAGATGGTGCCGTTGTGGAGAAATCCGACACCGGCACTGGCCAGGCTGGCCAGGGCAAATTGGAGAACGCCGATAATGGCGGATCCGCTGCCCCGCTCCTGTCCACAAGCGGCCATGGCCATGGCGGTCGAATTGGCGGTGATGACCGGGATGCCGGCCAGGCAGAGCCAGATGAACGCGACCAACAGCGGCAGGGACAGGGTCCGGGCAAAGAGGAACAGGAGCAGGGCAAACAGGATGTGGATGGTCAGGCAGGTGGTCAGCAGGGTGGAGGTGCTGAAGCGGCGTAAAAGAACGCGATTGGTCAGGGCCGCCGCCATGATGCCGATGGCATTCATCCCGAACACCCAGCCGAAATGCTCCTTGCTGACGCCGTACATCTGCATGTAGACAAAGGGGGCCCCGCTGATAAAGGTAAAAATGGACGCGCTGATGATGGCGCCGATCAGGGTCGGGATCATGAATGCACGCCGGTGGAGCAGTCGCCCGAAGGTACGGAAGAGGGCGGCGGGGCCAAGGTGTTGCCGATTTCCCGGCGGCAGTGTTTCCGGGATCATCACCTGGGTGGCGATCAGGCAGGTCCCGCCAAGCAGGGTCAGAAAAACGAAGATGGACTGCCATCCGGCAAAACTGATCAAATAACCGCCCAGGATCGGGGCCACGATCGGGCCGATCCCCGCGATCACCATCATCAAGGAGAAAAAGCGGGCCGCTTCCCGTTCGTCGAGCAGGTCGCTGATCATCGCCCGGCTGACCACCATACCCGCGCAGCCACCGATTGCCTGCAACAGGCGCAACACGAGAAAGGCCTGGATCGACGAGGCAACGACGATCAGGCCTGAGCTGAGGGCGAAGAGGGCAATGCCGATCAGAAGCGGCGGTTTTCGGCCGAAACGGTCGATCAACGGGCCGTAGATCAACTGCCCCATGGAAAGGCCGAAAAAGTAGATCGAAAGGCCGAGCGAGACCTTGCCGATATCGGTGTGCAGACTTTTTGCCAGCAGGGGAAAACTTGCCAGGTACATATCCGTGGCCAGCGGGGCAAAGGCCGACAGGGCGGCAAAAACAATGGTGAACTTCAGCAGGTTCACGGATGATGCATGGCGTGGTTGCTGCTGGGGGAGGGGCGTTATCGGCATGTGTGGGAGGTCGTTCATGGGTATGTGTAAATGGTTCTATGGGGAGCGTGGAGCGATTTTCAGGATTTTTTGTTCTCGGGGTGGTGGAGGCTGCCCTGCCTCGGCTTGGTTTGCCGTTCGGTAGCGGTATCAACATCGGTATCGGCAACCGCCTGCCAGCCGCCGCCGAGTGCCTTGTTGAGGCTGATAAACGAGGTCAGCACCTCGGCGTTGGTCGCGCTCAGGTTGGTTTGTGCGGTGTAGAGGGAGCGTTGCGCATCCAGGACATCGAGAAAATTGGTCAACCCCCGGCGATACTGTTCCTCGGCAATGGTCAGGGCCTCCCTGTACGCGCGGACCGACCGGGTAAGCGTCTGCCGCTTGGTCTGCGCCGAGGCATAGCCGACCAGGGCGTTTTCCACGTCCTCGAGCGCGTTGAGAAAGGCGGCGCGGTACGCGGCCAGGGCCTCCTCGTAGACGGCGACGGTTTTCTCCACTCCTGCCCTGGTTTTGCCGCCGTCAAACAGGAGCGTCGAAACCTGGGGGACCAGGGACCAGTAGCCGCTGGAGAGCGAACTCAGCTGAGAAAGGGTATCGGTGTTGAGTCCCAAGCCGAGCGTCAGATCGAATTTGGGGTATAATTCCGCCGTGGCCACCCCGATGTCGGCCGAGGCTGCGGCAAGGGTGCGTTCGGCCTCGCGCAGATCCGGCCTGCGGAGGAGGAGTTCCGAGGGCAACCCGGTGGCAACGATTCCGCCGCAATCAGGCAGGGGCCGGACAATGGCGAGCTCTTGCTTGAGCGTGGCGGGCGGTTGGCCGATAAGGATGCCCAGGCGGTGGATGGACTGCTTGACGGTCGAGGTGTAGCCGGGAATGTCCGCGGCAGTGGTGGTCTGCTCGGCCTCGGCCCGAGCCACGTCGAGATAGCTGGTCAGGCCGTTCTTATACCGCACCCGGGTGACGCCGGCGGTTTCGGATTGCGAGGTCAAGGTCCGCCGGGCGATAGCCAATTGTTCCTGGGCGGCACGGAGCTGAACATAAGCGTCGGCCACCTCGCCCAACAGGGTCAACCGGGTGGCGTGCAGGTCCTCGATACCGGCCCCGAGGCGGGCCTCCGCGGCCTCGACACTGCGGCGGACCGAACCGAACACATCCATTTCCCAGGAGGCGTCGAAGCCGGCGGTATACAGGGTGGTCGTCTCCCCGTCCGCGTTGCCGGCGTTCCCGCTCTCCTTGCTGCGTCTGACGGATCCTGCGGCGTTGACGGTCGGCCTCTTGCCTGCCGCTGCGGATTTCAAATCGGCCCGCGCCTGCCTGATACGCGCCCGTGCCTGTTCGATATCGAGATTGCCCGCAAGGGCCTTCTTCATGAGCCGGTCGAGCACGGGATCCTTCAAGAGGCTCCACCAGGCCATCCGCGCAAGTTCGGGGGCCGGTTTGCTCGTTTCCGAATCCTCACTCCATGCAGCAGGTGGTTGCAGCGCCGGTGCCTTGTAATTCGGACCTACCGGGGCGCAGCCGCCGAGGCACAGGACCAGGCAGGCCGTGGTCAGGGCCGCGCTCTTCATGGTTCCTCTCCGCTAACGGCTAGGGCCCGGATGTCCACCTTTTCGCGGCTGACAGCCTGGTCGCCCGCTTCAATGAACACATCCATCTGCTGGCCTACATAGGCCGGAAGCGCGCTGCGGTCAAAACTGTAAATCACCTGCAGGACCCGGGTGTCGACCCGTTCGCTGCTGTCGCCGGTCAGTGACTGCTTGGGGGTGATATAGGGTTCGGTGCGGACGAAGGCGAGCGTGCAGTTGAGATCGCTATTGCCGCGCATGAAGGCCATGGCCCGGGAGCCCGGTTTGAAGCGCCAGGCGTCGTTCTCGTCGATATCCACCCGCAGGTGGAGCAAATTGTTGTCGCCGAGCAGCATCAACGGGTCGTCGAGTACCCCGGTCTGGGCGTATTCGCCGGGCCGGATGTTCACCTGCAGCACCGTGCAATCCACGGGGGCCCGCACCAGGAGTCGATCGAGATCGGTGCGCACCGATTGCAGTTCGGCCCGGGCGGCCTGCACCTCCGCCTTGGCGCTCGCCACCTGGGCCCTGGCCAGCAGGACCGCGTTTTTTCGCTGCTCAAAGGTATCCACGCTCACGGCCCTGCGGTCGGTGACGTTTTTCACCAGCCGGTAGCGGGTCTCGTAATCCTGGAGCGAGGCGTTTGCCTCTTCCAAAGCCCCCTTGGCCTGGGCAAGGTTGGCCTCCTTGACCAGCAGTTCGGCCTTGAGTTGGCGGTCGTCGATCAACAGCAGCCTGTCGCCCTGCCGCACCCGGTCGCCGACCTTGACGAACACGGTCTTGACGATCCCCGCAAGCGAGGTGCCGAGTTGAATGTTTTCCGTGCTGGCTTCAACAATGCCCGCCCCGCCGATGTAGGATGTGTACGGCGCCTGGGCGGGTTGGGCCACGGGCTCGGCCGGGGGCGGTTCTTTCTGCGACCGGGCGGCCACCCCGATGGCGACGATCAGGCCGATAACGGCCAGGGCGGGAAGCACCTTGTTTTTCAGGGTCATAGCGGCTTTCCTTTTTCGAGGGCATCTTGAATAATTGCTTTTTCTGCCAATCTCTGAGTTATGCTCAAAATTTTATCATCGGAATATCAGCCATATGCCAGCAGTAAAATTTTTTCGCATGCCTTGATCTTGATTGAAAAATCTAATTATTCAAAACGCCCTTGATTCAGTGGTTGTTTTCGATTCGTTCAATGGCGCCGTCGTTCATATGGGCGATCCGGTCGGCGAAGGAAAAAATCCGGGCATCGTGGGTGACGATCACCAGGGCCCGGTCACTGTTGACGGCGAGTTTTTTCAACTCTTCCATGACCCGCATGCCGGTGGCTTGGTCAAGGGAACTGGTCGGCTCGTCGCAGACCACCAGTCGGGGGGAATGGACCAGGGCGCGGGCAACGGCCACCCGCTGCTGCTGGCCGCCCGAGAGCTGAGAGGGCAGGGCGTGTTCCCGCCCCTCCAGGCCGACGCTCGCCAGCAGCTGGGCTGCTTTTCCCACCGCCTGTTCCATGGGAACGCCGTTGATCAGCAGGGGGATGGCCGCGTTTTCCGCGGCGGTGAGCGAGGGGATCAGGTTGAAGGCCTGGAAGACAAAACCGATGTGCCGGCCCCGATATTGGACCCGTTCGCGTTTGGGCAGGCGGAACAGGTTCCGGCCAAAGAGCAGGCATTCGCCGTCGTCCTGATTCAGGATGCCGGCGACCACGGAAATAAGGGTGGTCTTGCCGCAACCCGAAGGACCGACCAGCATGAGGAGTTCACCCGGACGCACTTCCAGGTCCACACCGCGCAGCGCCTTTACCCGAGTCTCGCCGCTGCCGTAGGTCTTGGTGATCCCGCGGCAGAACACCGCCGCGTCTTTGGGCGTACCGGCCGTCATCCCTGGAGAAACCACAGTTTTCTGTTTGTGTTCCATGCCCTTTTTCCGTTTCTCTTTGTACCGTCTATCCCTTGAAGACCTCGGCAGCCTCCAGCCTCAGCACCTTGCGGATGCAGAACAGGGCCGACATCAAAACGATCAGGAGGATAATGCAGCCGCTTGCGAGCAGAAGCTGCCAGGTCATGTTGATCGTCGGGCCTCTGCTGTCGCCCATCATCGCCGCAAAGGACGCCGTGGTGCCGGCACCGATCCCGTAACCGATAAAGCCGACCAGCAATGCCTGGAGCAGGATCATCCTCCGCAAGGTCCGGTCGGTTGCGCCCATGGCCTTGAACACCGCAAAATAGCGGAGATTGTCGAGGGTGAAGTTGTAGAAGATCTGACCGGTCACCGCCGCGCCGATAATAAAGCCGACCAGGACCACGAATCCGAAATTGATAATGATGCTGGTGTTATAGATCATGTAATCAAGCGACTTTTTCTTGAACTCCTCGGCGGTCCAGGCAGCAAGGCCGGTGCTTTTGGTGATCCGCCGGGCGACCGTCTCCCGCGCTTCGTTGTCCTTGGCCTTGACCAGGATATAAGTGAGCATTTTCCGTTCCCTGTTGGCGTAGACCTTGGCACGGGTGTAGGTGGTGTAGATGATCGGCTGCGACCCGAAGGTCTTTTGCGCCCGGGCGATGCCCACCACCCGCGCCCGTTTTTCATTGAGTTCGAGGATATCGCCGACCTTGAGCGGGGTGGGGCGGCCGCCCTGCGTTGCCGCCGGTTTGGCCAGCCTGCCGTTGGCCCCGGCCTCGTCGACAATAACCGAATCGGGCAGGCGCAGGTCGGCCAGGGTGCCCTCGATCATCACTGCCGGGCCGCCGATCAGGGTGGCGTCGTCCAGGCCGAGCAGGTTGCTCATCACGGTTTCCCCGTTGGAAAGCCGTACGTTCTGGTTGCCTTTATAAAGAGGAACCGCCCATTCCACGCCGCGCACCCCCCGCACCCGATACAGTTGGGTGTCGAGCATGGGTTTGGATTCACCGATCTGCCGGACCTTGGCGTCCATGACCCAGATATCCGGCAGCGAGACATCGGTGATGAAGCTGTAGGTCATTTTGAGAATGGAAACGAGCATGCCCGGCTGCTGGATCATGAGGATCGAGGCCAGGGCAATGCCGGTGATGATGCCGAGGTATTTGCCCCGGTCGCCCAACAGCATTTTCAGAGCGATGCGATTCATGACGGGGAAGGTCCTGCTGTTTGCTTGTGCTGGCCGGAGAGGGAAACCTCGGGTACAGCATCACACGGTTTTTTGGCGTAATTGCTGCGACTATGCTGGGCCTTCATGCCGGCGGCGGTGTACACGATCAGGTGTTCCGCCACGGTCTGTGCGTCGGCGGGTTCGGACGGGCAATGGGGAAGATGGTTTACACGGCTGAGCACATGCAGGGTGTGGTGCATGATACCGATGGTGAAATGCAGTCCCCAGAAGATTTCGCTGGGGCTGTGGTCCGGCAGGGCACGGGAGAAGGCGGTGTGGAACCGATCCATGAGGGCATCAAAATGGTGTTTGACATGGTCGATGTGGGTGGGCGGTTCGTTCAGGCAGCGGCTCATCAACCGCATGAACGCATCGTTGCCGCCGGGGTCCGCCAAATCATGCATGACCACCGGCCGGATAAAGGCATCCAGCACCGCTTCAATGGCTGGGGAGCTTGCGCCGGCCCGGGACTCGACCCGGTCGAGCAAGGCTATCCTGGCTGCGTTCATCGGGCCGAGGTGGCGGGCGAACACCGCATCGATCAGGCCGTTTTTGGACCCGAAATGGTAGTTCACCGCCGCCAGGTTCGCACTGGCTGCCGTGGTGATGTCCCGCAGGGACGAACCGTCCAACCCTTTGTCGGCGAACAGGCGCTCCGCCGCATCCAGGATGCGGTCTTTGGTTGTCTGCTTGTTGTACGCGCAACGGGTTCGGGGAGGCATGGGTTTGTTTCCGGGGAAGGTGTTACGCTGGGTGTGAAAAAACGGTGATTAAATTAAACGTTCGTTTGAATTCGGTCAACGAAATTTTCCATTGGAGGAAAGTATCCCTTGGGAAAAGGAGGAAGCCCATCGGTTTCAAAAAAGAAAAACGTGAGACGATGCTTTGCTTTTGAGAACATGCCGATTGTTCGCCGAACTGTTTTTTAATCGCCGGCTGGTGACGAGATTATCGAAGGGCAAAATCCTTTTATCCGGCGGAAAAGGGCGACCCGGTATTGATCTTCCCAGATCAGTTCCAAGGGGAAACGACAACCAAGGAACCGCAAGGTCTGCGCGTGGAAAAAGGAGACATGGGTCGTGTCGCGGCTATAGGTCCATGTGGAAAATTGTCCGGGATCACGCCAGAATTCGGTCATGACGGCGAGCCAGCCGCCGGGCCTGAGCAGCTTGCAGATTCGGGCGATGTCACGGAAGGGACGGCAGAAGTGCTCGAAACATTCACTGGCAAGGAGAAAATCGTACGGTGGGTGCAGGGGCACATCGGCAAAGAAAGGATCGTAAACATCGCAGTGCAGGCCGTGCCTTTGTACCAGCTCCGCCAAAACCGGATTGGGGCCACAGCCGTAATCAAGGCCGCGCGAGGATGGCGTGAGATGGGGAAGCAAGGGCGAAAGCACCTGATCGAGGAAGCGGACGTATCCGGTCTCTTCAATGGAATTGTGATGCTGTTGATACCGGGCCCGTTCCTGTTCACGGAGCAAAAACTGTTCGGGATCAATAAAAATCAAGCGGCAGCAGGGGCAATGGAAGTACCGGCGGCTATCGGCACCGCCAATTCGTTTTTTATTTCCGGAATCACCACAGAGCGGGCAGGGCAGGGGGCTGTGAGAGTCCGCGGCAAGAGGATCGTTCACCTGCCTGCACCAAAAATTGGATTACCACCCATGGGGCGGGGTAATGGAGAATTCGTCGAACACCTCCTGAATAGGGATGGCAAAGCCGATCCCCTGGGTATTACGGATGATCATGGTGTTGATGCCGTGTACCTGGCCGAGTTCGTCGATCAAGGGTCCGCCGCTGTTGCCGGGGTTGATCGGGGCATCGGTCTGAAGCATGACCTCCCCGGTTTCATTGATCTGGCGATACCCGGAAAAGATGCCGGCGGTCACGGTGTTGCGCAGGCCCACCGGATTGCCGATGGTAAAGACCTTGTCCCCCTGGTTGAGCACCGTGTTTCTTGAAGGCGTGCGCAGCACCACTGCCTTGGAGGTGTACACCGAGAGCAGGGCCAGGTCGCGTGAGGAACTCAACTGGGTGGAGTTGGCGCTGAATTCGGTGCCGTCGGCGAGAAAGACCCTGATATCAGAGGAAGAGGTCGGCTTTTCCATCATGCGCAGCCGGGCTTCGGCCTCTTCCTGCTTGGGGAGTACCTCGGCCAACCGCCGTTCCATTTCCTGAATGATGATAAATAGTTGCTGTCGGTTCGGCCCATTGTTCATCCGTGACATCTGCTGGCGGAACCGGGTCAGTTTTTCCTGCTCCAGATCGATCAGGCGCCGCCCGGTTTCAACGTTGTGACGGATCTCCGCTATCTGTTCGGGGGAAGGCTGGATGACATGTTTGTTGGTTACGATGGTGGTGTCGGTGATGAAAAAACCCGAGCCCTTGCCCCAAGGGGTTTCAATGGCCACGGTGCCGTTCTTGGCCCGCTCGATCGGACTGCCCACGACCGGGATGGTGGCTGGCTGCGAGGGCTGCTCGGTTTGCGGCCTGTTTTGGGCTGGCGCTTCCACCCTTCGTGGAGTGGCCGGTCGCTCTATTGCGGCGGTGGCTCCGGAGACCTGTATTGGCGTGGTGTGCGGTTCACGCCCCTTGACCAGGTACAGGGTGGCGCCTGCGGTCAGAATCACCAGGGCTAGTCCTGCTCCGATCAGCATCGGCAGCGGACCCCGTTTTTCTTCGCGGGCTTGGTCCCCCTCGGCCGCCTGTTGTTGGCTGCGTTCCCGGGCCTGGGCATATTTTTCAAAGATCAGGCCGCAGGATTCACATTCCACGGGATTGGTTTGTTCATGGGCACATTTGGGGCAGGTAATCGATGGCGGCATGGTCTGGCTTGGTTGGTTGTAGTCGGTCGGGACAAGGCCGGAACTGCTCTCCGGCATTTGCGTGAGCATTGTTGGTTGATGGTTCCATTGGAGCAAAGCCGACGATCCCGACAAACCCGTTTGACGGGATGTTCATGATCGATGTCGGCCCGATTCCGCATGCAATGGCTGTTCTTATTCCTCTTCCTGCCCGATTTGATTCCTGTTTTCGGGCTGAGTTCCCTCGATCAGCTCGGCAATGGTCTGATTGTGGCGGAGAAAATGCTGCAGTCGGAGGACGGCGGGCTTGGTCAACTTTAAGGCAGCCACTTCCTCTGTCTCCATCATGTCTATTTCTGGCTCCTCAACGATGCCGATGCAGAGCTTGTGGCAGATCAGGTTGGCCACACGAATAATAATCAAGAGAAAATCGTCGGGATCGAATCGTTTGCCGTGGTGATCACGGGCGATAATTGGATACATTTTCGGCAGTTTCATCCGCTCCATCAGCAACTGCCCATGTTTGGCGTGCAATTTCTCGATCGACTCCAACAGGTCCTCCTCGGGCATGTCGAGTATTTTGTAAAATTTCTTTTTCTTTTCAATGACTTTGAGAATGAGCAGTTTGCCGATATCGTGAAACAGCCCGGCGGAAAATGCCTCCTCACGTTCCACTCCGCATTCGACCATAGTTGCCAGCATGGCCGCGCCATAAGCGCAGGCCACCGAATGGCACCAGAGTTTCTTCATCAATTCATCGATCTGCCGGTCCGGCGAACTGAACAGGTTGTTGTTTATATCAATACAGACGACATGCATGATCTCCGCCATCCCTAACCGGATGATTGCATTGCGTACAGTCCTTATTTGAACCAGGCCTGAATACAGTGAGGAATTGGCCAGTTTGAGAATATTGCTTGAAAGGGATTGATCATCAATAATGAGTTGCTCGATCAATTTCAGGTCAGGTTCATCCTTGATGAGTTCCAGTTGCAGGCGTACGGAAACCGCGCTGAAAATCGGCAACCCACCGTATTCAGATGCCAGAGACTTCTTCAACTGCGAAAATATTTTTTCCTTGTTTTTCATGCGATGGATTTGTGCTCGAATTTATGATGATTTTCATGGTGCATCAAAAATTGCATTTTGACCATGGAAAATGATGGGTTCGGCCAAGTACAAAATCGAAAGAGCGTGTATTACGAAAACGATATTGGAAGTGTGCCTATCGTTTTTACGGCTTGGGGAAAACAGGGAACACCTTGCCAGGTGGTGATCGTCAAAAACGGTGGAGCCAGTGGCCCCAAAAGCGTGCGGTGAGGTTGAGAAACCTGTTTTTTGGGAGGGGTATGAGTCTTGTCGGGACCAATCTGCACTCACCGAATCTCCTTCGGAACAATGTATGCAAGCAGGTCGAACGCAAACCTTCACCGGACTCAACTGAGTGATTGATGAGAGGGGAACCCCTTATGATGACCTCGTAAAAAGTCAAAATTCGAGCAGTAAGACATCGTGAAAACAGCGCGTTGCCGAACTCGGGACTCCGTTCTCGATGTTTTTTGCGAAAACGACAATTGTTTTCTCTCCTCCAACAGACAAACGGCGCAGGTGGCCCGGATGCGCACCAGCGCGGTTTTTCGTTTTGGTTCGTCTCGATGGAAAATTTCGATGCCCAAAAATAGAGGCAGCTGGGATCTTTGGTAAATTTTGTAGCATTTCATGGAATTAGATTCTTTTTGCTGCCATCAGGCCTCCTTAGATGCAGAGGGCAAGAAAGGCAGGAGTGACAATTTTTGGCAGCACAACGAGGCAACAGTTTCAAGGTGTTCAAGGCAATAAAGACATAAATTGTCATAAAGGCTCTACAGAATCGACGGATAATTTTACATGTAATCGGTTTTTTTTGTAAAAATGCTTTTATTTCGGGGATATATATTGAAAAATAAGTTTTATAAAAAAAATAGGTCAACTTATTTGATATTTTTTTTTGGCTTTATATAATCTTTAGGAAGATGATCTAGGTACATTTCCTGCTTTGAATATTTTATCATCTAATCAAAGGAAGTTAGCATCAAACATAGATGGAGATACGTTGTGAAAAAATATCAATATTTGATTTATTTTGCTCTTATATTTTATTTGGAATAGATTTTGCTAAAATGATGAAGATTATTTTGTCGTATGGATATCATTGTATAAATTATTAAACAGCGGATTCAGATATAATTGAATGTTGTTTGTTCGGTTATAAAGAGAAACAAATGAATTTTTCTTATACTAATTGAATAGTTGAGTTGTACATTTTAGGATAAATAAATGACAACAGTGGCGAGGAAAATTGACGGATTTTCAATAGAAAATATTTTGCAGATTTTTTCTTTGGAAAAAAAGACCCAAACCCTGTTGGTGAGGAGAGATAACAAGGAAGGATTTCTTGATATTGAGAATGGTGAGTTAATTAACGCTGAATTAAATGATAAATACGGAGTTAATGCTTCTATAGAAATTCTCTCATGGGAAGGAGTCATGGTTGAATTGTTGCCTTTCAGAAATTCTGAGAGAACTATTACTAACTCCTTGATGAATATATTGCTTGAAGCGTCAAAATTTAAAGATGAGATAAAACAAACTCAATATAATTCAGGTGAAAATTTACTCAATTCTGCTATTGAAAAAGCAGAAATGCAGCAAGTTAAAGAAGCCTATAACGATCTCGCTCAATATATTAAAATTAATAACAAGGATGCTTCCGGTTGGATTTGGTACTCCCGTATTCAAGGCAATATCGGAATTATGAAAAAGGCCTTGAAGATGGCGCAAGCAATAGCTCCTGAAGATGCCTTCGTCCTTGAAGAACAAAAAAAATTTGCAGCGGTTGCCCCCCACCTGACCGGAAGTGTTGCCCGCAAATGCTATTTCTGTTGGGCACCGCTCAATAAACAGGAAACGGTCTGTCATTATTGCCATGCTGCCTTGGCCATCAATGGAGATACCTTGTCCGGATCAAGGGAGATGGATTCCTGCTATCTCGAGCAGGCAAGAGACAAATACCTCGGCATTCTCAAAAAACATCCCCGGCATCTTGTTGCCATCTATTGTTTGGCCCTCGTCTATTTCAACGGCAACGATTTTCAGGAGGCACTCGGGTATCTGGACAAGGCGGCGAAAATGGCCCCGGCAAAGGACTTTTTTGCCAACCAGCTCAAAATCCTCCTCAACCACCTCGCCAGGCAGTCTTCCAGCGAAACCGCTGCTCATGAAAATGAACCCATTGAAGCAGAGCCGGAAAAAGAAGCAACGCAAGACAATAAAAAACTGATTCTCGTGGTCGAGGACAGTTCGACGACGAGAAAGGTGATCGCCATCACCCTGAGCCGGAGCGGATATCGGGTCAACGAGGCCGGGGATGGACTTGAAGCGTTGAGCAAGATCAGCGAAGAACGCCCCGACCTGATCATGCTGGACGTTATTTTGCCGAAGATGGACGGCTATAAAATTTTGTCCATCATCAAGGGCAATAAAGAATTCAAGGAAATCCCGGTGATCATGCTCACCAGCAAAGATGGATTTCTCAATAAAATGAAAGGGAAAATGGCGGGTTCGGCTGCGTATCTGACCAAACCGTTTGATCCCGACAAAATGATTACCGAGATAGAAAAGCATATTTAGAGTCCAACCGGAAACGGTCTTTTCGCCCAATTTCTGCGTTATGCTCAAGAATTTATTCTCGGAATATCGACTATATGCCTGCGGTAAACTATTTTCGCCTGCCTTGAACTTGAACGGAAATCCTCATTTCTGGGCAGATATTATTTAATCCCTCGATACCGCCGAGGCGAACAATCTGTGAACAGGAGAACAAACATGGCTAAAGGAAAAATTCTCGTCGTTGATGATAGCCCCACCCAGCTCAACTTGATGCGGGCTCCTTTTGAAGAAAACGGGTTCCACGTGATTACTGCCAGTGATGGGGAGGAGGCTTTGGAACTTGTAGCCTCTGAAGATCTGATGCTGGTGGTTTTGGATGTCATTATGCCCAAGCTGAACGGCTTTCAGGCCTGCCGCAAAATCAAGTCGATCAAACAGGACTTGCCGGTCATTCTCCTGACCTCAAAAAATCAGAAAAGTGACGAGTTTTGGGGGAAAAAACAGGGAGCCGATGTGTATATGACCAAACCCTTTGAGAATAAGGAACTTTTCGACACCGCCGTACGCCTGATGTCTTGACGGGTTTCAGATTTCACAATGGATGACGGTTGACGGACAATCCTCTTTGAATATGTGATCATGATGTATGAAAGCGTAACTGATATCCGGACAGAATCCCTGGCTGAACTTCTCGGCGCCATCGACAAGGAGGTTGCATCTGCCCTTCAAAGGGATTTGGAACAAGTCAAGGCAAGGTCCAATCGTTCAATCCGCAAGCGAACACCCTTTATTTCGTTTTCCCTCGGAAAGAGCGAATTAGCCCTTGATATCGGTTTCATACTGGAGGTCGGCGAGCTTCCCCCCATAACACGTCTACCCAATCTTCCTCCATGGATTCAAGGTATTACCCAAATTCGTGGAGATGTGTTTTCGGTGATTGATTTCATGGTGCTCTTTGATCTTCCGCACAGGAATCAATCCAGAATGAAGAAATCTTCGGTGTTGTTTGCTTACCATGATTTCAAATTTTGCCTGATTGTCGACAAAATCACCGGAGTCGTCCATATCGACCGACAGTATGATCACCTTGAGGAAGGGGAGATGCAACCAGGAGATCCCCTGATCGCCCTGTCCGATCTCCTGGCCGGTGTGTTTCAAACGGAACACCGCAGGATTCACATTTTGGACAGTGAAAAATTAGGCCAGTCCCCTCTGTTGCGGAAATGGCGTTAGTGCCCCCATTCGGAAATGGTCTTCCAGGAGTCTGCGTTTATCTGAACTTGAACGAAATCCTCGTTTCTGGGCAGACACCAGACCCCGCCGCCTTTTGATTAAACGGATACTTTTACACAGGTCAGCTCATGGCGCAAAACCGGAATGATCTTTTTGCGGGATATCTTGAAGAAGTGCAAACCTATATCCCCATCATTCATCAACGAATAGAAGAATTGCGCGAGGATCCCCGTCATCCGGAAAGTTTCACGGAACTTTACCGCTTGGTGCATATCATCAAGGGGGCTTCTTCCATGGTCGGCATTCAGGGATTGAGCCAGATGGCCGGTTATATGGAAGCCGTTCTCGATGAAATTCAGGAAGGGCGTGCCTCCCTTACGCCGGCGGCTCTTGAAGCCATGCAATCAACAACGCTTCTTTTTGAACAGTATTGCAGGGGATTGGAAGCAGGAACTTCACTCGATGACGCACAGCTGCTTGCCCAGACGGAAAAAAATTTTGCGGGCATTGGCGTCGAAGAGCACGAGGCAATGTTCGCCATGGGGATGGATGACCTGATAGACGCCGATGACTTGTTGGCGACATCTCCTGAACCTTCCGATCCGGAGATGTCGTTGCTGGATGAATTCCAGGCTGAGGCGGAACAGCATCTCGAGGCCCTGGAGCAGGCGATTGGCACGCTCCATACCGCCGTGACCCGGCCGACCCCGGTCGACGAATCCGTGCGGACCCCTCTCAATGCAATCCGCCGTTCCGTCCATACCCTGAAGGGCGCTTCAGCGGTTATCGGCCTTCCCGATATTTCCGCGTATGCACACCTGGTCGAGGATGTGCTGGACTGGTTTTGCGAATCCGCCGCCACAATCGATCCCCAACACCTCAGCCTTCTTTCGGCGTCTGTCGATTCGCTTGCCCGGCTCATCATTGAACCGGCCACCTTTGATGAACAATATGCCGAGGAGATACTCGGACAACTGGGCCTGTGCATGGCGGCAGGGGCAAATCAACAGCAATTTCCCCCGGAAACTCCCCGCGCCGCGACAAAAAACGAGAGGCAGCCCTCGCCGCCTCCAGCCGCCGCCCCGGCGCCATCGCAGGCAACCAATCTCTTCAGCGATGAAGAGTTGCTCATGCTCCGAGACGGGTTTCGGGAGGAGGCGGAAGAACATCTGCAACAGCTTCATCAGTCCATGGAGCGGTTGGAACGCGAGATCCATGACATAAGCGAAATCTCGGCGGGACAGCGGGAAGAGATCCGCATTATCCGCCGTTCGGTGCACACGGTCAAGGGTGCTTCTTCCGTCATCGGCCTCCAGGACATTGCCGGCTATGCCCATGGTGTCGAGGATTTCCTCGATTGGCTCTTCGAAGGCGCCCGTTTCATCAATCCGGCCATGCTCAATACCTTGGCCGAAGCCTTGGACCTGCTCGGTTTACTCGTCGAGACCCCGGAACAGGTCCTTCCCGGGCGGCTTGAGAGCATTCATCAACGTCTTGACGCCCTGATTGAGGAGAAGCCTCAATCCGAGCCGGAAGCGACTTCCCCCCAATCACCCGAACAATCGGACCTGGAATCATCCCGTTCCCTGCCGCTTTCCGAAACATTGACGCCGATTGATCAGGCCCAGGTTCCCGATCAGGCAACACCGGTCAAGGCGTCTGCTGAAACGACAAAGACCATCCGTATCAACCAGGGGCAGTTGGACACCCTGATCAATCTGACTAACGAACTGCTGGTCGGCGTCAGCGGCTTTGACCGGGACATGGAGCAATTCAGCAATGCCCTCAACGAATTGGACCTGACGACACGCCGGCTCAAGGACATTGCCCTGGAGCTGGAAACCAAATTCGAGGTCAAGGCCCTGGATCGGCTCTCGGAACGGTTTGCCCACCTGAACGAGAGCTTCACCCGGATCAAGACCGGGCAAAGTTTTGCGGAATTCGACGCCCTGGAATTGGACAGGTACACCCAGCTCAACCTGATTATCCGTTCCTTGAACGAATCGACCATCGACGTGGCGGCCATCCACAGCAACCTTGGCGGGATCTTCAGCGGCATCGGCGGCGATATCAACCGCCAGCATCGTGTTATCCGCGAATTGCAGGTGCACATGATGCGGGCGAGAATGAGCCCCATGTCGAGCTTGTCCTCACGATTGCATCGCACCGTGCGCGACGTAGCCTCGCGTCTTGGAAAACCCGTCCGCCTTGTCATGGAAGGGGAAGGGGTCGAACTGGATCGAACGGTTTGGGAAAAGCTGGCCGATCCCCTGATGCACCTGATTCGCAACGCCGTCCATCATGGCGTTGAAACGCACGAAAGACGATTGGCTCTAAACAAGCCGGCCACGGCCACCATCACCTTGAGCGCGCGCCGGGAAGGCAACCACATCGTCCTTCGGTTTGGTGATGATGGCCAGGGGCTCGATTTCGAGGCGATCAGGGCCAAGGCGAGAACGTTCGGTTTGGGTGCACAGGTCGAACAGATGGATGAACGGCAGCTGGTCGAGTTGATTTTTTACCCGGGGTTCAGCACCAAGACGATCAGTGAAATTTCCGGCCGCGGCGTCGGCATGGATGTCGTCAGGGAAAGTGTCAAGGAACTGCAGGGCTCCATCATCACCGAAACCCGGCAGGGAGAAGGGACCACCTTCGTTCTTCGGATTCCTCTGACCCTGGGGATTCTCCGGGCCCTGCTGGTCAGGGCCGGCGGGGTCACCTACGGGATTCCGCTCAACGATATCCACGATATCCAACGCCTCGACAGCCGGGATGTTTTTCCGGAAAGCGGAAGTTGTACGATAGCCGGAGACACGGTCGATCTGCACGCACTTTCGGCCCTTCTCGGTATCCAGGAGGAACCGGGGACCAACCCTGCCACCCCCTTGGTGCTGACCATCAAATCCGGGGGACGAATGGTCGCCCTTTCCATCCCCCCGATAACCGGTCAAAAGGAAATTGTTGTCAAGGGCCTCGGAAGCCATCTGAAGACAGTTCCCGGTGTTTCCGGGGCCGCGGTCATGGGCGACGGGAGCATTGTCCCGGTTCTCGATATTCCGGACCTCATTCAGGCGTCGAAGCAGGAATCCGTTGTCCATTCGACATTCTTCCAACAGCAGAGCGCCGAGGATCAGGTCAAAACCATTCTTATTGTCGATGATTCCATTTCGATCCGTCGTGTCATGAGCCGGTTGGTCATTGCGAGCGGATGGGCCCCGGTCGAGGCAAAGGACGGCCAGGATGCCCTCGGGCAACTCGAATCCATGGCCCAAAAGCCGGACTGCATCCTTTTGGATATCGAGATGCCGAACATGAACGGCTTCGAGTTCCTGGCCAAGTTACCCAACATCGCCGGGGGCGATTCCATTCCGGTGATCATGTTGACCTCAAGGACGTCCGGCAAACATCGGGAAAAAGCCTTTCAGCTCGGAGCGAAGGCCTTCCTCAATAAACCGTGTAAAGACGAGGAATTTGTTGACACCGTGACCCGGCTCACCCAATCCCCCTTGCGTGACGAGGTGGCAATATGACCGCACTCTTTCTTGCTCCCATCAAGGGGCAACTCTTCGGAATCAATAAAGAATGGGTTGCAGGCGTGGGGGCGTGCAAGATTGATCCGCACCAATCGGCGGAAAAAAACGGTCGTAAATACCTGCGACTGCCGACCGGAGAACGGACGAACATCTTCGATTTTCAATGCCTGCTTGACAAGCAGTGTAGCGCCCAACAGGATTCGCTCAAATATTACCTCATTCTCCACTATAAAGGGGAGTACACAGCCATCCCCATACACGGACGTGGGCAATGGGCCTCGGTGACCGAGCCGACAACCACGCCCCTGCCACCTGCCTTTGCCAGACCTTCCAAGGAATTGATTCCAAGGATCATCATCAACGGCAACGATATCATTCTGTTGCCGGATATGGATACCCTGTTCAGGCATATCGCGGGGCAAAGCAATGCTGTTCACGATCAGGCCCAGTGCCTTGAACCCATGCAGACCACGGAGGGATAATGGCATCCCCGCAACCACAAGCACAGCAAGACGTCAGGGCCTTCTTCCTGCCAATGGACGGTGCCGACCGTACCCGGAGGATCAGTTTTCTCTTCAACCAATCCCAGGTGGTTGAAATACTGGGCGAGCGGCCGATTCAGGAAATACCGTTCAGCCCTCGATACATGCTCGGTATCATTTCCTATCAAGGGCAGTTGTTACCCGTGATCAGTTTGCCGCACCTTTGCGGTCATGCCCCTGAGGAGGGGACTCACCGATACAAACAACTGATGATTGTGCGTACCGGCGTGTCTGATCCCGATTCCGGGGAACCGCTGAAAGTCGCCTTGGCGACAAAGGCGGCAATACGGACCCACAAGCTTTCGGTGCAGGCCCTGGCCAACGGCTTTACCCGACAGCAAGCTCCTGATTGGCTCCTGGCAATGGACGGATTGCGCGGTTTTTTTCAATGGCGGGATGAATTCGTGGCCCTGGTGCAGCTCAATCATGTGGCCTTGGGCGGCGATTCATCTGTTTCGGAAGGCGTGGAGCACTGATGGTCGGATACAGCGTATTGGATAACCGGATCCGCGTCGTCACCAAACACCTTGAGGGGGCGAGGTCCATCTCGTTGGGCTTTCTCATGACTTCGGGACCCATGGACGAAGCGGACGACCGGAGTGGCGTGGCCCATCTCACGGAACACCTCATGTTCGCCGGAACCCGGATACGCGACGATGAGGCGATTGCCCGCATGATGGACACCACGGGTGGACAGATCGGCGGATTCACCTCAAGGGATTATACCTGTTTCACCACCACCGTCCTTGATGATTACCGGACCTATCTCATCGATTTAATGGGAGATATCCTGATCAACTCCCAGTTTGCCGAATATGCGGTCCACCAGGAAAAGGATACCATCATCAGGGAATTGAGCGCCCAGCTCGATCGACCTGATATCTGCGCACACGAACGGATGAAATCCCATATCTGGCAAGGCCATCCCCTCGGCAGATCCATCGGTGGGTCCATTAATTCGGTGGCGCGCCTGCAACGACAGGACGTGGTCGATTTCTTCACCGCAAACTATCAGCCCCGTCGGCTGATCATCGCCGCTGCGGGCAATGTCAATCACCAGGATGTGGTCAGCACGATCGCCGATGCCTTCTGGAGCATGCCCGATGACGGGAAAAACGATGGTGTTCCCGGTCCACCGGTCTTTCACGGCGGGATTTCGGTCGAATGCAAGGGCGTGTCTCATGTCTATTTTTCCATCGGCATCAACGCCGCTCCATTTGCTGCTCCGGAACGCTACCTGATTCATTTGCTGACGATGATTCTTGGTGGTGGTTTGAGTTCCAGGCTGTTTCGAAAACTTCGGCAGGGAGTGGGGATGGTCTACGAGATCAGCGCCGAGTATCAAGCCTATCGGGATGGCGGCATCATTGTCATCGAAGGTTCGACGACACCCGAATTGCTCCATTCGGTTCTCTCGCACATCATGCTCGAGGTGCATGGACTCGCTCTGGGGATGTTGCCCGTGGATGCCGAGGAATTATGGGTCGCCAAGATGCAACTGAAGGGTCGGCATCTTATCGCCCAGGAAAATTCGCACACCTGCATGAGCAGTTTGGCAACGCAGATGTTTTATTTTGGCCATGTCATCGAATCTGAAGAAATTTGTTCGCAAATTGAAGATGTGGACATTGAACGAATCAATGCAATAGCATCGAATATTCTTTTTGAAGGATTGAAAACTCCCAGTGTAACCATCGTTGGCCCGTCATGCGAGTCTGTTTGCAATACGCACTCCCTTGAGAAAATACTCAAGGAATTTGATCAAATCAGCAACTAACACAAAGGAGAAATGAATCATGCCCATCGACAGCTTAATCAAAAAAAATTGGATCGAAATTCAGAAGAAAAATACCGCTCCCGTCAATGCCATTGGTGTCAAAATCAATCCCAAAGATGAGAAAACCATGAAGGTATGGAAAGATGAAGGAATTGATCAATTCCTGAAAAAATAATCCTCTCAAGGGGGATCTATCAGGGGGCCGTTCATTTTTTAGGGCATCTTTAGCAAACAGAGACGGCTTCCTCCTCATGAAAACCAGTACCCGTTCACCAGCACCCCTTCATCGTTCGATCAGGCCTTCCCGCAGTGCCACCTGGAGTGAAAAGGCCTGCTTGAGCGACTCCGGACCACTGGATGAACGGTTATCAAAATCATACTGATCCCGTTTCCTTTTTGTTGAAAAAGGAAACGGGACGTTACCAGGTTTTAACGTACCTTAGACTTACTTGATCGAGTAATCCCGGAGGCAGAATGGAAGAGCAAGGCAAACAACCAGGAAGGGTTCGCGCCCGTTTTTCGGTGTTCCCTGAACACTTTGGTATTCGTGGCAAATTGATGCTGGCGTTTTCAGTCATGATCGCTTTGACCTTGGTCGTCATCGTCATTGCGGGTTTTTCGGAAAAGCTCGCTAAAAAAACCATTGACGAGTTGGTGCGCGTCCATGGCCGCATTGCGCGGTTGAGTCTTGATACCGATAAAACGCTGCAACTCATGCACGGCTACGAAAAGGACCTGCTCCTCAGCTATTCTGATATCGGCATCCAGGAAGCGAAAGATCGCTATTTGGGGCCCTTTATCGCCCAGGGCGGCGAGGCCTATCAGAAACTTTTTGCCATTCAGCAAATTGCCTCCAATGACCAAGAGAAGGCCTCTGTTCAAAACGCCATGGACGCGATCAACACCTATATGGCCGCGTTCATCGCCACGGTGAACATCCTGGAACTTCGGGTCAACCCGGAATTCGGTGAGTTGACCAAGTTGCAGCAGGCCGTGGATGGTTTGCGGAAAACAGCAGGTTCCCTGGAGTCTCTCAAGGTCCAGGCCCTTATCAGTGATCTGCTCTATCAGATGCAGCAGTACATGCAGCACACCAGCCTGCAGATGGGCGACAAGGTTCTGGCCAAGGCCAAAATATTGAGCGACAATCTCAGATCCGGTCAGGAAAGTGTGGGGGGAGCATCCGTGCTCTTGGCACAACTGGATGAATTCTCAAAATGGTTTGCCGACGTAACCAAGACCGACGAGACGATCAAGAAGCGAATTGCCGAGTACCAGGAAACGGTGCGACAGGTCGACCCGGTTATCGCCTCATTCCTGAACAATGCCATTGCCAATGAGTCCAAGGCCACTTCCAATATGGAAAACACGGCCGCCATGGTTGAAAAAATCATTATTGGTGCCGGTATTGCCGCGGTTTTACTCGGTGTGATCATTGCCTTCGGGCTGGCGAAGAACTTAACCGGGCAGGTCAACCACATCATGGACCTGCTGGGTGCCATGGGTATGGGTGACTTCACCGCCCGAACCGAGGTCGTCAGTAACGACGAATTGGGACAAATGGCGACAGCCCTCAACGCGATGCTCGACAATATTACCATTCTGATTCAAAGCCAGGACGAACGCGACGCCATCCAGGAGTCCATCATGAAGCTGATGGGGGAGATCAGTGACCTGACCGATGGTGACCTGACCGCCCGTGCCGAGGTGACCGAGGATATTACCGGTGCCATTGCCGACTCCTTCAATACCATGGCCGAGCAGTTTGGCGGCATCGTTCGCCAGGTAAAAAGTGCGACCCAGGCCGTTGATGAAACATCGACAGACGTCAACCAGCTGACCGTTGATCTGGCTCAGAAGAATATCGACCAAACCCAGCAGGTGAATGCCGCGATTCAGGCCATTAATACCATTGCCGAATCGATTCGGGAGGTTTCCAAGAATGCGGTCGAATCGGCCAAGGTATCTTTGACCTCGCGATCCAATGCCCGTGAAGGTGCGGAGGCGGTTGAAAAGACAAACCTGGCCATGGATGAGATCCGTGAGCAGATCAATGAAACGGCCCGTTCCATTAAACGCCTTGGAGAGAGTTCCATGGAAATCGGAAACGTTGTTGAAATTATCAACAACATTGCCGACAGAACATCCATCCTGGCCCTTAACGCTTCCATCCAGGCCGCTATGGCCGGTGACGCCGGGCATGGTTTCGCCGTTGTTGCCGAAGAGGTACAGCGTCTGGCGGAAAGCTCAAGTAACTCGACCAAACAGATCGAGATACTGATCAAGAGTATCCAGTCCGAAATCAAGGACGTCAGCAACCGTATGGATGAAAGTATCAGCAAGGTTGTTCAGGGGTCGCAACTCGCCGATGGCGCTTACGGGAAGCTTCAGGAAATCGAGTCGGTTTCCAACCAATTGGCGAACCTGATTGATTCGATCACCCAGGCGGCAACCGACCAGGTCCAGCTTTCGGAAAACGTTGTCGAAAACATGCTGACCGTTGGAAACGTAAGTAACGAAACCTCGAAGGTCTCCCAGGAAACGGCAATGCTGATGAATACCTTGAACAAGACGGCCCGTAGGCTCAGAGAGTCTGTCGAGGTCTTTAAGATCGAAGCCGTTGCCGCGGCGTAACTTCCCCTTCAAACCGATCCGGCGTCAAGTCGTCTCTCAAGGAGAGAAGCATGAAACGACAAGCAATAAGCACTTTCCTCTTTTTTTGTATAACGGCCTTGCCCGCTTCCGGGCTTCGCGCGGCCGACGGCACGCTCAAGTTAGGGGTGAGTGCCAGTGCAACCGGCAGTTTTTCCTCCGTCGGTTCGAGCACAAAAAATGCTGTTGAATTGGCCAAAAAAGATCTCGAAGCAGCGGGTGGGCTGAAAATCGGAGAGAAGACCTATACCATCGAACCCATTTATGTCGATAATGGATCGAACAAATCCGAGGCAACCGCCAATGTACTCAATCTGATTGGCCAAAAGCAGATTATTGCCATTGTTGGCCCCATGAGCAGCGACCGGGCCATCCCCGTGGGCCAGGTGGCCAACGCCTTCAAAACCCCAATGGTCAGCCCGTGGTCCACCTCTCCGTTGACGACCTTGAACCGGCCCTATGTGTTCAGGATGCCGGTCATGTATGACATTCAGGCCGTGGCCATGACCAAATTCGCCACCAAGCAATGGAAGGCGACCAAGGCGGCGGTGCTCTACGATGAAGTGAGTCCGTATCCCACGGGCATGGCAAAATCCTTCAAGGAGCACTTCGAGACGGTCAACGGGCCCGGATCCGTGGTGGCCTTTGAAACGTTCAGGACGGGGCAAACGGATTTCTCCAAACCGTTAACCGCCATCATCAATTCCGGCGCCGATTTTCTCTATACCCCGCAACATTATGAGGAAGTGCCGTTGATTGTCCGCCAGGCTAAGAAGATGGGCTGGAAAAAGCCGATTGCCGGATCCAACTCCTGGACGGGCGGCGACTTGATGGGCAAGTGCGGGGATGACTGCAAAGGCCTTTATTTTACGGGGAACTTCGCACCCGGTGGGACAATTGGCATCGCCAAGGCCTTTGTCGACAAATACCAGAAGACCTATAATGCACTGCCTGACGAACCGGCGGCACTCACCTACGATGCCGTCAAGCTTATTGCCCAGGCTTTGCAGAAAACAGGAGGCCTGACCGGAAATATCGTGGAGGACCGGACCAAACTTCAGCAGCAGCTTGCAGTGACAAAAAATTTCGAGGGGGTCACAGG
>JBFWIP010000026.1:0-5528 GCA_050255935.1 Desulfobulbus sp.
ACATCGGGGTTGCCGATACTGAAATCAAAGACCTTGTCCGCACCGAACTCAGCCTTCATTTTCGCGCCCTCCTCAAACATCTTGC
Source organism: Desulfobulbus sp. (assembly GCA_050255935.1). Classification (GTDB taxonomy): domain Bacteria; phylum Desulfobacterota; class Desulfobulbia; order Desulfobulbales; family Desulfobulbaceae; genus Desulfobulbus. Next base: position 86 of record JBFWIP010000026.1, read on the forward strand.
GAATCCAGGAGGATTTTTCTGCAAATGTCTGCATCTTCTTGGCCACACCGCTCATAGCTCGCCTCATTGATTGTTGATTGTTCGTTGGTATGGGTTGGATCCCCCCCCTTTACAAGGGCAGGGAAAAATTTTTCCTGATCGGGATGACGAATCCGGCAAATCCGTGCTACCGATTGCCGAATTTCTTTTCAAAATAGCCGTAGGCCACATTGATCTCCTTCATCTTCTCCTCGGCGACCTTTTTAAATTCCTCGCCAAGATGGCCAACCTTGTCCGGATGGTACTGCATCGACAGCTTGCGGTAGGCCTTCTTGATTTCGGCAAAATCAGCCCCTTTTTCCAGGCCGAGCACCGCGTAGTACTGCTCTTCCTGGCTGGCGGCACTGGTGGCCTGCTGCCGCTGGCGATACATGTACTTGGCTTCTATGGTCCGCTGATCGTAGGCCGAAATCTGCAGCAACTGGGCGATTTCGCGGGCCAGACGCAGCTCGTTGTCCGGCGGCGGCTGTTTGGTGTGGATGATCTGGTAAATCAGCTCCAGCAGGATCAACCGGGGCTCGTAGGCAAAACTGACGCGGAACTCCTCCAGCAACTGCCGCAGCTCGGTGGTGTTGTCTCGGGCCTCCTTGACCAACTGCTTGACCCAGTACATCTGGTCCTGGTTGTAGCGCAGGTTGTACTGGAAGAAGTTGAGAATCGCGTTCAATTCCGCCCGGGTGAAATGGCCATCGGCCTGGGCGATCTTCACCAGGATATTGATCAGCAGGTAGACAAAGCGATTATGGCTTTCGCTTTGCGAGGCCTCATAGGTGGAAACCCGCCGCTGCACATAGTAGGAAAAGGCCCAGAAGGCGCCGATCAGCAGCAGCAGGCCGGCAAAACCGGAATAAAAGAGAAAGCCAAGCAGATTCAGCAGGGCCGGGGCCCCGCCGGTGAGCAGGGCAAACAGGGCAAGGAGCAGCAGGCAACCGCCGCAGCCGGGTTGATTGTGTTGTCGATATGAATCCAATTTTATCGTACCGTTAACTTATTGGAAGAATAAAATAAATTAAAAATTACCCAAGCCAACGAGTCGGTTATGGGAACTCGCGGGAGACTCGTCGCCGGACGAGCCCGACTCTAATTCAGGGCCCGATAGTAGTAAATCCGATGAGTTAAGTACAGTATTTTGATGAAAAAGGTGCGCCTTCAGTTGTTGAAGCGGGCTGGGGGACTTTCGTGCGTGGACCCGTGCGGGCATAACGGGGAACGGTTGGCGTCATTCCCGGATCATCCGGGAGAACGGATCGTCCTTTCCTTCTCTCTCGCTAATTACAGATTACAGTGCGCCCTCCGGGGCAAAAAAAGCCTGCGCGACCATCAGACATCATCCCGCAATGTCTGGTGGATACTCCTGAACCGGTCGATATTGTCGATGAACAGATCCAGTAATTCCGGGTCGAATTGAACAGCCCTGTTCTGGGCAAGATAGGCCGTTGTTTCGTCGAAGTGCCAGGCTTTTTTATACACTCTCCGGTGCAGGAGCGCATCAAAGACATCAACGATGGCTACAATCCGACCGTAAATATGGATTTCCGTTCCCTTCAGCCCCCGGGGATACCCTGTTCCATTCCAGTATTCGTGGTGTTCGTGGGCGATGATCGCGGCAGAACGCATCAACTGCTTATCGGAGCGGTTCAGGATTTCATATCCGGCCTGGGAGTGGGTTTTGATAATGGAGAATTCTTCCGGGGTCAATTTGCCCGGTTTCTTCAAAATTGCGTCCGGTATGCTGATCTTGCCGATATCATGGAGGGGCGCCGCCCAGCGAAGGCACTCGCATTCCGCAGCGGGCAGACCGGAGAGTTCGGCAAGGAGTGCGCTGAACTGTCCGATCCGTTGATTATGCCTTCCGGTCTCTGCACTGCGAAACTCGCAGGTGTCGCTGAGCATGAGAATGACTTCTTTTTGCACGGATTCCATCTGCCGCATATGGAAGCAGCGCAACTGGAGATGGGTCTTGACCCTGGCATTGAGTTCGTGACTGTTGAACGGTTTGGTCACGTAGTCCACCCCGCCCAGTTCAAACCCCTGGACAATACTTTCGGTATCTGTTTTGGCGGTCAGAAAGATGATCGGGATTTCCCTGGTCTCGGGATCGGCCTGCAGTCTTCTGCACACTTCAAACCCATCCATGGGGTGCATGATAATATCCAGTAATATGAGATCGAAGCTCCGCTCCCGCACCCGCGCCAGTGCCTGCTCTCCACTGGTGGCGAAGATGATCCGATAGCCCTTGTTCTCCTTGAGGATGTTGATACCCACCTGAATATTGTTCAGATCGTCGTCAACAACCAATATGTTCATCTTTTGGTCCATCAAGTTGTTCCTCTTCAGAAATGAAAGCGTGTACGAGTAGCGGATACTCGTTGAGCAGTTGCAACACTTTGCCGACATTGAAACTCCGGCTGTACTGCATGATTTCCTCGGCATAGTTGCGCAACGAAACAATGCCGTGTTCGCCGGCAAGCTGCAGCAGTGTTTCGCCGAATTCTTCGACCAAGGCGATGTCCCCCTGGTCATGAATGGTTTGCCAACGTTCATACAGGGCACCGCTGAGCTGGGCGAAGGCCGCACTGTCTATGGTGATCCCCCCACCGGGCTTCGGAGCGGTTTCCGACTCGGGATCAGGCTGTTCGGCGGTCCAGGGAAGATACCGGGCGCAGAGCGCGAAAAGGGCGGCCCTGGTAATCGGTTTGCGCAGATGACCGCTGAAACCATAGGCGGTGACCCGTTCCAGGTCCTCGACCATAACGGATGCCGTCATCGCGATCACCGGAACCGTGCTCAGCCGGGCATCGCCCCGAATCTGCTCGATCACCGCATAGCCGGAGATACCGGGCATACGCAGGTCGAGCAGGATCAAATCGACCGGGGTGTTCTCCAGCATGTCCAGGGCGGTTTGGCCGCAATCCGCCTCCCGCACGGTGATCGCGGTTTCGTGCAACATCGACCTGATCAGTTTGCGGTTATCGGCGATGTCGTCCACAACCAACAGGGAGGAGGGGTGGAAAACGAGATCCTTCGGCGCCGCCTCTTGTTCCGCTCTTTCCCCTGCGCTCCCGGTCTCCGCTGCCCGTATACCGGGCAGGGTCACGGTAAAGGTCGCCCCCTGGCCTTCCTTGCTCTCCACGGTGATGGTGCCCTGCATCAACCCCACCAGTTTGCTGCAGATGGACAACCCCAATCCGGTGCCCCCATATTTTCGGTCCAGACCTTCCGCCTGGGCAAAGGCGTCAAAAATATGGGCGAGATTTTCAGGATCGATACCGATCCCCGTGTCGCTAACCGTCAGAACAAGCGTCCCGGTTGCATCTGCCTCATTCTGCCGGGCGGTGACGCGGACCTCGACAGCGCCCTTATCGGTAAACTTGACCGCGTTCCCGACCAGATTGAGCATGATCTGCCGGAGCCGCATGCCATCGATGACGATGTTTTCCGGAACATGATCGTCCATGATGCAGCGAAAAGCAAGATCCTTCTGCCGCAGGATTTCCTTGAAAATTATGCCTAGTTCGGCCAGCAGGCCGGAGAGGTTGACCGGTTCGGGTTTCAGGTGCAGCTGACCGGCTTCGATCTTCGACAGGTCAAGAATTTCATTGATCAAACTCAAGAGAGCATTTCCGCCGACTTTGATGGAATTCAGGTAATCACGCTGCACCGGATCCTGAATCAGCCCTTCCAGTATTTCAGCAAACCCGATGACCGAATTCATCGGGGTGCGGATTTCGTGACTCATATTGGCCAAAAATTCGCTTTTTACCTTGGTGGCGTATTCTGCCTGCTCTTTTGCCTGCCGCAATGCCTCATGGGTCGCCAACAGTTCTTCTTCGGTCTGTTTTCGCCTCCCTATTTCCCGCTGCAGGCGACCGTTCCAGTAGAGGCTGCCCCCGAGGAGCACGAGAAATCCGGCAACGGCTTTCCAGAGCAGGCCATAATCGATGATCTGATCATATTCGAGGGCGACCCATCGCCGGTAAATTTCCTTCTGTTCCGGCGCCTGAATGGTTGCCAAGCCCTTGTTCAGTATGGAAAGCAACTCCGGCTCATGTTTACGGACCCCGAACTGCAGGGGAACCGAAAAAGGCGTAATGCCGGCCACTTTGAGATTGGAGAGTTTGAGTTGTTCGCTAAAGAAATCCAGCGAGGGAATGTCGGTGATACAGGCGTCGAGTTCCCCTTTGGCCAGCGCCCGCAAAACCTGGGCGGTATCTGCAAAGGTTACGACCCGGACACCGGGTTGTTCGGTTCGCAACAGGAAATCAAGCAGGTTTCCCTGGACGAGGCCCACCCTGCAGCCGGCAAGGTCATGGACCTTGTGGATGCCATGATTTTGTTTTTGGGTGACAATGACATTATCGATGGAGATATGGACCTTGCTGAAATCCATGAAACGGGATCGTTCCGGACTGACGGCAACCGCATCGATCAGGTCGATGGCACCGTTTTCCATCTGGTCCAGGGTTTCCTGCCAGGATTTCGTCTGCAAGGGCACAAAATCCAATCCGGTACGTTGACTGATAATGCGGAGATAATCAGCCATGATGCCCGCATAGTGTCCTTTTGGGTCAAAATAGGAGGTCGGCGGAGAGTGGGGATCAACACCCAGGCGGACTTCCCGATGACGGGTCAGCCAATTTTTCTCGGCAGCCGTGAGCTCGACCTGTTTCTCTCCCCTGGCCGGCAGGACCCATCGCTGTTCGATCTGCTGGCGTTGCCCATAGGTCAGGGTTTGCAGTCCCTTGTCAATGATGCTGCAGAGGACCTCCTTGCCCGGGCTGCAGGCCATGCGCAATTTTGTGTCGATCAAAGAGACGGGAATGGCCAGCCGTATTCCCAACAATCCTTCGTTACGAACAATATGCGAGACCGCACCCACAGCATCGATATAGCCATCAGCCTTTTGGGCAATGACAAGATGCAACGCCTCCTTGACGGTGTTTACCTGGATGGTGTGAATATCGGGATACAGCCTACGAAAAACGGGCTCGGTATTCGCCCCCTTGACGAAGACCACTTTTTTCCCTGAAAGGTCGGAGAGTTGTGCGATCTCCGGGGCCGTATCGTTAATAAAGAGATATTCCTGAATGGAAAAATAGGGCGCAGTGAAAGTGCATTCTTCGGCAAGCTTGTCGTCATGATAAATCGCCGGCAAGAGAGCGACACGCCCTTGGCGAAGATACTGTTGGAGGTGGTCCCAGTTGGCCTTTATTGTAAAATCAAACTGCAGTCCGGTCTCTTTGCCAACGGCAAGCAGATAATCCTTGGCCAATCCCTGCCAAATCCCTTTCTCACGAAAATCAAAGGGAGCCCATTCACTTCCGGTCCCCACGAGAACAACAGGGTGTTCCTTGATCCATTGCTTTTCCCGGGCGCTCAGCGTCGTCGCGTCATCTGGCGGCTG
>JBFWIP010000026.1:5628-26013 GCA_050255935.1 Desulfobulbus sp.
GCCAAATCCCTTTCTCACGAAAATCAAAGGGAGCCCATTCACTTCCGGTCCCCACGAGAACAACAGGGTGTTCCTTGATCCATTGCTTTTCCCGGGCGCTCAGCGTCGTCGCGTCATCTGGCGGCTGGGCCATGCTTTCCGATCCAATGACCATGATCACGCAGGAAAGCAGGCAACAGACGAGAAGACTGTGGAAAGGGGCAAGCAATTTTTTCATGATCTGTTCTCGTCAGGATACGGGCGTTTCCCGTCACAACCGTTCCAGGCGTCCAGCCGTTAACCCGGATTTCTCCTCCGAGCCGGTCAGGGGCGAAAATCGACCCCTGGTCATGAAAAATTTTCAGAATAGCATCATTGCGTTCTCTGCGTCAAGCTCTGCCCAATCACTCTTGACAGTCTTCTATCGGGGAAAAATTTTTCCGGCTGAGGTCCGGTGGGAATCAAAAAAAACAAAAAAAAATCGCAGCCGGTCACGCCGGCTGCGATTGGGGATTGAAGACGTTAAGGCGTTGAATCAACGGTCCGGTTCGGCAAAGAGCGCGTCGACGAACTCCTGCGGTTCGAAGTCACGCAAATCATCGATCTGCTCGCCGATCCCGATAAAGCGAACCGGAATGCCGATTTCCCGGCAGACATTGGCCACGATACCCCCTTTGGCGGTGCCGTCGAGCTTGGTCAGGGCCAAACCGCTGACACCGACCGCCTCATGGAACATTTTCGCCTGGGAGATGCCGTTCTGGCCGGTGGTGGCATCCAGTACCAGCATCACCTCGTGCGGTGCGCCCGGCATCTTCTTGCCGATGACCCGCTTGATCTTCTTCAATTCCTCCATCAGGTTGACGCTGGTGTGCAAACGGCCGGCGGTATCGATGAGAATGACATCGTAGGCATGGCCCACCCCGTACTCCAGCCCGTCGAAAACCACGGAGGAGGGATCGGCGCCGGGCTGCTGGGCTATGACCTCAACACCCACCCGTTCCCCCCAGATACGGAGCTGATTGATGGCGGCGGCACGGAAGGTATCCCCGGCCACCAGGAGCACGGACCGGCCGGAGCGGACAAACTTGGCCGCGATTTTGCCGATGGTGGTTGTCTTGCCGACCCCGTTGACTCCGACCACCATGATCACAAAAGGGCCTTCTTCGGGCATGACCAGTTCGGCGGGCTGGTCGGAAGCCTGGATATAGGCGAGAATCTCATCGTGGATAATGTTTTTCAGGGCCTGCGGATCACTGAGTTTGTCCCGCTTGACCTTTTTCCGGGCCCGATCGATCAACTCCAGGGTGGTGCTCACCCCGAGATCGGCGGTAATCAGGATTTCCTCCAACTGCTCAAACAGATCCTGATCGATCTCCTTCTTGCCGAGGAAGAGGCGGTCAAGGCGGTAGACAAAGGCATCACGAGTCTTGCCCAGCCGATCGCGCAACCGTGTGAACAGCGATCTGCTCGCCGGTTTTTCCTGGGTTTCCTCGGCAAGCGGTGAGGCGGGAACAATGGTCCTCCCTTCGTCTTCCGCCTCTTCTTCGCCCTCGAACCAGAGGGATTCCGGGCCGCTTGCCTCCTGCTTCCCGGTCGCGGATTTTTCGTCCTCTTCCGGCTCAGCCTTTTCCCATTCCTTCACGGAAAGAGGAGACGTTTCCCCGGCTTCCTCAACAGGTTCGAGATCCTCAGAAAAAACAGCCTCAGCCAACACGGGTTCGATGAGGTCTGCCTCGTCCGTCTCCACCGCGATCGCCTGATCAGCTTCCCGTTCAAAGCCCCGGGGCTGTTCAGGTTCGGAGGCCAGGGTATCGGGAACCTCGCCATCCCCGCTCGTCTCCTTGGGAAAAATGGTCTCCTCTTTAAGAGAGATCGCAACCGGCTGGGATTCCTCTTCTGCAAGGCCAATCCGTTCCGCTTCATCAGCCTCATCGGGGAGGAGCCCATGCAGCTCCTCAAGAATCCCTTCAACCGGGGCAGCGGCGGGGACCTCTTCTTCGGCACCTTGTCCGGGGTCTTGCGGTTCCTCGCGGTTCTCGATTTCTTCCGGTGCCGTCGCCGGTTCCGGTTCGGCCAGCGGCGCCTCTTCCACCGCTGCAAGTGCGGCCGGTTCGCAGATCACCTCGCCGGCCTCGGGCTGGAGATCCGCCGGGGCGATCACCTCTTCCCGCGTTTTCCCCGAATCAACCGGTTCAGGTTCCGCAGAAGGCAACGCCTCGTGCGGTTCCCTCTCCCGGACAGGTTCAGGCTCTTCTTCCGAAAAGGCGGACTTCTCCCCACCGCTAAGGTCAAAGGCAAGGTCCTGTTTGGGGGAAATCGAAAAAAAGGATTCTTTGTCAGCGGCGGTTTCTTCGTCCGGTTCGGCTACCGGCCCCCCCTCTTGGGGAAGTTCCGGCTCAAACGCCTCCTCCTCGCCCTCTTTCTTGCCGAATTTTTTTTTGAACCAACCCAGCATCAGCGTTGTGCCTCAGCTTTTTCCATTGCGATCTCCAAGGCTTCCTGAATGGTATGCGGATAATAAAAAATCACCCCTTGACGGATATCCTCCGGAATCTCCAGCACATCCTTTTTGTTGAGCACCGGCAGAATCAACTCCCGAATGCCGGCCCGCAGGGCGGCCAGCACTTTCTCGCCGATACCGCCCACGGGCAGCACATCGCCGCGGAGGGTGATCTCACCGGTCATGGCAACGTCCTGCCGCACCGGCCTCCCCAGGATCACCGACACCAGGGAGGAGACCATGGCGACACCGGCCGACGGACCGTCCTTGGGGATCGCGCCCTCGGGCACATGGACATGCAGATCGATCGTGGCAAAGATCTCCTCATCGATGCCCAGGTCCCTGGCATGCGACCTGATATAGGTCAGGGCCGCCGTGGCCGATTCCTTCATCACCTCGCCAAGCTTACCGGTGAGGGTCAGCCCGCCATGGCCCTTCATTTTTGACGTCTCGATGAAAAGAATCTGTCCGCCCACCGGAGTCCAGGCCAGACCGGTGGCCAAGCCAGGCCCCCAACTGCGGGCCTTCATTTCCGGATAGAATCGCTGCGGCCCCAGAAAATCGTACAGGTTTTCCGGTGTCACCATCATCTTCTCGGTGCGGCCGCGGGCAATCTCAGCGGCCGTGCCCCGGCAGATGGCGGCAAGTTCCCGCTCCAGATTGCGCACCCCGGCCTCGCGGGTATAGGAACTGATCAGGGCCTCGATGGTTGCCTCGGGAACCTCCAGATCGTCAGCACCGAGGGCATGGGCCTCCAGCTGTTTGGGCAGGAGATGACGGCTGGCGATGGCCACTTTTTCCTGCAAGGTATAGCCGGACAGCTCCACCACCTCCATGCGGTCCCGAAGCGGGCCGGGGATGGTATCGAGCACGTTGGCCGTGGCAATGAACATCACCTTGGAAAGATCGAATTCGATATCCAGGTAGTGATCGGTAAAGGTCGAGTTCTGCTCCGGATCGAGGACCTCGAGCAGGGCCGAGGAGGGATCGCCGCGAAAATCGCTGCCGACCTTGTCGATCTCGTCGAGCAGGAAAACCGGATTGTTGGACCCGGCCCGTTTCAGGCTTTCGATGATCCGGCCCGGCAGTGCGCCGATATAGGTGCGGCGGTGACCGCGGATCTCGGCCTCGTCACGGACGCCGCCCAGGGCGATGCGGACGAACTTGCGATTCATGGTCCGGGCGATGGACTGCCCCAAAGAGGTCTTGCCGACACCGGGAGGGCCGACGAGACAGAGGATCGGGCCGTGGATGTCTTCCTTGAGTTTGCGTACCGCCAGGAATTCGAGGATCCGCTTCTTGATCCTTGTCAGACCGTAATGATCCCGGTTGAGGTCGGCCTCGGCCTTGTTCAGATCCAGGGTATCGGTGGTGGAATCCATCCACGGCAGGTCAAGAATCCAGTCGATATAGTTACGGGAAACGGTGTATTCGGGCGATGAGGGCGAAATCCGCTCCAAACGGGCCAATTCCTTGTCGACCACGGCCTTGGCCTGGGGAGAAAGCGCCTTTTCGGCAATTTTCTCCTTGAGTTCCTTGACCTCGACCTTGTCCTCGTCGCCCTCACCCAATTCCTTGCGGATGGCCTGGAGCTGCTGGCGGAGGAAAAACTCCCGCTGCCGCTCGTCCATGTCCTTTTTCATCGAGGCCTGGAGCTGGTTGCTCATCTCCACTGTTTCCAGCCGCTTGGTGAGTTCCTTGGCCACCCGGTGGAGGAGATCGTGCAGGGGGGCGATTTCCAGGATTTCCTGCTCCATCTCCAGCTTGAGGCTGAGCTGTGAGGTGACCAGATAGGCGACGTAGAAAGGATTGGTCAGGGCATTGACGGTCGCCACCAGCTCCTGGGGCAGCTCGGTGCCTCCGACCAGTTTCTGGAACTGGGCGCGGATATTGAACAGGAGGGCATCGATCTTCTTGTCCTCGACGATCTCCATCGGCACTTCAGCCACCCTGGCCTTGAGATACGGCGCGGATTCGGCGGATTCGACGAATTCGCTCACCGCGAATTTCTTGGTCCCGCTCACCAGGATCTGGTAATATCCCTCCGGGGCCTTGTTGAGCTTGTGGAGATAGCCGACCACCCCCACCCTATAGAGATCGTCCGGGCCGATGTTGTCGTCATCGGGGGCCTGCGGACGGTGGCTGGTGACCATGCCCATCATCCGGTCGCCCAAGAGGACGTCGTTGATCAGCTGTTTCGAGGTCTCGCTGGAGACCTGGAGGGGGAACCCCATGCCGGGGTAAAAGACAAACCCGTGCAAGGGCATGATAGGCAGGGTCTCAGGCAACTCCAGAAGGGAGGGATCGAGTTTCTTTTGCAGGGTTTGTTGTTCGTTTTCCATGTCACTCTCCAGGTGTTATCCTGATCGTCACCTTGCCCTTGCGAGTGCGTTTGGGCAGGATCACCATGAGTATACCGTTGGCATAGGTCGATTCGACCCGCTCGACCTCCACGGCCGCAGGCAGGGCCAGGGTCCGTTGAAAGCCGCCGAGTTCAATTTCGAGTTGGTGGATACAGGCGATGGCCTTGTGGGCCGGGAGCTGGCGGACACCGCTTATGCCGAGCTGCTGCCCCTCCACGGTCACCTTCAGGCTTTCGCCCACCACACCGGCAAGCTCGGCGTAGACAAAAATCGACTCCTCGGCCTCGTAGATATCCACTGCCGGCTGCCAGGCACCGGCATCCATGGGCATCATCCGGGGCAAAGACATGGAACGCAGAATACACCCCGTATGCTGCTGCATCAGTTCCAGTTCCTCCAACAGTTTTTTACTGAACGGGTCCATCAGATCCTCCCCAAGGCATACGCTTCCGGCTTTGGCGCCGGATCGAACGATGTGTCGTTTGGCGGTCGCAGGCGGTGGAACAGCCTACCCCGATGATGTGATACAAGTAACCACTATACCTTTTAGGGCAATCATAAATCAACAAAAACACAGGGCAAACTGGGGTTCAACCGTCAAGGGCCGCCATTTGATTTTTTATTTGCTTTTCAACTCTCCGACATTAAAGTATAGCCCTAAATTGCACTGAACTCACGCACCCGCGGCATCTCCGGCTTCTCTGTTCCTGCGGAGGAAATGCGCGGGCTCATGTTTTTCGAGTATCGGGTGCGTCGAACCGGAGAGGCGTTACGGAATTTCCGGCCACCCCGCCCGAAAGCAAAGCATTCATGGGTTCTTTTTCCCTTTTTCCTTTTTCTTCTTACCGTTGGAGGCAAATATGAGCAGTTCTTGTGGAAGTTCCTGCGGGAGCGAGCAAAGCGGCACCTGCAGTTCGGGCGATGCCCGGATGGCCCAGCAGGATATTGCCATTACCCGATCCCTGGGGCGCATTAAAAACAAAATCCTGGTCATGAGCGGCAAGGGCGGCGTCGGCAAGTCCACCGTGGCCGTCAACCTGGCCCTGTGCCTTGCCAATAAAGGGCACAAGGTCGGCCTGATGGATGTCGACCTCCATGGGCCCGACGTCTGCCGCATGCTGAATCTCACCGGCACCCTGATGGCTCCGGAAAATCCCAACGACCTCATTCCGCCGTTGAAGTACAACGACAACCTCAAGGTGGTTTCCCTTGAGTACATGATGAAAAACCGCGACGACGCCATCATCTGGCGTGGCCCGCTCAAGATTCAGGCGATCCGCCAGTTCCTGGCCGACATGGATTGGGGCGAACTCGACTACCTGATCGTCGACGCCCCTCCCGGTACCGGCGACGAACCGCTCTCCGTGGCCCAGACCATGCCCGGCGTCCAGGCGGTGGTGGTCACCACCCCGCAGGCGGTTGCCCTGGCCGACGTCCGTAAATCGATCAATTTCTGCAAGGCGGTCGAGATGCCCATCGTCGGCGTGATCGAGAACATGTCCGGTTTCATTTGCCCCCACTGCGGCGAGACCGTGGACATCTTCAGCAAGGGCGGCGGCGAGCAGACCGCCCGTGACTTTGACCTGGCCTTCCTCGGAAGGGTGCCGATGGATCCGCGGGTGGTCACGGCCGGCGACACCGGCACCCCCTATCTGTCCAGCGACGAGGACAGCCCGGCGATCAAAGCCTTTGACACCGTGGTCAGCGCCGTCGAGCAGCGGCTGCCCCCGGGCCCGGTGACCGTCAACCCCTTTGCCGGCGGCTGCGGCTGCTCCGGCTGCGGTTCCAAGTAATCCGCACCCCGTTGCTCCGCGGCCGACCCCAACCCGGCCGCGGAGCAGCCATTCACCGCGGCACCGCCTTCACTTCCAACCCTTTCTATCCATACAAAGATCATGACCATGCTTGTCAAACAACTCACCGTCGGCATGATGGGAGTCTGCTGCTACATCGCTTCCTGTGAACAGACCAAACAAGCCGCCGTCATCGACCCCGGCGGCGACGAGGACCGCATCCTGGATTACTGCACCAGCAAGGGACTGGAGGTGGTCTACATCATCAACACCCATGGCCATCCGGATCACGACTGCGGCAACGGCCGTATCAAGGAGGCCACCGGCGCCAAGATCGTTCTCCACGCCGACGACGTCACCTACTTCGCCGACCCGCGCATCAAGAGTTATTTCTCCGGCCTTGGCCTGCCGCCGTCACCGCCGGCGGACGTGATCGTCAAGGACGGGGACATCATCACCGTTGGCAACGAACAGCTGCAGGTGATCCACACCCCCGGCCATACACCGGGCGGGATCTGCCTCTACAGCCCCCCCCACTGCTTCACCGGCGACACCCTCTTTGTCGGCGCCGTCGGCCGGACCGATTTCCCCGGCGGCTCCATGCGCCAGATGATCGACGCGATCAAGACCCGGCTTCTGGCCCTGCCGCCCGACACCATCGTCTGGCCCGGCCACGGCTACGGCGGGTTGCAGTCGACCATTGCCCGCGAGGCCAAGACCAATCCCTATCTTGACATGTAACCTTGGCCAAAGGGCAAAAAACGATCCAGCAGATTGCCGCCATGCGTGAAATTATCCTCGGGACAGCCGGACACGTTGACCACGGAAAAACCAGCCTGATCCGCTCGCTCACCGGTATTGAAACCGACCGCCTCAAGGAGGAGAAGGAGCGCGGCATCACCATTGAACTCGGTTTTGCCTATCTGGACCTGCCCTACGGGCACCGGTTGGGGATTGTCGATGTTCCGGGGCACGAGAAATTCATCCGCAACATGGTGGCCGGCACCGCGGGCATGGACCTGGTGGCCTTTGTCATCGCCGCGGACGAGGGTATCATGCCGCAGACGGTGGAGCATTTTGAAATCTGCAAGCTGCTCGGCGTCCGCGACGGCCTGATCGTGCTCACCAAGAAGGATACGGTCGAGCAGGACTGGCTGGAGATGGTGACCGAGGAGGTCCGCGAGTTTTTCCAGGGCAGTTTCCTCGAAGGGGCCCCGATCATTCCCGTGAATTCGCTCACCGGCGAGGGGGTGGAAGAGATCGTCCGCCTGCTCGACGCCAAGGTGGCGGCGATCAATTTCCATGAAGAGTTCGGACCGTTCCGCATGGCGGTCGACCGGGTGTTCACCATGAAGGGATTTGGCACGGTGATCACCGGCACCTCGCTCTCCGGCCGGATTGAAACCGGCACCGAGTTGATGTTTTATCCCGGCGGGTTGACCGCAAAGATCCGCGGCATCCAGGTGCACGGCCAGGAGGTGACCGTGGTCGAGGCCGGACACCGGACCGCGATCAATCTTCAGGGGATCGAAAAGGAGGAGATCAACCGCGGCGACATGGCGGCCACGCCGGGGAGCATGGTTGCCACCTCCCTGCTCGACGCCAATTTCCATTACCTGGCCTCCGCCGGCAAGGAGCTGAAAAACCGTACCCAGGTGCGGGTCCATATCGGCACACGGGAAATCGTCGGCCGCCTGGTGCTGCTGGAAAGCGAAACCCTGGCTCCCGGCGAGACCACCCATGTCCAGCTCAGCCTCCAGGAACCGGTGGCCGTCTGGCCCGGAGATCATTACGTGATCCGCAGCTATTCGCCGATCACCACCATCGGCGGCGGCGCGATTCTCAACGCGGTCCCCAAAAAACGCAAGCGGACCCTGGAGCGGGACCGGGAAAAAAACCGGCAATATTTCACCGAACTGGAAGCGGCCGACACGGAACAGCGTTTGCTGATGCTGGCCGGGGAAAGCGGTTTCAACGGCATCACCGCCGACCAGATGACCGCCCACAGCGGCATCTTCGGCAAACGACTCAAAAAATATCTGCAACGGCCCATTTCCGCAGGTGAGTTGCTGGTGGTCGACTCCGACAGCCAGCGGATGCTGGCCGCCTCGATGGCCGAGGGGCTGAACCGGCAGATTTTGAGCATTCTCGAGGCATTTCATCACAACAATCCACTCAAGAACGGCATCGCCAAGGAAGAACTGCGTTCCCAGCTGCGTCCCATGGTCGATCTGCGGGTCCTGCAGGCCCTGCTTTCCAATTTGGCCAAAAAGGGGCAAATCGAACAGACCGGAGCCGAGGTCAAACTCAGCGGTCATGAGGTCAAGCTCCAGGTCAACGAGCAGGAGATGGAGCAGAAGATCAGCACCCTCTACCGGGAGGCCGAACTGACCCCGCCGATCCTGAAGGATGTGCTGGCCACCTTTGCCGAGTTTCCGGAAAAGCAGATCCGCCAGGTCCTTGATTTGCTGATCAAGAAGGGTGAGTTGATCAAGGTCAGCGAAGTCCTCTTTTTCCACGCCCCCACCATCCACCGGCTGCAGGAGGATGTGGTGGCCTTCATCCGCCGGGAGGGCGAGATCGATGCCCAGCGCTTCAAGGATCTCACCGGCCTGACCCGCAAATTCTCCATCCCCTTGCTCGAATACTTCGACAAGATCAAGCTCACCATCCGGATCGACGACAAACGGGTACTGCGCAAAACCTGAACCGCGCTTTATTTTCGGCTAAACCTGCCGGTACGCAGGAATTGAAGCACCTGTTCCCTGACCGTTTGCTTGCGCATAATCAGGGAATGACCGCAGGGCAGGACGAGAAAATCGCTCATGCCGGCGACCCGTGCCCGCGCCACCGCGACCTTGCCGTCATTCGGCCCCGGGAAAAACCGTCCCAGGCCGATCGCCGGGCGGTTGCCGGTGATGACGCCCAACGGAAAATCCACCGGCCCCAGACGCCCCGGCACGCCATCTCCGCCCGTGCCCAGCTGACATCCCGCCGGTCCGAACACCAACCGGAACCAGAAAAAACGTCCCAACGCATCCACCAGTTCGCTGCCCTGATTGGGTGGGCTGAGCATCACCACCCGGCCCAAGTGGTGCAGCGGCTGTGCGGCGAGATAACTGCGCAACAGGATCCCGCCCATGGAATGGGTGACGACATGGAGAGTCTTCACTCCGTGTTCCGCAAGGCGTGAAACCCCGGCTGTCAATGCGGTTGCCGCCAATTGCCCGACAGGAGCGCTCCTGGAAGCATATCCCTGATTGTGGACAATATAGCCCTGCCGGGCAAGAAATCTTGCCATGGGCTCCATGGAACGTTTGGTCCGGGCCAGCCCGTGCAACAGCAGCACGCCTTCCCCGCCTCCTGTCGATGTCGGTTCCATATCGGTGTTTTTTGGCCTCTGAAAAAAAGAAGGGCGGCCAAAGCCGCCCGTATTTGCCTTCGGAGAGGGGTTATTTGACAAACCGCAGCCCCGCGATCTTCAACGCCCCCCGATGATAGCCGGTGGGAAACAACCGCTCGAAATTTCCCAGATCCAGATTGCAGCTTTCGCAGGTTTCATAGATATTGGGAATCCGGTGCTCAACCTGGTAGGCATCGCGCAGGTAATAAATGATTCGCCAATGCTCCTCGGTGAGTTTTCCGTTTTCAATGTGCATATCGGCTGCCCGGTGGATGGCGTAGTTCTCATCCCAGGACTCCGGGTCCACGAGAAAACCGCGCACGTCGGTGGCATAGGCCTTGTCGGTGGAAAGCGCCCGGAGATCGGCCATGCTTTCGCGGATATGGGCGCCATAGGGCATGTGGCTGACGCGGTAATGGACCCCGGCCACCCGGCAGAGCCCCCGATGATAACCGGTGGGGAAAAGTTTCTGCATCTCCTGCGGCGTGAGGCTGGTCGCCTTGCAGGCGGCAAAGATGGTCGGGCATACCCCGGCCTGCTCATAGGCATCGCGCACATACTGAATCACATCCCAATGCTCGTTGGAAAGTACCGGAACTTCACACTCCCGCGCCATGCCTTCGGCAAAATCGCGGGTCCAGGTGGCGGGATCAAGCAGACAGCCCTGCTCATCAAGTTCATAGTCCTTGTCTTTATATTGAAATACCGTCATATCCTTTCGCTCTCCTTGTTGATTGCCGCCAACCTATGATGACGATTGCAATTCATACCGGCAGTTGTGCTCATCAACTCCTTTAATCCATTCAAAAAACCGTACCATTATCAATGAGTTCCCGCAAGCACTCTCTCAATACCCCTGACACAGGGACAACGCCCGCGCCACCAGCAGCATGTGCTCTTTTTCAGCCTCGGCAATGGTATTGAACATCTCTTCCAAGGGACGCCCCTGAAAAAGATGGGCAATGTTGCGGGAAAGATCGTAGGCCGAATATTCGACGGTCAAAGCCATCTCCAGGGTGGAACGGCAAGGCTCGAGCGGTTGTTCTTCAAGGCTCTCCAGGAGTGCCGCACAGGTATACCCGCCTTCGACGATATCGCCGGCAAGCCGCTCATACACCCTTTCAAAGGGCGGTGGGTTGGTTTCCCCGGCCGCCCATTGCCGGTAGATCAGGCGGGCGTGCTCCTCCTCGGCCCCGGCCAGGGCGGCCAGATTCCCGGCCCAGGAAACGGAGGGGTAGCGCTGGCGCAAGGCGGTGTAGAATCGATCCGCGCCCCGTTCGAGATCCATGGCCCGATAGAGAATATCCTGATCGGAGCCGTCGAGGTCAAAGACTTTCAGGTTCGGTGTAGCCGGCAGGAGATGCCCGTTCCAGGCAAGGATTCCCCCGGTCATGTTGAACACCGTCCCGGCCACATAGGGCCGCGAGGCGATAAAAAGAGCCGCCGCCTTGGACCGTTTTCCCGACCGGCAATAGACCACCACGTCCTTGTCCACCGGCAGCTCATTCAACCGGTCCGGGACCTCGGCCAAGGGAATCAACACCGATCCGGGAATATGGCCCTGGAAGTATTCATCGGGCTGGCGAACATCGACCAGTACATACTCGTTTTCCTGGCGTCTGGCCATGTACTCGCGCAGACGATCCACACTGATATCCTGATAGGCTTGCTGCATCCCGGCCTCCTTTTCCCATTGGCGGATACACTTTTCACCGCACGCGCAAAAGCCGCACAAAAGGCGTTTCATACTTTGCCGGCGGACTGTTTTGGTGATGCCCGGCCCTCTCTGTTGCTGTTGGAGAAAGCCCTCATCCTTGCCTGCTCCCTGCATTTCTTGACGATTTGCCCTTATCCGGGTCAATTGGTTATAGGAGACTCTACCGCTCTTTTCAAGTCTATCCTGCTTTTGCTGCGCAAGAACTCGACGATCATCGCCCTCATTTCGACAATATTGTCGAGTCACCCGCTGTTTCATGGCCAGCAAACCGCCGCAAACGGCCAACAGGCCGAAGACAGTGCAAAATCGCTCGACAAAAAGTTCCGGCATGACTACTGCTTAACAGTGGTCGAACAAGCCTTATTCCTCTATTGACAGGAGAACCGCCGTGACCGTCCGCAAAGTAACCTCACTCACCCTGCTGCTCGCTTTTGCCGTCCTGATCCTGACCAGCCTGGTTCTGTACGTTGTCCCCGAAGGACGGGTGGCGTACTGGTCGGACTGGCGCTGGTTGGGGTTGAGCAAAACCCAGTGGGGGGATATCCATACCAACAGTGGTTTTCTTTTCCTCGCCGCCGGACTGCTGCACCTTGTCTACAACTGGAAACCGATCGTCGGTTATCTCAAGAACCGGGCTAAACAGGTGCAACTGCTCGCTCCGGCCATGGTGATCGCCCTGCTGATCAATCTGGCGGTGGTGGCCGGAACCCTGTTCAACCTGCCGCCTTTTCAATCCATTCTCGACTTCGGCCATTCGTTCAAGGAAGCGGCCGCGATCAAATATGGCGAACCGCCCTATGGGCATGCCGAACTTTCCCCGTTGCGCCTCTTTGCCAAGCGAACCGGTCTCGATCTTGAAACCATGCTGGCGAACCTGCGCAAGGCCGGTATCCA
This sequence comes from Desulfobulbus sp., assembly GCA_050255935.1. Taxonomy (GTDB): domain Bacteria; phylum Desulfobacterota; class Desulfobulbia; order Desulfobulbales; family Desulfobulbaceae; genus Desulfobulbus. Next base: position 18,278 of record JBFWIP010000026.1, read on the forward strand.
GGTCACCGATCCCGGGCAAACCATCCTCGCCATTGCCAATGCCAACGGCCTGACACCCAAGGCGGTCTACGAGGGGCTGCAGGAAAAAAATACCAGCGGAGCGGATCAGTCGATGACCCTGCCGGAGCAGCCCCAGGCCGGGGTGGGACGGATGGAATTGGCCGAACTCTGCCGCCGATATGCCCTTGACCAGCAGCAGGTGCTGGCGGCACTTGCTGCCCAGGGAATCAAGGCGGAGCCCCAGCAATCACTCAAGGAGATCGCCGCCGCCCACGGTACCGATCCCCACAGCATCTATACGTTGATTCATGAAGCCGTCCGCAAGCCCTAGACGACTGCTCATTATCCTCCTGTTCCCCCTGCTCCTGTGGTCGCCATTGCTGGCAGCGGATGAGGGGATCAACCAGGCGGCAGAGGCGCCCCGCGATCAGCAAATCGAGCAACCCGCCAATCCTGCTGCCGACGAACAAGAGGCTGAGGACCTCCAGGCCCTGCGGCAACGCTACGGCCAGGACCGTACCGGGGTCCGTGCACGGCTCGGCATGTGCCGCCGCGGGCATGGTGGGGGCCGCTGGAAAGGCCAGGGCGGCGGATATGGCCGTGGTCAGGGTCAGGGGCGCGGTCCCATGCACGGCCCCCGCCATCCCTGTCCCTATGGAGAGCCGCAATGGAACAGCCAGCCTTGAGACCGGATCCCCATCCCCTGCCCTCCTGGGTTATCAATCTGCTCGGCTTCGGCCTGCTCATCGGCCTGGTCATTGTTGTTTTTTCCTGGCAGATCGCAGCGATGAACCGGGAGCTCCACCGCAACACCCTCAGCCGGACCCGGATGATGGCCGCCATCATCGAGGAAAACCTGGCCAACAGCGACCTGGCCGGCAGCACCATCGATACCCTGACCTCCAGCTTCCTCCGCGACAAGGCCCGTTTTGTCGCCTATCTCAACGGCATCGATCCCCTACAGAGTGATGAACTCGCCGCCCTTGCCCGGGAAACCGGCCTGCTCGGGCTCACCGTGATCAATGCTGCCGGCACGGCAACCAGCGGCCCGGAGAAATGGCTGAGAAAGGAACTGGATTGTGCAAGCCAGTCCGATCAACTGCTGTACGACCAAAGCGGCCAGACCGTGCTCTATGCCTACCCGGGCAAGACGGCCAATATCCGCTGCATTCTGGTGGGTATGAATGCCCATTCCATCCTGGAACTGCGGCAAAAAACCGCCCTGCCCGTTCTTCTCGCCAACCTCTCCCACCTTCCCGGAATCCACTATGTACGCATGGAAAGCGGTGCGGTAGAGGCCGGCGCCGATCCGGTGCGGCTGCTGAACGAGCACGGCGAGATGACCGCCGAGGCACGGCTGCCCACCTCCAAGGGACTGCTCGTGGTCGGGCTTGACGCGGCCAACCATTTCAGCCGATTGAGTCAGCTGCAGCACCAATTCCTGCTGTTTGCGGCCCTTCTCCTCGGACTGGGCCTGTTCTTTTCCTGGTTGCTCTACCGGTATCAGCAACGCGATCTGCAACGCACCCGCCGCTTTGAACGATTGCTGGCCAGGGAACATGAGGCCGCAGCCCTGGGCCGGGCCACGGCCACCATCGCCCACGAGGTGCGCAACCCGCTCAATGCGATCAACATGGGCCTGCAGCGCCTCAGTCTGGAATCCCCGGATCTGGATACGGAACAGCAGCAGTTGATCGGAGCCATGAAAGAAGCAGTGCGACGGGCCGGCCTGATCATCACCGAACTGCAGCGGTTCACCCGGCCGCTGGTCCCCCGCATGCACAGGATCGATCCCCTGGCCGTGGTCAAACGGGTCCTCTCCCTGTACCGTCAGTCAATGACCGATCAGGAGATCGAACTCCGCCTGATTGAAGCCGGAGAGATGACGATTGAAGCCGATGGCGACCTGCTGGCCGAACTGGTGGAAAACCTGCTGCGCAACGCGATCGAGGCCCAACCCAAGGGCGGTTGCATCCGTCTCGAAGACCGCCTTGCAGGCGGCAACTGGCAACTCGCCATGACCAATGGCGGTTACAACCTGAGCCCCGAGGAAAGCCTGCGGCTGGGTGAGCCCTACTTCACCACCAAAACCAGGGGAACCGGCCTGGGGTTGGCCCTGTGCCGCAAGATTGCCGAGGCCCATGGCGGAGAGCTGTGCCTGACGCCTGATCCCGGGCAGCGGCAACTGACCGTCCGCCTCACCCTTCCCGGCAAGGCCCCAACGAACACCCTGCCATCCGCCATCCCCCCTTCCCCAGGAGAACACGCATGCGCATCCTGATTGTTGACGACGAACCCCTGCAGCGCGACCTGCTCGGCGGCTATCTGAAAAAACAGGGATTCGAGGTTGTCGAGGCCGCAAGCGGCGGGGAGGCGATCGATTGTTTTCTCCGGCAGCCCATTGACCTCGTCCTTCTCGACCATCGCATGCCCGATCTCCAAGGAGACCAGGTCCTGGAGCGGATCAAGGCGATCAATCCCCTGACCCGGGTGATTATGATTACCGCCTATGGGGCGGTGGACACCGCCGTGAAGGTCATGCGGCTCGGTGCGGACGATTTCCTGGAAAAGCCGATCGATCTCGAGGGGTTGCTGGCCAAGATCCGGTCAATGGAAGAGCAGCTCTACATCAGTGAGGATGTGGCCCGGGTGGAGGAATCGATCGATGTCGACTCCCTGCCGGTGCGGATGATCGCGGCCAGCCCGGCCATGCGGCAGGTGCTGTCCCTTGCCCTGCGGGCCGCGCCCAGCCCCTGGACCGTGCTGATTCATGGGGAAACCGGCACCGGCAAGGAACTGGTCGCCCGCCTGATCCACCTGCTCAGCCCGCGCAAGGACAAGCCCTTCATCCCTCTCAACTGTGCGGCGGTTCCCGAAGGACTGTTTGAATCCGAACTCTTCGGCCATGAAAAGGGGGCCTTCACCGGCGCGGCCAACCGCAGGCGCGGCGTGTTCGAACAGGCCGACCAGGGCACGCTTTTTCTCGACGAGGTGGGTGAGTTGCCGCAACCGGTCCAGGCAAAGCTCCTGCGCGCCCTGCAGGAAAAAACCATCTCCCGGATCGGCGGAGAACAGCAGATCCCGGTGGATGTGCGCATTGTCGCGGCGACCAACCGCGACCTGAAGCAGATGGTGGCCGACGGGAGTTTCCGCGAGGACCTCTATTTCCGGCTCAATGTGATCGCCATCGATATTCCGCCACTCAGGCAGCGCAAGGAGGACATCCCGGCGCTGATCGATTTTTTCCTGACCAAGTACCAAAGCCGGGCCCGCTTCGACAACCAAGCCCTGCACCAGCTCACCAAATACCATTATCCCGGTAATATTCGTGAACTGGAACACATCCTCCAACGGACCGTCACCCTGGCGCGGTCACCGCAAATCGGCCTGCGTGACCTGCCCGCCGAAATTCGTGACTATCGGGGACCGGTCGCGGAAAACGGTGATCTCAACCAACGCCTGGCCGAGGTCGAACGGCAGATGCTCGCCGATGCACTGGAACGCAGCAATTGGGTACAGACACGGGCGGCCGAGGCCCTGGGGATCAGCGAAAGGGTGCTCCGCTACAAGATGGAACGGTTGGGAATAACGAAGAAATGAGACCGGCGCCACCAACAGGCAGACTGTTGGCGGCGCCGCTTCCAAGGAGTTACTGATTCGCAGGCGGGGTGTTCGGCGCGTTGGTGGGATTTGCCCAGCACGGACCGCAGCCCCTGCCGCGCCCCATACCGTATCCTCTCCCATAGCCCATGCCATAGCCCGTACCATAGCCGGCACCGCGCCCCATGCCACGGCCCATCATCCCGGGCCCCATATATTTCTGCCGCTCTTGCGGACTCATCTGGCTCAACCGCTTCCACCATTCGGTGTGGAAGGCATTCCAATCGTCCTCGGCGGCGTTATACATATGGCCCCGAGTCATACTCAGTTCATCGTTGGACATCTTTGAATAATCCACGGCCCAGGCAGCGGTGGCTGCCAGCATCAGGGCTCCAAGAACTACCAGTGTTTTTTTGATCGATTTCATCATGCACCTCGTTTGGTTGTGTGAACGTCCAATGACCCCCTCGGCGGGAATCAACCTTGTCTTTGCCCTTTCTTAATCAACAACCGTGCCAAGGCAATTTATTTAATTTTATATATTAATTTCAACAAATTGAATACAAAATTCCGGCACCCTCCAAACGATCGGTTCGACAATCGCCTGCAGGGCTCGACGGAATTGTCGAGTAAACGGGGGGGATGAAAAAAATCAGTCGTTCAGACGGCCGCGCCAGGGGCCGCGGCCATGGGGATAGGAAAACAACAGGGCTTCACGCTGCACCTGCACGCGTAATCCACGGGAGAGATGGAGTTCCTGCCCGCTTGGCCCCTGACCGGCCAACGTGCAAATCGAAAGAATCTGCTCGTAGCGGGCGGGGTTTTCAAGCAACCAGAGCAGTTTTTCGACCAGACGCCGCTGCAGGGCGGGATGCAGCCGGCCAAAGGCCTGCCGCTCCAGCCGGGCCCGGGGGGAATCCGATTCCCCGGCCGGGAAAAGCTCGACCACCTGCGGCCAGCAACCGTCCAACAACTCTTCGAGCAGGTCTTCGTCTTGCTGCAGATTCGCGGCCGTCTTCAAGAGGGCCCGGCGGATGCCGGGGTCGTATTCGGCCTCCAGGAGCGGCAGGAGATCGAGCCTGATACGGTTTCGGAGGAAATGGCGCTCCTCGTTGGAGGAATCAAGGCAAAAGGAGATATCCTTGTCGTTCAGGTAGGCCAGCAACGCCTGTTTACGGACCCCGAGCAATGGGCGGAGGATATGCCCCGTACGCGACCGCATCCCGGAAAGAGCCCGGCGGCCGCCACCGCGAAAAAGCCGCAGCAGGACCTCCTCGACCTGGTCATCGGCGGTATGGGCCACGGCCAGGAGATCGGTCCCCCATTTCCGCGCCAGTTCGGCAAAGGCTTGGTAGCGCAGTTCCCGTGCCGCATGCTCAAGCGATTGCCGCCTGCTTGCCGCCGCTTCCCGCACCGCAACCTCCATCCGGTCGGCCGCGCATCCCAGGGCAAGGGCCGCCTGTTGGACGCGGTCCCACTCTGCCGGTGTTTCCAGCGGCCGAAGCCCGTGGTCGATATAGGCGGCCACAAGCTCCAGGCCAAACCGCCCGGAAAGAGCGGCGAGGATATGCAACAAGGCCATGGAATCGGCGCCGGCAGAAACGCCGACCAGAAGCCGCTGACCGTCACCGGCCAGGCCCTCTGCGGCCAAGCTCTTGCCGACGGCATATTCCAGGGGATGAAGGACGTATTTCTTGGACACCATGGCTTGAATCAGCGCTGAAAATGCTCTATGTTGAGCAAAGTCACAAACGGCAATTGGCAGTGCCCACCCAAGGGTTTTTCTCCCAATTTCCGGATGAACACTTATGAAGCAGGAATGGGACGACATGGATACCGCAGCCTATCTGAAAACGGTCAAGAAACATCTGAAAACCGCCTACCTCCTCAGCGAGGAAAAAATAGAGACCATGATTCCCGTCTTCCTCGCCACCCTCCATACCCACATGAACCGCTTGGCCGACCTGGCGGCCAATGGTGAAACCGAGCAGCTCGAGAAAGCCAGTCATGCGGTGAAGGGCGCGCTGTTGAACATCGGCCTCCTCGATCTCGCCGAAACCGCCCAGGCCATTGAACAGCAGTGCAAAAGCGGTTCCAGCCCTGAAAACTACCGGGATATGATCGACGATCTCCAATACACGGTGTCACGCTTCTCCGAGGATTGGTAACGCCTCCGGGCGGTCCGACTCACTTCTTCCTGCCGCTGCGTGCACGGAACAGCAGCCGCACCGGCACCCGATCAAGCCCCAGCCCGTCGCGGAAACAGTTGGCCAGGTAGCGCTGATAGGAAAAATGAATCCCCTTGGGATCATTGGCGACCACGGCAAAAAGCGGCGGTGCGGTCCCCAGTTGGGCGGTGTAGTAAAACTTGAGCCGCCGTCCATGGTAATAGGGCGGTTCGTGCCGGGCCACGGCCTCGGCCAGCAGGCGATTGAGGGCCGCAGTGGGAAAACGCTGGTGAAACTGGCGATGGACCTTGCCGATCTCCGGGAAAAGGCGTTTGATCCCGGTCCCGGTCAGGGCGGAAACCTTGAGCACCGGGGCAAAGGGGATGAACTTCAGCGCCAGTTCCACCTCGAGCAGCAGTTGCTCCTGGCGTTTTTTGTCCTCCTTGATCAGGTCCCACTTATTGATCAGCACGATCAATGCCCGCCCCTGGTCCTGGGTGTAGCTGATCACCTTGACATCCTGTTCGGTGATGCCCTCCTCGGCATCGAGCACCACCAAGGCGATATCGCAGCGCCCAATCGCCTTGAGCGCCTTCAACACCGAAAATTTTTCCAGCTTGTCCTTGGTCTTGCCCCGGCGGCGGATTCCGGCGGTATCGATGAGGAGGTAATTGTACTGGTCACGGCTGACCAGGGTATCGACGGAATCGCGGGTGGTTCCGGCAATATCGGAGACCACCATCCGTTCCTGGCCGATGATGGCGTTGACCATGGAGGATTTGCCCACGTTGGGCCGCCCGAGAAAAGCGATACGCATCGTGTTTTCCGGCAGGTCAATCTCCAAATCGGATTTTTCCAGGAAGGGGAGCAGCCCATCCATCAGGGTCGAGTACCCGTAGCCATGGTCCCCGGAGAGCGCCCACAGTTTCTCCACCCCCAGTTCCCAGAACGGTGCCAGCAGGGTATCCTCGATTTCCGGGCTGTCGATCTTGTTGACGATGAAAAAAACCTTTTTTTCCGTCCGCCGCAGGATGTCGGCAATCTCATGATCGCTGGGCGTCAGCCCCTCGCGGCCATCCATGAGGAAAAAAATCACGTCCGCCTCCTCGAGCGCCTGCAGGGCCTGGTTGCGGATATGGTTGGTGATGGTGTCGTCCTCGTCGTCGATGCCCCCCGTGTCCACGAGGACAAAGGGGTGCTCCTCCCAGAGTACCCGGGCGTAATGGCGGTCGCGGGTGACCCCCGGAGTCGGGTCGACCAGGGCGTCCCTCCGCTTGATCATACGGTTGAACAGGGTGGATTTGCCCACGTTGGGGCGGCCGATCAGGGCAACCAGGGTTGCGTTTTCGTTGCTCATAAATGTTCCAGTTTCCGGCGGCAGAGTTGGCTAAGATGGCGTAAGCCAGCATACCCGGCGGCTCCGGGTTTGGCAAGCAGGCCCCCGAGCGAGTCCAGGGCTGGGGCAAGAAATTGCGCAAAAAAAGGCTTTTGCCGGACTTGGCTCAGAAAGGCGAAGGCCCCGAGAATCTGCAGGTTGCGCTGCAGGGCCAGCAGCAGGTACTCCTGCCGGAACTGCTCGGGATCATAATCGATTTCCTCGTGCAACGCCTGAAGATAGACCACGAATAGGTGCTCCTGCATGGCGGGGTCGAGCGCGGTATAGGGATCGATCAGGAGCGAGGCCAGGTCATAGGCCAAAGGCCCCGGGCGACCGCCCTGAAAATCGATAAAGCGCACCTCGCCTGCACAGAGCATAATGTTGCGGCTCTGGAAATCACGGTGGAGAAAAAAGTGGGCCGCCGCCAGGGACGCGGCCCCGGCCAGTTGCCGGCATTCGGCCTCCACCTTCTCCCGGTCGAAATCGAGGTGGAGCAGATCGGTGCAGCAGGCGCGGAGGAAATAGCCGGATTCGCGCTCAAGCATCAGATCCCGGTCATAGGCCGGTGTATCCCAACACCAGGCGGAATC
>JBFWIP010000027.1:0-12127 GCA_050255935.1 Desulfobulbus sp.
CGACCTTCGGGGGTTACGGATGTATGCAGCATGTTATTCCTCGCAAAACGTCACTCGATTCGGGCAAGCCCGGATCACCTCTTGTCCTGAACAATATTTTCCCGCATAATGAGAAATGATATTTTGGACAGAATGTGTAGCATGCTCGCCAGTTTTTGCCAATTGTTTGAGGAGGTAACCGTGGGCTTTCCTAAAATCAGCTTCCGTATCTGCGAGACACGACATTGCCCGCTCTTCCGTTACGGCGACGTATTGCAGGTCTCCGGCATTGCCATCGGTATGGAAAATAACGGGGAAGGCACCTTTATCACCACCAGCATGGTACATAGCCCACCCCATCGAGGCACATGCAAGATTCTCAACGGGGATCTCACCAAAATTATCATTGAATACGAACGGGCCGATCAAATTCCCGACTGCATGATATCGTGCAGCGGCTGCACCGGATCCATTCGCCTCGAACATTTCAGGGAATCCCCGGCCGAAACCGATCCTGACGGTGATTCCAAAATCATGGCTGAACTGCTGCCGCTCCTGGCGACTTTTCCTTTCTTTCGCAACATCGACCAGGGCAATCTCAAAAAGGTCCTCAAGCTCTTTACCTTGAAGCACCTCAACAAAAACGAGATCATCCTCCGCAAGGGCGAACCGGGGGCGAATTTCTATATCTTGATTTCGGGGCAGGTGGATATCCTCAACGAAGCGGGAATTCCCATTTCCCAGCTGAACGAAGGGGATGTATTCGGCGAAATGAGCCTGCTGTGTGAAGAAAATATCGGTGCCACGGTCCAGGCCGGCAGTGATTGCCGATTACTGCATACAGGACAAAATAATTTCAAAACCATCCTGCAAAACCACCCTGGTCTCAACGCTTACTTCACTCGGCTGCTCGCGCGAAGACTGACCGATGCAAACAAGGTCCGGTCAGATGATTACGCATCGGGCATGATCGGTAAACTCGAAGAAATTCCAGCGGAGGCCCTGTTCCAGACGCTCAACGCCAATCATAAAACCGGCATTCTCACCATTACCCAACTCTCCAAGGGGACCGCCCGTTGCTCTTTTCGACAGGGCGCGCTGATCAAAGCCAGCTATGCCGGCTGCAAAGGCGAGGCCGCCTTCTACGAAATTCTTCGGGAAAAAATGGGCCGCTTCAAGTTCACTCCCGGCCTCCCCCCCGAAGACTTTGACATTCCTGAAATCGGCTACTTCATGCGTCTTCTCATGGAGGGGCTGCAGCGGATCGACGAACGATCCTCACCCAAAGTGCATTAGGAACAGAACAGATCGATAAAGAAAGAGCCCCTTCATATATATGTTTATATTTTGCTGAAAATACATTATAAACAGTCCGCTTATTCTTCAACAAGCCGTACCCGCCCCTCAACGCCTCTCCCCCTGACGAGCAACCTCCTTCGCACAGCACAACAAAACTGTGCCAATTGTGCCGCGACGCCATTTCTCCCCGCTGTTCATGGAAACACGCCATTTTTCCCGCCCATCCAAGCCGCCCGTCGTGGCATTACTACCCGTCGAATAACGACGTTAAGACATATTGACCCGCCAACATCCTGCACATTATGCATACCATTTAACGATGCCTTCAGCCGCATTCGCGCGAAATTTGCTGCAATTACAAGGGGCTTTTTTTCTTGACAGGTCGGAGGATCCGTTGTTAATGAATGACCGTTCAGTCTGAATTTCTCATCAGTGCTGGGCTGGGTTTCGCTGGCGTATCAACCGTTTCATTCTTTTCAAAACTCTCATTCAGGAAAGGTAATTATGTCGTGGTTCATTCAAACTTGTCGTTCATCGTTGGGCAAAAAGTACATCATGGCTTTTACTGGGTTTATGTTGGGCTCGTTTCTCCTCGTGCACACCATAGGCAACAGTACAATTTTCTGGGGGAGAAGCGCATTTAATGCCTATGCGCATCATCTTCATTCCTTAGGCATCTTCGTGCCGATTTTCGAGATCGGCCTGTACACCATTTTCTTTCTGCATGTTATCACCGGTATCATCCTCTTTCTGCAGAATCGCAAGGCCCGCGGCGGAAAATACGCTGTCGAGACATCTGCCGGCGGTCGTACCATCGGCTCCAAAACCATGCCGTACACCGGAATTGCCATCTTCATCTTTATCTTGATTCATTTGGCAAATTTCCACTTTGTCCAAAAAACAGAAGTAAAAACAATTTCCGATTTTGTTACCGAAGTACTGAACAACCCGTTCTTCACCCTGATCTATGGAGCCGGCGTCTGCCTGCTGTTCCTCCATGTCAGCCATGGATTCTGGTCACTGCTTCAGACTTTTGGCATCAGCCATCCCAAATATGATTATCCGTTGCGTGTGATTACCTGGGCACTTGCGGGCATCATGGGCGGCGTCTTTTTGTTGATCACCTTCTTGATGGTCATCTCCCGAAATCAATTGCTTTAATCGAGTACCAATTGACAGAGACGATAGAGAATTCTCAGCAAACACCATGTTGCCTGTGATTTCTCCCCACAAGCTTTATCCTTATTAACTACAGCAAAAAGAAACGACTATGCAGCTTGACGCAAAGATACCTGAAGGACCGATAGCAGAAAAATGGGACAAATGCCGTTTTTCCAACAAACTCGTTAACCCCGCCAACAAACGCAAATACGAAGTCATCATCGTGGGTACCGGTCTGGCAGGCGCTTCTGCAGCCGCCACCTTGGGTGAACTCGGCTACAACGTTAAATCGTTCTGCATCCAGGACAGCCCCCGCCGCGCCCACTCCATCGCCGCACAGGGTGGTATCAACGCCGCCAAGAACTATCAGGGCGACGGCGACTCCATCTTCCGCCTGTTCTATGACACCGTCAAGGGCGGCGACTTCCGCGCACGTGAGGCCAACGTTTACCGTTTGGCCCAGGTCTCCAACAACATCATCGACCAGTGTGTCGCCCAAGGCGTGCCCTTTGCCCGTGAATACGGCGGAACCATGGCCAACCGCTCCTTTGGTGGTGCCCAGGTAAGCCGTACATTTTATGCTCGTGGCCAGACGGGGCAGCAGCTGCTCCTCGGCGCTTACTCTGCAATGATGCGCCAAGTCAGCACCGGCAAGGTCAAAATGTATACCCGTCGCGAAATGATGGATGTGGTTACCGTTGACGGCGTTGCCAAGGGTATCGTTGTCCGTAACCTGATCACCGGCGAAATCGAGAAGTACTCTGCCCATGCAGTTGTTCTTTGCACCGGTGGCTACGGCAACGTCTACTTCCTGTCCACCAACGCCATGGCTTCCAACGTCACCGCCGCCTATCGCGCCTACAAAAAAGGTGCTGGCTTTGCCAATCCCTGCTTCGTCCAGATCCATCCGACCTGCATTCCGGTGCATGGCGACTTCCAGTCCAAACTGACCCTGATGTCCGAGTCGCTGCGTAACGATGGCCGTGTTTGGGTACCGAAGAAAAAAGGCGACAAACGCAAACCCAACGACATCCCCGAGGATGAGCGCGATTACTACCTCGAGCGCAAGTACCCGTCTTTTGGCAACCTGGTTCCCCGTGACGTTGCCTCCCGTAACGCCAAGATGGCCTGTGACGAAGGGCACGGTGTAGGCGAGACCGGGCTTGGCGTCTATCTCGACTTTGCCGATGCGATCAAGCGCGATGGCCTGGATGTGGTCCTGCGGAAGTATGGTAACCTGTTTCACATGTACCAAAAAATCGCCGACACCGATCCGACCAAGGAGCCGATGCAGATCTACCCGGCTATCCATTACACCATGGGTGGTCTCTGGGTCGACTATCATCTGATGACCACCGTTCCCGGACTGTACGCCTGTGGCGAGGCTAACTTCTCTGACCATGGCGCCAACCGTCTTGGTGCCTCCGCGCTCATGCAGGGACTGGCTGACGGTTACTTCGTCCTGCCGTACACCATCGGCAACTACCTGGCCTCCATTCCGCCGGTCCCCACCTCCACCGACGACCCGGCATTCGAGGAAGCCGCCAACGGCGTCCGCGAGCAGGTTGCCAAACTGTTGAAGAACACCAAGAGCGGTAAGGGTGGACAAACGGTTGACCATTACCACAAGGAACTGGGTAAGGTCATGTGGGACTACTGCGGTATGGCCCGTACCAAAGAGGGCTTGGAGCACGCACTGAAGAAGATCCCCGAGATTCGCGCCGAGTTCTGGGAGAACGTTGTTGTGCCCGGATCGGGTCAGGAACTCAACCAGTCGCTTGAGCGTGCCGGTCGTGTTGCCGACTTCCTAGAGTTCGGTGAACTCCTGGTGCGTGACGCACTCAACCGCGAGGAATCCTGTGGTGGCCACTTCCGTGAAGAGAGCCAGACAGAGGAAAATGAAGCCAAACGTGACGATGCAAACTTCAGCTATGCAGCCGTCTGGGAATACAAAGGGCCAGGGACCGCTCCCGAACTGCATAAAGAGCCGCTGACCTTCGAGTACGTTACGCCTTCACAGCGTAGCTACAAGTAATGCATATCTGATCCTTGTTAAGCAGATTCATAACTGAAGTTTAAAACACAACGCAGAAGAAAGCTTATGTCATCGAAATCGATTAATATAATAGTGAAAATTTGGCGACAGAATGGTCCTCTGGCTAAAGGCGCTTTTGAGGAGCATGCTCTCAAAGACATCAGTACCGACAGCTCCTTCCTGGAGATGATCGACGTACTGAATGAATGGCTAACCGTCAAAGGCCTCGAGCCGATTGCTTTTGACCACGACTGCCGCGAGGGTATCTGCGGTATGTGCGGTGCAGTTGTCAACGGGACGGCCCACGGTCCGGACAAGGAAACGACCCTGTGCCAATTGCACATGCGCCGGTTTAAAGATGGCGACACTATCGTCATTGAACCTTTCCGCTCCCAGGGCTTCCCGATTGTCAAAGACCTGATCGTTGACCGTTCGGCCCTTGATCGCATCATCGCGGCCGGCGGTTATGTATCCGTCAACACCGGCTCCCCGCAGGATGGTAATACTATCTTGATTCCGCAACATGTGGCCGAGCAGGCCATGGATGCCGCCGCCTGTATCGGTTGCGGCGCCTGTGCCGCTGCCTGTCCGAACGGTACCCCGATGCTGTTCCTCAGTGCCAAGGTTTCCCAGCTGGCCCTGTTGCCCCAGGGCAAATTGGAAGCCAAAAAACGGGCCATCAACATGGTCCTGCAGATGGACAAGGATGGGTTTGGTAACTGCGGCAACGAGCGTGAATGTGAGAATGTTTGTCCAAAAGGCATCACCATTCGCAACATCGCCCGCTTGAACAGAGAATTCTTCAAAGCCTCGTTCACCATCGATCACTGATCGGGACAACGAATCTCCGTTGATTCTCAAGCTGTCGCCACCTAATGGTGGCGACAGCTTTTTTTATTGCAATCACCTTTCCTGTTTGATTGTGTTTCTCTCCAACTCCACCTCACAGACAACCAAGGCTCCCCTGCGGCGGGTGGGCCGACCATCCTTTGCACCTTGCAGTTGCATTATCGCCATATCAAGAGAGGAAATTGCCTCACAAATTTTCTTGCGCCGGTGATCGGTTGCGCCGACAATATCGCGAAAACAACATCCCGTTCTTCACGCGTTATTCTTTTTGTGACGCAGTTTTTATAAATTTTGCTGTCTGACGAATCTCTCCAAACAAAAAAAGGGGCAACCGTGGGTTGCTCGATGAAGGTGAATAATCACGACAAAAATCGTGCTCCCCTCATGATTCACCCATCAATTCATTGAGATTACCGCTATACATCCGCGTTTACTGCGCCGTGGGGGGTATTGTTGGGAACCAACAGGACCGGGACATGGCTGTAGCGGGTGACCCTTCGTGCCGTTGTACCCATGAGATCGGTGTTAAAAAAACTGTGCGTTGATTTACCCATAACGATCATGTCGGCCTGATACTCCTCGGCAACACGCAAAATTTCATGACTCGGGTAACTCCCACTGACAACAATGATTTCAGTGACCGGAACACGGTTAATCTGATAGGCCTCGATCTCGTCTTTCCTGAAACGCTCCAATCGCGCCCTCATTCTCTCCAGGAAATGCCGCATCCCTTCCTGGTGGAGTTTCTCCGCCTGTTCGCGGGAGAGGTACGTATCCACAATCGACTGGGCGGTGCTGCCCAAAGGGGGGACGACATGCACCATGAGAATCCGGGCATCGTAGCGACGGGCCTGACTTACGGCCATCCGAAAGACCGGACGAGTCTGCTCACCGAGATCGGTGGCATAAAGAATGGTCTTGATTTCTGGTCGGGGAACCATGGTCTTCTCCTTACAAGACGGCACCCCGCTGCCATGGAAGAGGGCAGCGGGGTGCAAGCCAATGATTAATTATACCCATGAAGTTTATCGATAAATTCCGGAAGAAAGAGGGATATCTGCGGAATGTACGTGATGAGCGCAAGAAAAAACAGAAGCAGCAGCAACCAGGGAAAGGATGCGCGGATGACCCAGCCAATACTTTGTCCGGTAATGCCTGCGGTAACAAACAGGTTTAACCCGACCGGTGGGGTGAGCATGCCGATCTCCATATTCACGACCATGATGATGCCCAGATGAATGGGATCGATCCCCAATTTCACGGCGATCGGAAAAAGAATCGGCGCCATGATCAACAAAATGGCGGACGGCTCCATAAAATTTCCGGCTGCCAGGAGCAACAGATTGACGACGATCAAAAAAGACCAGCTCTCAAGCCCCATGCCAAGAATCATCTCCGCCAAATGATGGGGAATGCGCTCGGTGGTCAACACATGGGCAAACAGCATGGCATTGGCAATAATAAACAACAACATGATGCTGACTTTGGAAGCATCCAGCAGCACTTTGCGGACTTCTGTATCGGTGATGCATTTGGGTAGCGCCACCACCGACTGCCACAGATTACGAACTATTGCCGCACCCAATCCTTCCCCGCTCTTCCTCCAGGGAATCTGCTTCATCGGACCGATATCCCTGTACCCAAAAACAGCGACCAGGAAGGCGTATATGGCTGAAACCGCAGCAGCCTCAGTGGGGCTGGCAATGCCGCCGTAAATGGAGCCAAGGACAATGACGATCAGCATCAGCCCGCCCAGGGCCGAACCGCAGGAACCGACAACTTCTTTTAGGCCTGCCCAGGGAAGCGCGGGAATATTCTTGATCCGTGCGACAATATAGATGGCGACCATCAGCAACCCGCCCATGAGCAGGCCGGGAAGAAAGCCGGCCATGAACATCCTCGCGGCTGATTCTTCCGTGGCTGCCGCATAGACGAGCATAACGATCGAAGGGGGAATAAGGATACCGAGTGTTCCCGCATTGGTAATGACCCCTGCGGCAAAACTCTCCGGGTAACCGGCACGAACCATGCCCACGATGACGATGGAGCCGATGGCGGCAACCGTGGCGGGCGAGGAGCCCGAAACCGCAGCGAAAATCATGCAGGCCAGGACCGAGGCCATGGCCATGCCACCCCGGATATGGCCGACAATACTCAAAGCAAAGCGGATAATTCGTTTTGCAACCCCACCGGTGGACAGGAAGGCGGAGGAAAGGATAAAAAACGGAATGGCCAGCAAGGTGTAATGTGATGACAGCGATTCAAAAAGCTTGAGCGCAATGGATGCCAATGAATCATTGGAAAAAAAGAGAACGGTGACAATGCTGGAAAGTCCCAGGGCAAAAGCAATGGGCATCCCCAAGAGCATACAGACCAACAAAAGGCCAAAAAGTGCTGCGGTGGTCATGCCTCGCTCCCTCCATTTTTCAATTCCTCAACGATCTCCATCGATTCCTTGGCCTCGTCGGCATGACGGAACACATCGATCTCTCCCCGGATAACCTTCCAAAGAAGAATCAGGATGCGGAGGGTCAAAAAGACAAACCCGATAATAAGGATCGACCGGGCAAGCCAGGTCGCCACCGGAATGTCCTCAAGCTGAATGCCGATACGTTTCACCTTGCTGAGATAGATCCAGCTGCCGTAAAGCACCAAGCCACAGTAGGCCAGGGCCAGAAGGCAGCCAAGGATGGTCAGTATACGCCTTCCAAGCGATGGGAACAGTTTGACAAAGGCATCCACACCAATGTGTGAGCCTTGCTTGAGGCCGTAGGAGCAGCCGAAAAGAACAAACCAGGCCGACATATGCAGCGTTAGTTCCTGGGACCAGATAAAGCCGGTGTTAAACCCGAATCGCATGACCACATCCATAAACACCAGCCCGGTTGTCGTCACCAGCAGGAGACAGATGACGGCCTCCTCCACCTTGTTGAGCACACGCAGAAACATGAGTTTCCCCTTCCTTGATTGAACGACAAAGGCAGCCTTGGTTGGCTGCCTTTGTCAACATGGCGCGCGGGGCCCATCCGTACTGAATCTTTTCGCTCGATTTCCGGGGTTTGCTCAAAAATTTACCCCAGAATATCACACATATATCTGTGGTAAATTTTTTCGCATTCCTTGAACCCGCACGAAAATCCCTATTTCCGGATAGACACTCGCTGGTTGGTTAGTTGGTCTGATTGGCCTTGTAGGCGGCGTCAATCAGGTCTTTGCCAATTTCGTGTTCGAACTGCTTCCAAACAGGCTTCATAACCTCAACCCATTGGGCCCGCTCTTCCGGGGTCAGAGTGATGACCTCGCTCCGTTTGGATTCAATGATCTTCTGCTTATCGGCAACGGCCTTATCCATGGCGACCTTGTTCCCGTAGGCGATGGACTCATCAAGAATCTGTTTCAGCTGGGCACGGATATCCTCAGGCAGGCCGTTCCAGAATTCGGTGGTGGTGACCACCATATAATCGAGCAGGCCATGGTTCGATTCGGTGATATAGGGTTGGACCTCGAAATACTTCTGGGAATAGATGTTCGACCAGGTATTTTCCTGGCCGTCGATAGCCTTGGTCTGCAGAAGAATGAAGACCTCGGAAAAGGGTTTTTTCAGCGGAACCGCCTTCAGGGCTTTGAACTGGGCGGCAAGAACATCGGAAGCCATGATGCGGAATTTCAGACCAGCGGCATCGGCGGGAACGTGCATCGGTTTGCTGGCAGAAAACTGTTTCAGGCCGTTGTGGATGTAGCCAAGGCCGATGAATCCTTTTTTGTTCATGGAATTCAGCAACTTTTGTCCTTCTGCACTCTGCTGGAACCGATCGACGGCTTCCATGTCCTGGAACAGAAAGGGTAAATCGAAAATCTGCAGGCTTTTGGTATACCGATCAAACTTGGAAAGGCTGGGCGCGGCCATTTGCACGTCGCCTAGCATCATTGCTTCCAATACCTTGTCGTCGTCGAACAGCTGGGAACTGGGGTAGACCTCGACCACGACCTTGCCCCCCATTCTTTCTTTGACCAGGTCACGGAATTTGTTGGCAGCCAGCCCCTTGGGGGTATTTTCAGCCACGACATGGGAAAATTTGATGACAATGGGACCGGCAACGGCTGCACCGGCCGTCAGGGCCATTGTCACCGCAGTTGCCAACAACGCTTTGGAAACCTTCTTGAACATACTCCCTCCTCACAGGTTGTAATGAATAGATCCGGAATTCTCCGGACCACCATTTTGTCCATTCCTCTCTGAACCGGAGCCAGGACCGTTTCTGGACACCATCCTGTGAAGCAAAAACAGCTCCAGGGAGCCGGTAAAGAAGGAAAGATTTGTGTTCCAGAAGAGTTAAGGGAAAAATCCCCCAATACGGCCTTGAGAAAACGGGTGGATATCCACCCATTCAAGAGAAAAAATGCGGGAAAATCGGCCCAAAACAATCGGGCCTCAGGGGAGGAAGGGTAAGTCGTCCTTTGGATTCCCGGCCATAGGCCAAGAATCGCCCTTCCCATGAAGGGTGTTCGTTGTCGTTGCGGCAAAAAGGAGCGAAAACGATGTTCCGGGCCAGGCCCCCCTTATGCGATGCACGGGTCTTCGTTTGTTGAGATTGGCCAAAGCCATCCTATTTGAAATCGTTTTTATCCAATCCGTACTTGCGCAATTTATCGTAGAGCGTCTTTCGTGGCAGGGAGAGGGCGGCCATCACATCGCGGATGCAACCGGTATGGCTGGCCAGCGCCTGTTCGAGGATGGCCCGTTCAAAGGCATCGACCTGGTCGGGCAGGCTGGTGATCTGTTTGCCCCCACCACCGGACATCATTCGTTCAAGCGACCAATTGAACTGGGCACCGAGCAGAACATACCGCTCGGCAAGATTTCGCAGTTCACGCACATTGCCCGGCCAGTCGCAGGCCATGAGCAGGTTGACCTGCGCCTGCTTGGGCATGGGGACTTCTTTTTGGTAACGATGGCTGGCAACCAGCAGATAATGATGGAAAATAAGTGGGATATCTTCTCGACGCTCTCGAAGGGGCGGAATTTCCAGGCAAACCACATTGAGGCGGTAATAGAGGTCTTCACGAAAGATGCCGCGCCGGACAGCATCCTTGAGATCAACCTTGGCCGCCGCCACCACCCGCAGGTCCAGGGGGATCAGCCGGTTCGATCCCATTCTCTCCACGGCCCGCTCCTGAAGGACCCGCAGCAGGTGAACCTGAACCTGCATCGGCATGCTTTCGATCTCATCCAACAGCAGGGTACCGCCGTCGGCATGTTCAAATTTGCCGATCCGGGTGGAACGGGCATCGGTAAACGCCCCGGCTTCGTGGCCGAAGAGCTCGCTCTCGATCATGTTTTCCGCCACTGCCCCACAGTTGATGGCGACGAAATTCTGATTCCGGCGGCGACTGTGTTCATGCAGAAGTCGGGCGACCAATTCCTTGCCGGTCCCGGTCTCGCCTACCAGCAGGACATCGGCATCGGTATCGGCGATCTGGCCGATGGTGGCCCGCAGGCGCTGGGTGGCAGGGGTGATACCGATAAAACGGGGGCCGAGCGCACTATAGGCCTCGAGCTCGGTGCGCAGGGCCCTGTTTTCCAGGGTGAGCATCCGTTTCTCCAGGGCCTTGGAAACCGTCTTCACCAACCGCTCCGAGGAATAGGGTTTCTCGAGAAAGTCGTAAGCGCCATCCCGCATGGCCCGGACCGCTGTGGACACGTCCCCATGTCCGGTTATGAGAATAACGGGCAAATCGCTATCCAGCTCATGCAGACGCCGTTGCAGATCCGTGCCGCTCATGCCGGGCAGACGAATGTCGCACACCACCACACCCGGCCAATTATCGGTAATGTGCTGCAGGCCCTCTTCCGCCGTTTCCAGGCAGGTCACTTCGAAATCCGCCAGTTCCAGGGTCTGGCGGTTGGCCTGGCGGATATGCTTTTCGTCATCAATGAACAGGACGTTGTGCAGTGGTTTCATATGAGATTCACTGGGTATTGAGCGTTATTTCAAAACAGGCGCCAGAACCGGTCTGGACAACCCGGATCAGCCCCCCCATGTCTTCCATGATGCGGGCGGATATGGTCAACCCCAGCCCCAGGCCCTTGCCGGGGTCTTTGGTGGTGTAAAAAGGTTCAAAAATCCGCCGGGCAAGCGCGGGGTCGATGCCGGGTCCATTGTCCTGCACCCGAAGCAGGACCTTGTCGTCCTTGCGTTTCACGCTGATCTCGACCTGTTTCTCCTCCTGTTCGGCAACAGCCTGCAAACTGTTGGCGAGCAGGTTGACCAGCACCTGCTGGAGGAGAACGGCATTTGCGCGCACGCCCTCCAGTTCCGGGGGCATGTTGATCGTCAACCGTACCCCGGACTTGGAGATTATCGGCGCCATGACCTCCATGGCCCCATCAAGAACGCCGTGCAAGGGGACCTTGTTTAACTTGCCACTGCTCTTGCGGGAAAAAACCTTGAGTTGCCTGGCCAACTGGCCCATACGCTCGGTCAACTCCCTGATCTGTTCCAGATTCCAGCCCACATCGTCCTGCCGCCCCTTGGCCAGGAGTTGTACTGCATTGTCGGTGTAGGTGCGAATTGCCGCCAGCGGCTGGTTGAGTTCATGGGTGATGACCGTACTCATCTGGCCCAGGGCGGCAAGTTTGGCGGCATGAATCAACTCGCGGCGGGTTTTGCGCAACTCTTCCTCGGTTCTTCGCCGTTCCCGAATCTCCTGGCGCAACTGCGCATTGGTGTTGGTCAGGGCGGCGGTCCGCTCGGCCACCCGTATTTCCAGCTTTTCCTTAGCCTCCTCAAGCGTCCTTCGATT
>JBFWIP010000027.1:12227-24627 GCA_050255935.1 Desulfobulbus sp.
CGTTCACTGGAAGCGGTCCCCAACGCAAAATAGCGCCCCAGCTTCCCCTCCATGGCCTGTTTGAAGTAAGGGCGATAACTGAAATTGCGGCCCACAAAGGGCTTGGGGGTATTCCAGTTGGAGGCGGCAATGGTGAGTCCATCGGAATTCATCAGGTAGGTATCGGAGGCATCGCTGATGTTGTTGATCGTCTCCAGATAGACGTTCAGGGCATTGATCCGCTCGCGGCTCCCGGGATTCTGCAGAAAAGAAACCAACTGTTTATTGGTGGCCAATAACTCGGGCAGCCCTTCGTATTTTTCGAGAACCCCCCGCAGATAAGAAATATAGAGTTCCATCCGCACCTGCCCTTCTTTCGCCAAGGCGTCCAGGCCATGCTGATAGGCGAAAATCCCCCCTGCCCAAAGGGCCAGGACCAGGCAAAGAATAACGGTCGGAATAAGAACAATAAATCGGCGCATTCCTCGATTACCGCAGCTTGAATGATTGAGACGCGGCACTATACACGCTAACCGATAAAACTTCAAAAAAGCCGCGCACCCGGTTTAGTTCACCCCCTTCCCGCGAATTTGCTGGGAATTCTTTGCGTAACAAGCGACGAGGGGACGTTTCGTGCCTCGTAATGCACTGTTTTTGCTGGAGCGGTTTCGTGTTTTTCGACTTCTTCCGGGTCCCTCCTCTTTCCCTCTTGGCAGAGGCCGAATCTTGGTGTATTGCAGCTTTGATACAGAAGCCGGTTATGATCGAAGGAGAACCCAAAGATTTGTGCAACACCTCGCAACACACCATCAACCAAGCGACCATAGAGGCATTATGCCATCGATTCCCTGTAGAGCGGGCCATGATAGCAGAGGTCGCCCAAGTCTATCCCGTGCGGATCAGCCCCTATTACCTGAACCTCATCCAGACGCCCGGGGATCCGCTTTGGCGGCAGGCGGTCCCCGATCGGCTGGAGTTGCTTGACCCTCAGGGACTTGAAGATCCTCTTGACGAGGAAAACCTCAGCCCCGTACCGAATCTGGTCCATAAATATCCTGACAGAGCGCTGTTCTTGATCAGTTCCGAGTGCCCGGTCTACTGTCGCTTCTGCACCCGCAAGCGAAAAGTGGGCCGGGTAGAAATGTGCATCACTGAGGATACCATCAATGCCGGACTGGAATATCTGCAAAAAACACCGGCCATCAGTGATGTCCTTCTTTCCGGGGGCGATCCGTTTATGCTCAGCGATCAGCGCCTGGAGGATATCCTCACCCGCCTTCGCCGGATTGCCTCGATTAAAATCATCCGCATCGGTACCCGGGTGCCGTGTACCCTGCCTTCCCGGGTAACCCGGGATCTGGCCCACATGCTCGCTCAATTTCATCCCCTGTTCATCAACACGCATTTCAATCATCCGCGGGAATTAACGCCTCAGGCGGCCCATGCATGCAGATTGCTCGCGGATGCTGGCATTCCCTTGGGCTGTCAAACGGTTCTCCTCCGGGGAATCAACGACTCCGCGGAAACGTTGACAACACTCTTTCGGGGTCTGCTGACGATGCGGGTCAAGCCCTATTACCTGTTTCAGATCGATCAAACCCGTGGCACCTCCCATTTTCGCACCACCATTGATGCAGGTATTGCCATTATGTCCCGGTTGATCGGCCATGTTTCGGGCATGGCCATTCCCACCTATGCCCTTGACGCGCCCGGTGGTGGCGGCAAGATTCCTCTTACGCCCGACTATATTTCCTCTTGCGGCGAGACGCTTGCGTTCACCACCTATAACGGGCGTTCCTGCTCCTACCCAAATCGAGTCTGGGATGGTCCGTGAGGCCCCAGCGAGGAAAGCCATTTCCGCCATAAACAGCTAAAAAACAGCCAATTACTCAGAAAGAACCTCATCATTGGCCGTTCAGAGTAGTTTTTTCCCGAGTGTTCCTTGGACGATCGGGGAAAAGCATATATACTGGATGAAACGCATAGCCCCGGACGACATCCTCTGCGGTCACAACATGTTCTTTTTCCTGCAATTTATTATCAATTACTTCCATAGATCTGGATTTTAAATGTCGGCAGCCAATACCCCTCCGGAAACCATCCTTTCCACCATCCTTGCGTCAAAGGATCTCCCTACCTTGCCGATTATTGCCAGTAAGCTGCTGGTGCTGACTGCACAGGAAGAAACCACTCTCACCGATATTGCCAAATTGATTGCCCAGGACATGGCCCTTTCCACCAAAATCCTCCGGGTGGCCAACTCCTCGTTTTATAGCTTTCCCCAGCAGATCGCCTCGATCAACCAAGCGGTTTCCATCCTCGGACTGAATGCAGTCCGTAGCCTGGTCCTCAGCTTTTCCTTCCTTTCCCTGGGGAATAAACATAAAAAATCACGTTTTGACTTTGAGCAGTTTTGGGAACGCTCCCTGGTGGAGGCCGTAGGCGCCAAACTCATTCTCGAACAAATCCCCCACGCAGATACCGAAGAGGCCTTTACTTGCGGGCTGTTGCTCAATATTGGAAAACTCATTTTTGCGACCACGCTGCCCCAGGAGTACGATCAGATACTTCGCACCATCCAACAAAGAGACCCGCAAGACGAAAACAGCAGTCATGCCGACCAAAGCCAGCTGGAGCAGGAAGTGATCGGCCTCCCCCACAGCGAAGTCGGCTATGAGGTGGCCAGGATGTGGGGGCTCCCGGAAAGCTTGCTGCTGCCGATCAAATATCACCATCAACCACTAAAGTTCCAGGGAAAGGACCGCAAGTACCAACAATATGTTTACGCCTCCTACCTCGCCGGACTCCTGGCAAAAATTTTCTATTCCAGCACCCCTGAAGTGTATCATAAGCAGTTTCGTACCGAGGCAAAACAGTTGCTCCACTTAAAAGTGCTGGAGGTCAACACCGTCTTGAAAATGATCGATCAGTCCATCGATCAGTCCGCCAACTTTTTCGGTATCAAAATCAAACCGGTCAAATCTGTAGCGGAAATTCTTCAGGAGGCGAACCTCCGCCTCAGTCTGATCAACCTCTCCTATGAGGAAATGAACCGCGAATTGATCAAATCAAAAATGGAGTTGGAAAAACTTACCGAAGAATTGGCCCAAAAAAACCGTTTTCTTGAAAATCTCGCCAATCTTGACGGCCTGACCGAGATCAACAACCATCGTTTCTTCCAAAGCTTCCTCGACTCGGAAATCAACCGCTGCATCCGCAAGGATCGCAGTTTATCCTTGCTCCTGGCAGACATCGACCATTTCAAGAAATTCAATGATACATACGGACACCAAACCGGAGACTTCATTCTCAAGGAATTCTGCCGCATCACCAAGGAGGTGATCCGCGAGTATGATCTGATTGCCCGATATGGTGGGGAGGAATTCACCTTTGTCCTTCCTGAGACCGATGAGGAAGAAGCGTTCCTGGTAGCGGAAAAAATTCGTAAAACGGTTGAAAATCATCCCTTTGACAATGGGGATTGCGTCTACCATGTCACCATTAGCATCGGAGTTGTCAGTTCCAGCCCTGCCCAAGGGGAATTTTGCAAAAATAATTTTATCAATGCCGCTGACGAAGCCCTTTATGAAGCCAAAAACAACGGACGCAACCGCGTGGTAGTCTACAGATCCAAAAAGAAAAAAAAATGGTTTGGCCTTTAATCCAGAGTTATTGAAAGAGGCGCTCCCGCCAAAAACCGGGAGGAGGACATTCCGTGCGTGCTACGGAACACTCTGATTCTGCACAATGCCTGATCTTGCTGATGTTGCCGTTCCAAGGAGCCATCAAAACTCTTTTCCTTATTCCTGCCAACAACCTCTCAAACAGCCGCCGATCTGCCAAGATCATATCCATCCTCTTCTTTTTCAAAATGATGGCAAATGACAAAAGAATTTCCCTAAAAGGAAAATTTTTTCCATACATTGATGGAGGAAACCAGGACTCTTTGGTATCTTCTCCGGCACGCTTATTGGTCACTTTGGCAAAAGCAGCGAGAACGAGGTCTCATGTTCTGGCGACAAGTTTTTTTTGTCTGCAAATTTTTCCATTTTTGGCGATTGTAACGAGGGTATCCCCTATTAAGCAGTGCCCATCAAAAAGGGTCATTTCGCCCAATGTCTGCGCTCTGCTTAAAATTTTA
Source organism: Desulfobulbus sp. (assembly GCA_050255935.1). Classification (GTDB taxonomy): domain Bacteria; phylum Desulfobacterota; class Desulfobulbia; order Desulfobulbales; family Desulfobulbaceae; genus Desulfobulbus. The sequence goes on from JBFWIP010000027.1 coordinate 16,348, forward strand.
TCCTCGGAATATCAACATGTGCCTGTGGCATAGTTTTTTCTCATGCCTTGAACGGGAACAAAAATCCTCATTTTTGGATAAGTACTACTACCTATCGACTTGTTTCATTTTTCTTAAGGAGGCTGTATGAAACCACGACGTTCCAACTTGTCGGTGCCGGGTCATCTAAAAAAAATGCATGGAAAGGCCAACGAAAGCAAGGCCGACGTGATCATGCTCGATCTTGAAGACTCCGTTCCGGTGGGGGAAAAAAGTGCGGCCAGGACCCAAGTGATCGAATCTTTGCTGGGCTTTGATTGGTCACAAAAAACCGTAACTGTCCGCATTAATTCCCTGGACACACCCTTTGCCTATCGCGATCTGTTGGAAGTTGCGGAAAATGCGGGTCATGTGATTGATGCCATTGTCATCCCCAAGGTAAACACCCCCGGTGATATCTATTTTGCCGATCGTCTCCTGGCGGGTATTGAAATGGAAAAGCAATTTGCACGACAGATCGGCATCGAGGCGTCGATTGAAACCGCCCAAGGGCTTCGTAATGCGTCAAAAATCACCCATGCCAGTGAACGGATACTCAGCCTGGTGTTCGGGATTGCAGACTATTCGGCCTCCATTGGCGCCCGTCTGGTTTCCATTTCCGGACATGGTGAGAAGGAAGAGGAAATTTATCCCGGCCATAGATGGCATTTTACCCTCAGCAACATGGTCATGCATGCCAAATCCTACGGATGCCTGGCCATTGATGCCCCGTTTGGCAATTTTAAGGACGAGGTAGGATTGCGGCGCTCAGCGATCATGGCCTGCGCCTTGGGCTGTGACGGCAAATGGGCCATTCATCCGTCCCAAGTGGATGTGATCAACGAGGTTTTCACCCCTTCTGTGGATGATATAGCCTTGGCGGCCAAGGTAATCGAGGCCGATCATCTGGCCAAATCAGAGGGAAAGGGCGCCATTGCGGTGGAAGGCAGGATGGTTGATCAGGCAACGGTACGGCTTGCCAAAAAACTGTGGGAGCAGGCCAAATTCATGGGCCTGGTTAACTGATCCGATACCCGCGGAAAAAGCAAGCATACTTGCCTGCGAGTAAACCGTAGGGAAAAGAGGCAAAATCGCCTTCAACCCTTTTCAATCGAGTGCTTATTGCTTGATAAAAACACATCTAAAAAAAAGGGGGTGTCGTTTCCGACACCCCCTTTTTTTTATATTGGGCAGAAAGAACCGAATTAGCCGATAACAGCCAAAACGGCGTCTTTGGCTACGGAATCACCTGTACCGCAGCACAGTTGTTTGACCTCACCGTCACACGGTGCAGCCAGGTTGTTCTCCATCTTCATGGCCTCGAGAACAACAACAGCGTCGCCAGCTTTCACGGTATCGCCAACGTTGACCAGGTATTTGACAACCATGCCTGGCATAGGAGCAGTCAGCGGGGTACCACCCTCGACGGCCGGAGCCGGTGCAGGGGCGGCGGCAGCCTTCGGCGCAGCGGCAGGTGCAGCAGCTGCGGCAGCCTTCGGAGCGGCAGCAGGACGTGCAACAGGAGCTGCGGCAACCATCGGCTGGAAGTCACCGGTCGGGTCGACCTCAACGTTGAAGTACTCGCCATCGACAAAGACGTTGAAGGTACGAACGTTTTCGGTTTTTTCCGGAGCATTGGCTTTGGGCTCGACCAGCTTACCGGCTTTTGCCTTGGCAATCAATTCGTCACGTTTCTTAACGTCATCCAAGGTGATAGGCTGTACTTCGGGCGGTGCCGGGGTCTTGCCGTATTTCCACTCGAGGAACTTCTTACCGGTTACGGGGTAGATGGCATAGAGTACCAAGTCATCCATATCCTTGGCAAGATCGCCGATTTCAGCTTTGGCCTTCTCGAGTTCAGGCTCGATAACCTCGGCAGGACGGCAGGTAATCGGGGTTTCGCCACGCGGATATCCTTTCAGAGCCTTCTTCTGCAATTCAGCGTCGATCGGGACAGCGGTCTTTCCATACAGACCGTAGCACAGGTCCTTAACCTGAGCGGTGATCATCTTGTAGCGCTCTTCCGGCGTATCGAACAGGACGTTATTGACGGTCTGGATACCAACGATCTGGGAGGTCGGGGTAACCAACGGAATCTGGCCGAGGTCTTTACGTACTTTGGGCAGCTCTTTGTAGACCTCACCGATCTTGTCGAGAGCATCCATCTCGCGCAACTGGTTAACCAGGTTGGAGAGCATACCGCCCGGGGTCTGATGCAGGAGAACATTGATGTCGATGATGGAGACCTTGGAGTCATCCATGAGGTGTTTGTACTTCGGCATAACCTCTTTCTCGAGCACCTCGTTGATGGCTGCCAGCTTCTTGATATCGAAACCGGTGTCGCGGTTGGTGCCGAGCAACGTCATAACCAATGGCTCAAGAGCGGCATGGGCGGTACGATATGCATACGGGGTCATGCAGGTGTCAACGATATCGCAACCAGCCTCGATGGCCTTCAGGTGGCTCATCGGTGACATACCAGAAGTGAAATGGCTGTGGAGATGAATCGGGGTCTTGGTTATCTCTTTCAAAGCCTTGACCAGGTTGTACGCATCGTATGGAGCAATCAGGCCAGCCATATCTTTGATGCAGATGGAATCAGCGCCCATCTCGTCCAATGCCTTAGCTTTGTTTACATAATAATCAATATTGTAAACTGGTCCACCAAGACGCGGCTCTGTCAGGGTGTAGCAGATGCAGCCCTGGAAATGCTTGCCGCATTTCTTGATTTCTTTCACAACGGTCTCAAAGTTGCGATAATCGTTGAGTGCATCGAAAGTACGGAAGACATCCATACCGTTCTCGGCCGCACGCTCAACAAAAGCGGTGGCGGTATCATCTGCATAGTTCCGGTAGCCGACCAGGTTTTGGGCGCGGAGCAGCATGGAAAACGGGGTTTTCTTGATATAGCGTTTCAGGGTACGGAGGCGCTCCCACGGATCCTCGTTGAGAAAGCGATGCATGGTGTCAAAGGTGGCTCCACCCCAAGTCTCGATTGCCCAGAAGCCAACCTCATCCATCATTTCGGCGATCGGGATCATGTCCTCGGTCCGCCCGCGGGTAGCAAATAAAGACTGATGTCCGTCACGAAGGCTCAGATCCATTACCTTGACCGGATTCTCTGCTGCAGGCCGGTCAACATCATAATTCATGGCGGTCATTTTCACTTGGTCGCTCATTGTCGGTATCTCCCTGTTATACGTTGTCGTTAAACGTCAATAAGTCGTAAAAGCCATCAGAAGGCTTTCATTTGAATCAGCCTACGGAAATTCATGATGTCCTGACGGCCGGCAATTGCCCATAGATTAGGCCCTGTCTGTGCAGGTCTGGCAGCGGCCAGTTGGGCCTGATACGCTGCTTCCTCTTCCTGCATCATGTAGGCATTCACAGCTGCAAGGGCGGCAGCCATTTTCTTTTTTGCATCTGCCATTCTGTGTTCCTCTTTTCTGTGGGTCCGGGTTGCACCGAACCGATGCATGAGAGTGCTTACAGCGGAATATTGCCGTGTTTTTTCATCGGGATGGTGTCACGTTTCCCTTGAATCGATTCAAACGCATTGATGATGCGAAAACGGGTTTCAGCCGGTTCAATAACATCATCAATGTAGCCGCGCTCTGCTGCGCAATACGGATTGGAGAACTGCTCGTTGTACTCGGCTTCTTTCTCCGCCAGGAACGCTCTGGGATCTTCTGCAGCTTTGGCGCCCTTGGCGTGCAGGACTTCGACCGCGCCCTTGGACCCCATAACGGCGATTTCACCGGTCGGCCAGGAGTAGTTGATATCAGTCCGCAGATGCTTGGACGACATAGCGCAGTAGGCGCCGCCGTAGGATTTACGGGTAATAATCGTTACCTTTGGCACCGTCGATTCAGCATAGGCATACAGCATCTTGGCGCCGTTGCGGATGACGCCGCCGAATTCTTGTGCGGTGCCAGGGAGGAAGCCAGGGACGTCGACGAAGGTCAGGATCGGGATGTTGAAGCAGTCACAGAAGCGGATGAAGCGGGCACCTTTGATCGAGGAATCGATGTCGAGAACGCCGGCATAGTAGGAAGGATTATTGGCAACGACACCTACAGCCTTGCCACCGTAGCGGGCAAAACCAATGAGGATGTTGGGTGCAAAATTTTGTTTGATTTCAAAGAATACACCGTCATCAGCCGTTGTGGTGATGACCTTTTTCATATCGTAGGCGGCGTTGGGATTGTCCGGAATAATATCGTTGAGCTCGGGGGCCTTACGGGTAATGGGATCCGTGCATTCAACAACAGGCGGATCTTCCATGTTATTCTGCGGCATGTAGGAGAGAAGATCTTTGATGTACTGAATGGCGTCCATCTCATCTTCGGCAGCATAGTCGGTAACACCGGATTTGGTGGTATGCATGACCGCGCCACCCAATTGCTCGGTGGTGACGTCCTCGTTTAACACAGTTTTAACGACCTTAGGACCGGTGAGAAACATGTAGGACTGAATTTTGACCTGAACAATGAAGTCGGTCAAAGCGGGCGAGTAGACCGCACCACCGGCACAAGGTCCGAAGACACCAGAAATCTGCGGCACGACACCGGAGGAAAGGACGTTACGAGTGAAGATCTCGGTATACCCGGCCAAAGCCTCGATACCTTCCTGGATACGGGCGCCACCGGAGTCATTCAGGCCGATGACCGGCATCCCGTTTTTCACACCCAAATCCATTATTTTACAAATTTTTTCGGCCAAAGTTCCGGAGAGTGATCCGGCCAGAACCGAAAAGTCCTGAGCGTACAGATACACGCCACGCCCGTTGATCTTTCCGTAACCGGTGACGATACCGTCGCCGAAAAACTTGATTTTCTCCATGCCGAAGTTGTAGCAGCGATGGAGTTTGAAGGCATCGTATTCTTCGAACGTACCCGGATCAAGAAGGCTTTGGATGCGCTCACGGGCGGTCAGTTTGCCCTTGGCATGGATTTTGTCGATTTTATCCTGGCCACCGCCAAGCAAGGCTTTGGCCCGTTTTTGTTTGAGTTGCTCTAATTTTTCCTTAGTGCTCATGCTGTCTCCTTGCTGCAGAATTCAATTAAAATTCCGTGCCCGACGATTATGAAAGCTCGGGCAGCACCGAATGGAGCATCCGGCGCTGCCCTTCATTGGCGAATCAGCCTTTGTATACCTCTTTGCACAGCTCGCCCAGCTTACCGAGGTTGGCGCAGTGATGGACACCACTGGCCTTCATGGCCTCGATCTTGGCCTCTGCAGTCCCCTTGCCGCCGCTGACGATAGCACCGGCATGACCCATACGACGGCCAGGAGGAGCGGTCAGACCGGCGATGAAGCCGACGACCGGTTTTTTGGTGTTGGCCTTGATCCAGGCGCAGGCATCCTCTTCGGCGTTACCACCGATCTCACCGATCATGATGATGGCTTTGGTGTCGGGATCAGCCTCAAAGGCTGTCAGACAATCAATGAAGTTGGTGCCGTTGATGGGATCACCGCCGATACCGATAACCGTTGTCTGGCCAAAGCCATTCTGGGTCAGCTGATGAACGGCCTCGTAGGTGAGCGTCCCAGAGCGGGATACAACACCCCAGGGGCCGCCCGGTTTGTGCATCGGCCCAGGCATGATGCCGATCTTGCACTCGCCGGGGGTGATGATACCGGGGCAGTTACCACCGATCAGGCGGGTGGGTTTGGTGTTCAAGTAATTTTTGACCTTCATCATGTCAAGTACCGGGATACCCTCGGTGATGCAGACAACCAACTCGATGCCGGCGTCGGCGGCTTCCATGATGGCGTCAGCAGCGAAGGGCGGCGGGACCAGGATCATGGAGGCGTTGCAACCGGTTTTCTCACGGGCTTCCTTGACGGAGTTATAGATGGGCACATCGTCCATCTTCTGGCCGCCTTTACCGGGGGTCACACCGGCGACAACGTTGGTGCCGTAGGCGATACATGCGCGAGTATGGAACTGGCCTTCCTGGCCGGTGATGCCTTGTACGACTAACTTCGTATTTTTATTAACGAAAACGCTCATTATTTTCCTCTATGGGTATAAGTTTTATGCCTCTGAAATCTGAGTATTCAATCTCCAGTGGTCACGATCGGCACTCCTGGCTCCTTCCGAGCTGGTCGACTGGTGAGTCGTCAACACGTGAAGCGCCTGGCCGATCTGAACTCATCTTTCATCAGGAAACGATCTTGGCTACTTTCTCGGCTGCGTCCGCCAGATCCTTGGCATTGATCAGGTCGAGTCCGGACTCGGCAAGAATTCTGCGGCCTTCCTCAACGTTGGTGCCTTCCATGCGGACAACAACCGGCACAGAGAGTTTCAGTTTGGTGGCGGCTTGGACAACACCCTTGGCCAGGATGTCACAACGGAGGATACCGCCGAAGACGTTAATCAAAATACCCTTAACAGCCGGATCTTTCATGATCAGGCGGAAACCATTCTCGATGGCCTCGGCATTGGCGCCGCCACCGACGTCAAGGAAGTTGGCGGGGGAGGCCCCAGCCAGTTGAACGATGTCCATGGTGGCCATGGCCAGACCGGCACCGTTGACGATGTTACCAACGTTCCCGTCGAGGTTGATGTAGTTCAGACCGTATTTGGAAGCCTCTGCCTCGACCGGATCTTCCTCGTCGATGTCGCGCATCTCTTTGACGTCGGGATGACGGAACATGGAGTTGCCGTCGATATCCATCTTGGCATCCAAAGCAAGAATATCGCCTTCTGCGGTGATGATCAGCGGGTTGATCTCAACCATGGAGCAGTCATAGGCCATGAACAGCTCATAGAGGTTCTTCAGCAGAGCGGACATCTTCTTCTGCAGGTCTTTCTCGAGTTCGAGACCAAAACAGACCTTACGGGCATGGAAAGGCTGGAAACCGGTAATCGGGCTGACATTGACGGTAATGATGCGCTCGGGGGTCTTGGCGGCGACTTCCTCGATGTCCATACCGCCGTCCTGGCTGCAGACGATGGCAACGCTTGCGGTCTCACGATCCGGGATGATGGAAAGGTACAACTCTTTTTTGATGTTCAGTCCCTCTTCCACCAGGACTTTGCGAACCAATTTTCCCTGGGCGCCGGTCTGCTTGGTGACAAGGGTCATCCCGATAATGGAATCGGCGACCGCTTTGACATCATCTTTGGATTTGGCCAGTTTTACACCGCCACCTTTACCGCGACCACCGGCATGCACCTGGGCCTTGACAACCACCGGGTAACCGAATTCTTCTGCGATTTTCGCTACCTCATCAGAGGTATAAGCAAGTTTACCATTGGGGGTTGGTACGTTGAATTTTCGGAATAATTCCTTGGCCTGATACTCATGAATTTTCATAGACGCATCCTTTTGCGGCGGACTTTACACGAAGGTGCAAAATCCCCCAGAGAAGTAAATGTTAATTCAAGTCCCTGTTAACAATTTCCTACTGCGTGGCGCTTCAATCGTGATCTACCTGAACTTTGGAAATATTTTCTTGACATGGCATGAAAGAAATTCACTCACCGGTCCCGATTGAGATACCAGTGTGCGCTCCAGAGCTCCCGTCAGCCGGCAATCAATATTCCAAAAGCGGTCCATCCTTCTTTGACGCCACAAAATTTTTATAAAATGATGGCGTTCAACATCCAGCAAAACACGAGTTAATTGTTGATAATAAAAATGAGTGACCAGCACTTCCGGAACCGGTCATAGGTGGGGTGGGGTGCGGAGGTAAGAGTGTACGGGGTAGACGTACGGCTCCCTGATTCATCATACGTCACCAGCCCGCATGGTGAATTTGGGATTCTTCCGAGAGCACCGATGACCGCTGCCGTTTCCGAAAAAACCACTCAAATTCTGCCCACTGCTCTTTTGGCAGAACGTGTAGGTTAAGTGATGTTCAGAGGAGGTGTATGAAGGCAGATATTTTCCGGTTGGTCTGATGAGGGAGTTGTATTGGGGCAATTTCGTACCTACGGCCCTAAATCTGCCTCAGATACGCTCTAGAGGCCCTTAAAACGCCCTAAAACCATTCCGACAACAACATTCACAACAGCCACTTCCGAAAAAACCACTCAAAACTCAGGACTTATAACCAGACAGTTCGCCAAGAGTCAAGCGATAAATAAACACATCGAGGCAATGATGGCATCAGGTCGAAGTGGAAGCCATTGACAACCTGCGGAAATTGGGACCTCAAAGAAAAAGCACAGAGGATTTCCCACGTTACTTGCCTCTATCGATTCGGGGAATGAAGAACCATTCAGGACGGAACTGAAGCCGGATTCAGGGA
>JBFWIP010000028.1:0-24443 GCA_050255935.1 Desulfobulbus sp.
CCTTTTCCGTGGCCGAGGCCGGTATTCCGGCCACGCCGGTGATGACCCTTTACCGTTTCAACGGGCCCACGGACATCCCCTATTACCGGGTGGAGCGTATCGGCGCGAAAAGCCCCGGTGCCCCGGCGGGCACCCTGGCGCAGGGAACTTCGGTCATCCCCTGTGTGGTGGTAAGAAACGGGCAGGCCCTGACCGGCGGCGACGGGGTTCCCTATGTGGGCTTTGAGGTGGTGGTCGATGCCCGCAAGGCCTCACCCACCGACACGGCCCGGTATCGGCGCCTGGTAGAGACGCGGCGGTCGATGCGGGTGGAGAACAACCAGTGCGGGCCGGGAATACGCTATGTCCTCGATGTGCGCAACCTCTATGCCATGGCCAAACCGCCCCTGTTTGATCCGCCCCGCCAGCAGGTCGAGCGCGCTCAGGCCAAGGTGGTCCGGGGCGAATTGGATCAGATCGTGCGCGCTTTCCACAATTCCGCCCTCTGCGGCGGGGTCAACCGCCAACTGATCGGGCGGCGGGGGCGGTTGGAACGGGCCTGGGACAGCTTCATCCGCGAACAGCAGGGCCGTTGGCCGCCGGCAACCCTGCGGCAGGCCAAGCACCTGGACTACACCATGCGCACCGCCCTGTTCGAGGGACACCTGGAGCGGGGCTGCAATGCCTACGGGGCCTGCGAACGGAACATTATCGCCCTGTCGATCCGCAATCGGGGGCTGGAATCCTGCGCCTCACGGTTGGGCTGCGATGCGCCCGGCGATTTTCAAGGGGTCGCGTCCAAGGTCTCCCAGTACAACATCTGGGATGAATACCTGACCCAGATCTCCGGGCTGACCTCCTGCTATCTCCGCGACGACCTCGCCGCCGCCGGGGGGGAGACCGGCGCTTATTACCGCAAGCTGCAGGCCATGCATGCCCAGAGCCTGGGCGATGTGCAGCGGATCCTTTTCGGCGGCGATCGCGACCTGGCCGCTGTCTTCCCGGGCAACAGCCTCGCTGAACTCAAGGAACTCCGCCACTACTACCATGCCCCGGCCATGGGCAAGTGTTTTCCCGGCCATGACCGCGTCGAATACATGTCCGGCGCAGTGGCACGCCACGGCAACGATTTCGCCCTGATCGCCAACACCCGTATCGAGGTGGGCGGGAAACGGGGCGACGGCTATCTGTTCAGGAGCTTTGTGGTGCGTGAAGAGGAGGACGGCGACCGGATCCGGGTGGTGGACGACTATCCCGGCTTTGTCGTTGATGCCCGGCGGGTATCGCTTTCCGGCGAGTCGGCCCGTTGTCGGCCCTACGGTATCCCTTCCGGGTGCCGCTTCAGCAAGATTGGCCGCTACCGGAAAACCCCCACCTGGGTCAATGCCGGGAAACCGCTGGAAATCAAGTGCCGGGTTGCCGATCAGGGCTCGAATTGCCAGGGGCCGCCGACAATGCGCCAGGTTCGGGTCGGCGGGGTCTGCGACACCCAGATGCGGCCCTTCAGCGGGATTGAATGAGGAAAAAAGCGGGAAGTGGAACGGGCAAGAAAAAAGCGGACGGCAAAACGACGGCAAAATAAAAGGGGGCGAGTTGCCCCGCCCCCTTTTGTGCCGTGAATCAGAGCAGGTTGTATTTGCGTTTCATCTCCTCGTAGACCAGGCTGGAGAAGTCGCGGATGACGCCGCCGCCGTTGACCATCCACTGTTTGTAATTATTGGGAACCGAGGATCGTTCGACAATGCCGACAATGGCATAGGGCACCCGCTGGCCGCTTTTGGTCTTGGTGACGAGAATGCCCATGTCGCCGCAGAGATGGGCGGTGGTGCCGGTCTTGTTATAGACCAGGGTGCCGGAGGGAACGTCGGTGCCCCAGAAGATGCGGTCGCGGCCGGGCAGCGACATCACCCGCAGCATCTCCTGGGAGTGGGGCAGTTCTTTGTTCCACAGCGCCTTGAGAAATTGCACGTAGTCCTGGGGCAGGGCGCTGTTCTTGTAGGTTTTGCCTCCCGGCGGAATGTATTCGCGGATACGGACCTGGCGGAAGAGACGGCCATATTGCCTGTTGATCAGGGCGTTGCATTGGGCCGGACCGCCGAGCTGGCGGATAAACCAGTTGGTCGCCTGATTGTCGCTGTGCTGGATCATCTGCTCCATCATCTGGCGATGTTTGCTGCTGTATTTGAGCTTCCCTTTGTCCACCTGGTGAAAAAAGGCGAGGGCGACAAAGGGTTTGATCATGCTGGCCGCCTGGAAGGAACGCTGGGAGTTGATGTTGGCCAGATAGGTGTTGTTGTTGAGGTCGTAGGCGACCAGGGCGGTGCGTTCCTGGCGTTGCAGTTTTCCTTTGGAGCGTTGTTTGCGCAGGAAATCCTGGACTTTGCTGTTGATCCCCGCAACGGATCGGCTGCTTTTTGGCGGTGTGGCGAGTTGGGCCGGTTCCGGGGTGGGAGCCGTGCCCCCGCTCTTTTGCCGGGGGGCGATCGCTATCCGGCAGTGTTTGAGCCTTTGGGGCGCGTTGTCGGCATGGGCGGCCACAGGCACGCTGACCATGGCCGGCAGTATTGGCCGTTGCCGGGCTGCAATCAGTTTGGGGGACTCTTTGCCCGTTGCCAGTTTGCGTTGCCGGGCGATCGTGTTGGCCTCTTTTTTACCGGACCAGCAGTGATAGACAAGGCCGTAGCTGCGGGAACCGATTTTCTCGATCTGGAGATTGGGTTGCTCGGGTGCGGGGAGTTTGCCGGCGATGCGGTCGTAGTCCTTTCTCAGCCGGTTCGGGTCGTGGTTTTGGGTAAGAAGCAGGTGGTAGAGTGAGGTGTAGCTGCCTGCGGGAATGATTTCCGCCGGGTTGAAACCGGCCAGTTTGAGTTTGTTGGACTGGTTGAGGGCGAGTTTGCGGGCCTGAGCCAAGGTCCCGTTCAAGGGGTAGACCACCCCGAATTTCTGCCCCTTGCCCACGATCTGCAACTGGCGGTCGATCTGGAGCGAAAGGGCTCGCGCCAGTTTGTCCTGGTCGTCCAGGGTCTGCTGGACTTCCTTGGTCCAGGTATAGGCCAGGGCGTAGTGCTTGGCAATGGGTGCGGCGGTGGCGGAAGACGCCAAAATGAGTAACAACGAACAGAGAAATAAATAAATTCGCAGTGGTTTCATTGCGGCGACGACAGGTAAGGGTTGGCGAAACGGAAGTGAACGTATGCTACCCATCATAGCGTGTTATCTGCAGGATGTAAGAGGAAAAATTGTTTTTATTCAATTTTTCCGGAAAAAAGGGCCGATTCCCTGAATCCGTCCCGCTCAGATCGGCGCGCCGCCCTCCCTGAGCAGGCTGAGAATATTGCCCGCAACCACTTTTTCGAAATCGTCGCTGTTTAAAGACAATCGTTCAACTTTGCGCAGCTCCCCGCCGGGATCGCCAAAGGGATAGTCGCTGCCGAACAGCAGCTTGTCCGCGCCATACTTTTCTATGAAATGACGCATTTCCGAAGTGGAAGCCAGGGCGGTGTCGGCATGGACGTTGTTGCGTTTCCAGATGCCGGCCTCGTCCAGTGCCCGATAGCCGCCGTTGAGACCGCCGAGATGGGGGATGATGATCACCGCCTCCGGGGCCAGGCGCTCGATGAAGGTGCAGGTGTGGTGAAAGCTCTCCTCAAGGACGATGGGCAGACGGCGGCGGGTGATTTCCTCGATCATCGCCGCGCAGCGCGGATCCCGGTAATGGTAGACCGGTTCGTCGGAATGGCGGTGCCATTTGATGCCGCGATAGGGCTGTTGCAGCTCCTCCACGGCAAAATCATTCCACACGAACAGGTAGGGGAAGATCGGTTCGCCCTCGCCGGCCAGGTCGAGCAGGTACTGATTGGCCCGGTGGCGGGTCTGCCGCCATTGCGGCGTGTCCTCGAAATCGCGGTCGTATCGGTCGTAGATATCCTCCACCGGGGCAAACATGCAGGCTCCGGTGATGCCCTCCTCCCGGAGCAGGGGGCTGATGTCGTCGATGGGCAGCTGGGAGAACTGGATACCGCAGTGAATATGGCTGTCGATAATCCGGGCCGGACGCATGGGCAACTCCTTGGCAAAAGGGAATCAATACCGGTTGAGACTGCACATGTCCCCGCGTGCTTTGCGGATTTTGGGCCGGGGCTGCGTCTCCTCGATGCTGTAACCCAGGGCGATCAGCAGGCCGATCCGCCTGTTTTTCGGGATCTGCAGCACCCGTTGCACGGCCGGTTCGTCAAACCAGCCGAGCATGCAGGTGCCCAGGCCCAATTCCGCGGCCTGGAGGCAGAAATGTTCGGCGGCAATGCCGATATCGATCAGGGGAAAGTCCCTGTCCTTGAGACGGCCGCCGATCTGGGTGATGATTTTGGGTTTTTCGATCACCAGCACCGCCAGCGCCGGTGCCTGGGGGACGAATTTATTGAACGAGACCAGGGGACTGAAGGTGGCCCGGGCAACCTGTTCCCTGAGAACGGGGTCGGTGACGATGATCAGTTTCCAGGGCTGGGAATTGCTGGCCGAGGGCGCCAGACGCACGGCCTCGATCAATTGGTCGATTTTTTCCGGTTCGACCGGCCGGTCGCTGTAACGGCGCACGCTTTGCCGGGTCTGAAGCAGGGTTGAAAAATTCATGGTCCCGGCGGCCTCATTGATTGCGGGAAGCGCGGGGTTCGGCCCGGTTTCGGGAGAGGACGGGGGGCTCGCGGCTGCCCGGTTCGGGCGGCGCAGAGCCTGGTGGACCTTGATGGCAAAGCTGTCCTTGGAAAACGGCTTTTGCAGCAGGAGGACATCGACATCCAGCACCCCGCGCTTGGCAATGACATTGGCGGTATAACCGGACATGTACAACACCTTGATGGCGGGCATGAATGCCTGGAGCCGCTCGGCGAGTTCGCGGCCGTTCATTTCCGGCATGACCACATCGGTGATCAACAGATCGATGGCGCCCGGGTGCGCCCGCGCCAGTTCCAGGGCCGCCAGGGGCGAGCCGGCGGTGAGCGGGGTGTAACCGAGTTGCGCTAGCAACCTCTCGGTCAAGACAAGGATCGCCGGTTCGTCCTCCACCACCAAAACGGTCTCGCCTCGGGCCGGGCAGTGGGCCTCCTCGCCCTGGTTGTCGTGGATGGCCGGGGTACCGTCGTGGCCGGGGAAATAGAGGCGGAAGGTGGTCCCCTTGCCGGGTTCGCTGTAGACGTTGACGAACCCGCTGTTCTGCTTGATGATACCGTACACCGTGGCCAACCCGAGCCCGGTACCCTTGCCTCGCTCCTTGGTGCTGAAAAAGGGCTCGAAGATGTTTTTCAGGGTTTCCTTGTCCATGCCGGCGCCGTCGTCGCTGATGGCCAGTTGCACATAGTCACCGGGAAGAAAGCCCGGGTGGAGATCGCAGTAGGCCCGGTCAAAGGTGGTGTTGGTGGTTTCGATCACGATTTTGCCGACACCGTCAATGGCATCGCGGGCGTTGACGCAGACGTTGATCAGGACCTGATCGATCTGGGTGGGATCGATATTGACCGGCCGGACCTGGTCGCCGGGAAACCAGCGCAATTCGATTTCCTCGCCGATCAGCCGTTTGAGCATCGTGATCAGGCCCTTGACCTTTTCGTTGACATCGATCACCCGCGGCTCCACGGTCTGGCAGCGAGCAAAGGCGAGCAGTTGGCGGGTGATGTCGGTCGAGCGTTTGGCGGCTTCAAAGATCTGGCTGAGGTCGTGGTGCAGGGAACCGGCCGGATCGACCCGCTCCATGGCCAGCTCGGCATAGCCCATGATAACGTTGATCATGTTGTTGTAGTCGTGGGCCACGCCACCCGCGAGGCGTCCGATCGCTTCCATCTTCTGTGCCTGGCGCAGCTGGCCCTCGATTTTTTGTCGGTCCTGCTCCGCCCGGGCCAGTCGTTGGCTCATGCGGTTGAACTCTTCCACCAGGGCGGTGATCAGGGCATCGGAAGTGGTGGCCTCCACCTGCGAGCCGAAATGGCCTTCGGCGATCTGCTGGAAGGCGGTGCGCAACCGTTGGGCCGCGGCCTCCTCCAGCGAGGCTGCGGGTACGCTGCAGAAGAGCATCCAATCCACCCGGGGGACGTGCAGATAGGCCGCCAGCCAGGGGCGGCCCTCACTGTCCCGCATGGTGAGCTGTCCGGATTCCTGTTGCAAAAGAGAGGGGAGATCAAGACTTGGCCAGTCGCCGCCGAGTTCTTCGAGCGGATGGAGGAAAACCCGGCCCTGGCTCTGGTCGATCTCCGCCCGCAGCCGATCATGGAGCAGCAGCAGGCCCCGATTGTCGGTGATCCATTGATCCTGCTCGGCAAAGGGTTTGTCGGCGGCAAAATCCCGGTACAGGGAACGCAGCGGCAGATCGATGCTCCACAGGCCGATAAAGCGATCTTCCCGCCAGACCGGAATCGAGGCCGAGAGGATCAATCCCTCACCGGCATAGTCGATGGTGGGCGGCGTCCAGCGCACCTGCCGTTGGGGATTGTTCTCCGGGCAGACCGAGGCAAAGGTGTGGTAGTCGGACCAGTCAAAGTCGGCGGTGATGGCCTTCACCTGGTCGATGTAGGGGTACTGCAGGGCCGTGTTGGTCGCATCCTGGTAGTAGATCCAACCGACTTTTCCCAGGCGCTGGTGGATATGGCGGAGTTGGGGGCCGATATGGCGATGGCTGTAGAGGTGGCGGCGGGCAATGGCATCGTCCCGTAGCTGCCCGGCCCAGGAAAAACTGATTGCATCCGGTGGCGCGTTGCCCCGGTGATAGCTGGCGAGCAGGGGCGCGCTTTGGTAAAAACCGTCCGCATCGACGCTGAATTGCTCACGGTTCAGCCACTGTTCGATCAGGGATTCGGTGTCATTGCCGTGGGTGGCCAAGAGGAGCAGGGAGGTGCGCTGCAGTTCTTCCAAGGCATTGTACAAACGGTCTATTTGGCGGGAGAGGAGGGCGCCGTAGCGATGAAGATACCAGTGGATTGCATCGGTTTCGTTCATGGCGCGTATTCCTTGTGTTTGGAGTGACACTGCCCTGGACGGCGATTGTTTGGTGGAAACAGGATGTGCCTGATTCCCATGGCACCGTCATATGTTACCACAAACCGGTAATGACGGACCACCCTTCTTTTGCGCGGCGGCAAAAGAAGAAAGGAGAACCTCCTTTTTTGGTTTGGATACTTGACAGAGCATTGAGGGTTCTGTACCTCTTGAGACAACATGATTGTGGTTTTTTCGTTTTCTTTCAGAAAACACAACCCCGACCAAGAGGCTTGATGCACGTTGTTGTTTTCGCAAAAAACTGCGGGAACGACGTCTCGTGCTTCGTCCGTCGCTGTTTTTATGATGCGTACTTTTCGGTTTTTGTTTTTTTACAAGACCAGTACCAATGACAGACCCGCCCCGCCTGAAAAAACGGGAAGGGCCCTTTTTGCGGCCTGCTGCGGGAAGGGCGGCGTCCGCGTGCGCAGTTGTGGCTTCCGTTTTCCGGTTGCAGGGTCGGCAAGCCTTGCCCTCATGGCGGCGGCACTGTTCGTGCTGGTCCCCATAGCCGTTTCATCGGATCAGGGAGAAGAGGCGGCGAACAGGGATGTCCTCCTGGCCAGCGGTGAATGGCCGCCCTATGCAGGGCCGTCCCTGCCGGGGTATGGATGCGACTCCCGGGTCATCACCGAAAGCTTTGCCCTGGCCGGAATTCATGTACAGTACACCTTTCTCCCCTGGGCCCGGGGCCTGCTCCTTTCCCGAAACGGTCTTGTCGACGGCACCTTCGAATGGGAGAATACCGAGGAACAACGGAAAAACCATTTTGTCTCCAGCGAGCCGGTTTCCAGGCAGGAGTGGGTTCTTTTCCAGCGCAGGGAGACTTCCGTGAACTGGAGGTGGGTGGAGGACCTGCGTCACCTGCGCATCGGCCTGACGATCGGTTATATTTACAGTGAAGCCTTTAAGGCCATGCAGGCCAAGTATCCGGCCACCTTCACCAGGGCCCCCAGTGACCTGCTCAACTTCAGAATGCTGCTCAACCACAGGATTGATCTTTTTCCCATGGAAAGATCGGTGGGGCAATACCTGCTGAAAACCAACTTCACGCCCGGGGAGCAGGCTGCCCTGGTCATTCATTCCAAGCCGCTGTGCGAATTCACGCCCCACCTGCTCCTGTCACGGGCTGTTGCCGGCAACGAACGGCGGATACGGCTCTTTGATCAGGGGATACGGCAGTTGCGGGCAAGTGGCCGTTATCGGGAGATCATGGCGGCCTGCTCCTCTGAAAACCCATGAAGCTTTGCCTGCCGGAGGGTACGACAAGGTGGTGAAAGACTTCGTGCGATTCCCTTCTTCTTTTTCCTCCTATCTGCAGGAGCGTCGTCTTACTCTTCGCCTGTTGTTGGCCATTGTCGGGTGCAGCCTGCTAAGTATTCTGTTTTCCGTTGTTGTCCAGCTCGTTGTTCTCTATCACCAGAATGTGCGTGATATTCATTCGCGGCTTGACTTTATTGAACAGAGCTACGTGCCGGCCCTCACGGCCAGTGCCTATCAGCTTGACGAGGAGCAGATCCGCCTGGAGTTGAAGGGCCTGCTGCAGTTGCAGGACATTGACCAGGCCGAGGTTCGGGAGCGGCTCAATCAGCAGATCTATACCATCACCGAAAAGGCTGCCACGGCAAGGGCACGGATCGTCCGCGAATATCCGCTTGTGTACCAGGCGGCCCATCCTGTCCCGGTGGGGACCTTGGTGGTTCAGGCCGGCTTCGAGGGCATCTACGAGCGGCTGAGGAAGCAGGCGACAACGATTTTTTGCACCAATGTCCTCTTGATCGTCCCGCTTGCCGGGGTGATTTTTGTCCTCTTCCAGGTATTCCTCAACCGCCATCTTGCCCGCATGGTCAAGTACACCGCCTCCCTGAACGCGGATCGTCTGGATGAACCCTTGAGGCTGAACCGGTCTTCCGGGCGGGCGGAGCGCCCCGATGAACTTGATCAGCTGGTTCTGGCCATCAATGAAATGCGGATCCGCATCCAGGAGGACATGGGACTGCGCCGGAAGTCGGAACGGGAACTGCTTTTCCGCAAAACCTTGCTCGAGTGCGTTCTCCAGGCGCGGATCGACGGCATCTGCATCATCGGAACCGACAAGACCTGCCTGTTTGGCAACCAGCGGTTCCACGAGCTTTGGCAGCAGCAAATCGATTGCCGGTCGGGGCTGCCCATGGCCCCTGTTTTTGCCCGGATCCTTGAACACCTGGCCGATCGGGATGCCTTCGAAAAGATTTTGAGCCGGGTTGAACAGAGACCGGGGGACTCCTGCCAGGGCGAACTGCTGTTGATCAGCGGGGCCACCTTCGAGTACTACACCGTGCCGGTACAAACCGATGAAGGGACCGTCTACGGCCGGTTGTGGAGCTTTCGCGATATCAGTGAACGCAAGGCCATGGAAGACCACCTCCGCCAGATGCGGAAGATGGAAACCCTGGGCAGCCTTGCCGGCGGCATCGCCCACGACTTCAACAACCTGCTTTCGCCGATCATCGGCTATGCCGAGTTGGGGCTGAATCAACTCGCTCCTGCGGATCCGATGGCGGGTTCCATGAAACAGATCCTCAAGGCCGCCGGCCGGGCGGCGGACCTGACCCGGCAGATTCTGGCCTTCAGCCGCAAGCAGATGCTGGAGGTGCGAATCGTCGATCTCAACGAGGTCATCGGTGAATACGAGGATATGCTGCGGCGGTTGCTTGGCGAAACCATTACGACCCATATCGTGCTCACGCCCGAGCCGGCCCTGGTGCGGGTGGACAGGGGCCAGATTGAACAGGTGGTGCTGAACATGGCGGTCAATGCCCGCGATGCCATGCCCGAAGGCGGGACCCTGACCATCGAAACCGCCGAGGCGGTTCTGGATCAGCGTTATGCCGAGCGCCATGTCGATGTGGAGACGGGTAACTACGTGATGCTCTCCATCAGCGACACCGGCAGCGGTATCGAAGAAGCGATCCGCGACCGCATCTTCGAGCCTTTTTTCACCACCAAGGAACGCGGCAAGGGAACCGGGCTTGGTCTGGCCACCTCCTTTGGCATCATCAAGCAGCACCACGGCCATCTCTGGGTGTACAGTGAGCCGGGCCACGGCACCACCTTCAAGATCTATCTTCCCAGAGCCGAAAAGGGGAAAGCCCACGTTGCCGAAACTGAATTGGTTGTGCCGGGCGCGGTTGTCGGCGGAGAGCATATCCTGGTGGTGGAAGACGACGCCATGGTACGCGAGTTGGTCTGCCAGACCCTCCTGACCCATGGCTACCGGGTCAGCCAGGCCGAAGGCCCGGAGCCGGCCCTGGCCATGTTCTCCGGGATCGAACCGGTGGATCTGCTGGTGACCGATGTCGTCATGCCGCAGATGCACGGACGGGAGCTCCATCGGCGGCTCGCCCAGCAGCTTCCGGAGCTGAAGGTTTTGTATATGTCCGGCTACAGCGAAAATGTCATCGCCGATCAGGGGATGCTCTACGAGGGAGTCGATTTCCTGCAGAAGCCCTTTTCCGTACGCTTGCTGCTGGTCAAGGTTCAGCAGGCCCTGGGCAGCAAGGCCCATCCCGGACACTAGAGCGCCCGGCAGCCGGCCCTGCGACGATTCCGAAAACGATATGCAGACTATCCTTGAGATTTGTCGTGTAAATAGGTATACATTGCGCGTTTGCAATCTCCTTTATCCACAGTGATTCATGAAAGTAAGCGATACATTCGGCGAAGCCTCCGTGTTTGAACTCAAGGGCAGTGTCCTCACCGTGATGGTGCTCTATCTGCGGGAAACCGATCCCGACCTGCTTTATCCGCAGTTGAAAAAAAAGATCGGCCCTGCGCGGTCCTTTTTCAACAACGCCCCGCTGCTGGTCGATCTCAAGGCCGTGCCGGAGGAAGAACAGCGGCGTCTGGATTTTCTGGTGCTCACCACCTTTCTCCGTGGATTGGGGTTGATCCCGGTGGGGGTTAGGGCCGCGGCCGATAGCGTGGCCCAGCGGGTGCTCGATACCGGGCTGGGAGTACTGCCGCCGGCGAAAAACGAGAAGAACGTGGCCGCCCCGGAGGCGCAACCACCGCAGGAGCAGGTCGTCGAACCGGTTCCCGCTCCGTCGGATGAGCCGGTTTCCGGACCCGAATCCGAACCCGAACCCCGGTCCGAACCGGAACAGCCTCCCGAGGCGAAGGCTGTCCCGACCATGATCATCAGCCAGCCGGTCCGTTCCGGTCAGCAGGTGGTGGCCCAGGACGGCGACCTGGTTATCCTCTCTTCGGTCAATGCAGGAGCGGAGGTGGTTGCCAGCGGCAATATCCATGTGTACGGTGCTCTTCGCGGTCGGGCCATGGCCGGGGTGCACGGCAATGCCGATGCCCGCGTTTTCTGCCTCCAATGCAACCCCGAATTGGTGGCGGTAACCGATGCCTATGTGGTCAACGATTCGCTGGAATCCCGGGTGCTCAACCGGTGTGTGATGATCAGCCGTGGCAAGAAAGGCCTGGACTTCGAGGTGTTGGGATCCTTTGATCCCCACCGGGGCTAGGATCGAGAAAATGAGCAACAAGACGCAGCATAGAACGAATACAAGGAGGGACGAAGTTGTCTAAAGTGGTCGTCGTGACGTCCGGAAAGGGCGGTGTAGGCAAAACCACCACCAGTGCGGCCTTTGCCGCGGCACTGGCGGTCCGAGGGTATAAGACGGTCGTGATCGATTTCGATGTCGGTCTGCGGAACCTCGATCTGATCATGGGCTGCGAGAGGCGGGTCGTCTATGACCTGCTCAATGTGATTCACGGCGAGGGATCCTTGAATCAGGCCTTGATCAAGGACAAGCGGGTCGGCAATCTCTATATCCTGCCGGCTTCGCAGACCCGGGACAAGGATGCCCTGACCATGGAGGGGGTCGGCGAGGTGATCAAAGACCTGCGACAGAGCTTTGAGTACATCATCTGCGATTCACCCGCCGGTATCGAGAAGGGCGCGATGACGGCGATGTACTATGCCGACGAAGCCCTGGTGGTCACCAATCCCGAGATTTCCTCGGTCCGTGACTCCGACCGGATCATTGGTATGCTCGCGAGCAAGACCAAGCGTTCGGAGGAAGATCAGGACCCGGTCAAGGTGCATCTGGTGGTGACCCGCTACGATCCTGACCGGGTGGAGCGGGGGGATATGCTCAGTGCCGAAGATGTCTGCGAGATTCTGGCCATTCCCTTTCTGGGCGTGGTTCCCGAATCCAAGCTGGTTCTGGCTGCCTCGAACTCGGGTATTCCGGTGACCATGGCCGAGGACTGCGACGCCGGCACCGCTTATTTTGATATTGTGGACCGGTTCCTGGGCGAGGATGTGCCGTACCGCTTCCTCGATGTTCAGAAAAAGGGGTTTTTCTCCCGTTTCTTCGGATCCTGATACCATGAAATTTTTTGACTTTTTCAAATCAAAAAAAACGTGTTCTGCAGCCGTGGCCAAAGAGCGGTTGCAGATTATCGTCGCCCATGAGCGACGGCGTTCCACCACCCCCGATTTCCTGCCGCAACTGCAGAACGATATTCTGGAAGTAGTACGGAAATACATCCAGATCAACGAAAACCAGATCAAGCTTTCGGTGGATAAACAAGGCGATTTCGAGGTGCTCGAATTGAACATCTCCCTGGCCGAACCCGGCAAGTAGTTTTCGCCCGTACGTGCCACCCCCGCTGTATGCCAGGGCGTCCGGCTGATTGTGCCGGATTCCCTGGGTCTCTTTTCTCCCGGGGCACTTCCGTGTTGCCGGCTCCCGCTCGATTTGTTTGCTTTCCCTTCCGTGGTCAGGATTTTTTTTACGAACCTCAGTTGCCGGGGGCAGACGGTTTTTCTTGCTGCTGTTCCTGCTGCATGAAGGCGTTTACCTCGCCATAGCTGATCACCTGGACCTCCGCCTCCATGTTGGCCGACTTGACATGGGTCGGAGGGGTTTGCCCCTGCTTGAGCGGAATCAGTTGGGCTTGTTGATCGTCGACAAAAAGGATGATCGCCGGGGCGCGTACCGTGTCCTCGAGGCGGAATGCCTGCAGTTTGGTGGTTTCTTGGTCGATGATGATGGTTTGGTCGTGGATGGTGTGCATCGCTCTTTTTCCGATATGATGGTTGTGAATTTGGCCTCCTCCTGAGATGGCTTGCGGAGAAATCCGGAAGAGGTGCCGCATGCCGCAGCGTTTTTGTGGCCTTCTATACCAGCTTGATCAAGAAGCGTTAAGCAAAA
Organism: Desulfobulbus sp.; assembly: GCA_050255935.1. GTDB lineage: Bacteria > Desulfobacterota > Desulfobulbia > Desulfobulbales > Desulfobulbaceae > Desulfobulbus. The sequence continues at coordinate 13,212 of JBFWIP010000028.1, forward strand.
AGCAGGAGGCGGGATTCAGCGGCAGGCGTGGAGAGCTGCTCCATGGGCCCCGACCATCTCCGGTTGTTCGGGGATGAGCGGAGCGCAGCCGAGGGATTCGGCGAGCAGTTGCACCACGCAGGGGTTGTTTGCCACGCCTCCGGCAAAGAGCAGCGGCCGGTGGAGGCCGACCCGGGAGAGCATGGTCAGGGTCCGCTTGACGATGGAGGCGTGCAGGCCCAGGGCGATGTCGCAGGGATGTTTGCCCCGGGCCATGAGGCTGACAGCCTCGGTTTCGGCAAACACGGTGCACATCGAGTTGATTTCGAGCCGGGTTGTTCCCTGAAGGGCATAGGTGCCGAATTCTTCCAGGGGAATCTGGAACACCGTGGCCAGGTGCTCGAGAAATTTGCCGGTCCCGGCGGCGCAGCGGTCGTTCATCTCAAACTTGCTCACCCTGCCTCCCATGAGGGCGATGGCCTTGGTATCCTGGCCGCCGATGTCAAGTACGGTGCGAGCCTCGGGAAAGAGGTCGCTCGCCCCCAACCCGTAGGCCTTGATCTCGGTGATCGTTTCGACTCGGGGGCAGATGTCGCCACGTTCCACCAGGCCCCGGCCATACCCGGTGGCCACCAGCCTTTCGAGTTCGAGTCCGCGGGTGAGCGCGTTAATCTGGGTGAGCGGGTCAAAGGTGGTGGCCGTTTTCTGCCGGCTGATCACCTGATCCCGGTCGCGCACCACCAGCTCGATGGAACGCGATCCGATATCAATACCGCCAAACAGGGACATGGTTACTTCACCATTTCCACAAAGGCCTCGATGCGGGTCTTGAGTTGTTCCACATCCTCCATGCTGTAGTCGGTGGCAATGGACAGCATGGGCACTCCGGACTGCTGCAAGGTTTTTTCGATTTTGATCGCCTCATGTTCGTAGGGCTGGCAGAACATCAGGCTGTAATGGAGCACGCCGTCCGCCTTGAGTTCCTTGACCATGGCCTGGATGTTGGCCTGGCGTTCCAGGTTGGGGGTGAAACAGGCGCAGTCGATTTTCAGGGAACGGTCCACCAGGGCATCGATCATTTCGTCCATGGTCACGGCCTCTTCGCTGACCAGGTCCCGGGTATTGCGGGTACCGATGCAGGATTCCTCGCCGACGATGACCGCGCCGCTGCTCTCGACAATATAGGGAAGCTTCCAGTTGGGCACCGCCATGGGACAGCCGCTCAGCAGCAGGCGTGGCGTGCCGGCCGGAGCCACGCCCTCGCCGGCGGCGATACGGGCTTCGATCTGATCGCACAAGGTGTTGATGCTGGCGGTGAAGCGCACCGGATCGTCATAAAAGGAGACCTGGTTGATGAGCAGGGCGTCCCGGCCGGAAATCGGAGCCGGATCAGCCTGGCGAAGCCGGTTGAGCCGCTGCAGGGCCCTGCGTTTTTCGTTGACCAACTTGATGGAGGCCCGTAATTTTTCCGGGGTGATGGTGTTGCCGGTGAGTTTCTCGACCAGGGCCTTGTAACGCAGGACCTCGCTCTTCCACAGCGCCCTGTCCGCAGCCTCCTTGCGTTGCGGCACCTCGAGGATTTCCATGGGGGCGTGTTGGGCAAAGGCCTCGTAGGCCTTTTTCTTGCCGTCGCAGGTGGTTTCGCCGATGATCAGGTCGCAGGATTCGGTATAGGGGCAGAGCCGCGCCAGCTTGAAGCCGATAAAGGATTTGATCAGGGCGCAGGTATTGCGCGGCACCAACTGCTCGGATTCGGCGCTCCCAACCTCGGCGCCCGAACACAGGCCGATATGAACCGCATCCGCGGCCAGGGTCAGTTCCTCGGGAACAAAGACGCAGAAGGTGCCGATGATCTTGCGGCCGGCAGCCTTGGCATCCTGCAGCTCCTTGATGCGCAGGCCATGCACCTCGCTGAGGACGAAATCAAGGTATTCCATGCCCTGGAGCCGCCCGGACTGGGAAAGATAGATATCGCCGTAAAATTTTCCGAGCACCGCCAATAATCCTTCATGCGCCGGAATGTCGAGGTTGAGTTGTTCCCACATTGCTTGGTAGCTTGTTGCCGTCATTGATGTCATCCTCCCGTCAAAGGCAAAAAAGTAAACGCTCTTACCTAGCACAGCTCGTCAGGTGCAGGCAAATAGGAATTATTGAAGGGTCCGTTTTCGGGAAAAGGTATGGCCGATTTCGGCGGGGCGATCGCCTGCGCGAGATTTCCGGGCAACAGGGAGAAGAACGGTCAAATTTCGAGATTTCTTGCCTTTGCACGGGGAATGGTTAATATGTGGGCACAAACAAACGTCAACCTTGAGTACGGAGGAATAAACAAATATGGAAAATATGGAATCCCGGTTCGCGACGCGAGAGATGACCCGAAGCCAGGCCCGGGTGGAGGCTTCGACCGTTTTTCTGGCCAAGGTCTTCAATTGGATGGCCATTGGCCTCGGCATTACCGGTGCCGTCGCCTTTTTCCTGGCCCAGTCCGGCATGGTCCGGGCACTGATTGCAAGCCCGATATTCTTCATTCTGATCCTGGCCGAATTGGGAATGGTCTTTTTCCTTTCCGCCCGAATCGAGAAACTGCAGCCGGGGACGGCCACCGGTCTTTTTGTCGGATATTCGGTGCTCAACGGCGTGACCCTTTCCACCATCTTTCTCGCCTACACCAATGCCTCGATTGCCGGTACCTTTCTGGTTACCGCCGGCATGTTCGCAGCCATGGCGATATACGGGCTGATCACCAAACGGGATCTTTCGGGGATGGGGTCGTTTTTGTTCATGGGGCTGATCGGCATTCTCTTGGCCTCGGTGGTCAATATCTTCTTCAAGAGCCCGGCGGTTTATTGGGCGGTTTCCGCCATCGGCGTCTTGGTGTTCACCGGCCTGACCGCCTATGATGTGCAGAAGATAAAGAATATCGGCGAAGAAGGCATCATGCACCAGGGCGAGGCCGCCATCCAGAAGGGCGCCATTATCGGTGCGCTGGCCCTTTATCTCGATTTCATCAACCTTTTTTTGATGCTGTTGCGTTTTTTCGGGGGGAGCCGGGACTGAACCGCCCCTCATTTTCAGGCCATGAACACAAGGGATCGACATTGTCGATCCCTTTGTTTTTTAAGGAAGAGCCGGTCCTGTGCGGCAATCCTCCTTTTTCTGCTTGACGCTTATAAATGAACATTATAAGGTCGTTCAATTTTATTGTTTCTGGCCTGCACAGGGTCCGAGATGGAAGAGAAGCGCACATGCTCAATGTGTCATTTATCACGTTCTGGGAGGTAATACGTTATGTCTGTTTATGTTATTGGCCACAAAAGTCCGGATACTGATTCTGTAACCGCCGCAATTGCCTATGCTGAGCTGATGAAAGCCAAAGGCGAGGACTACGTTCCCGCCGTCGCCGGCAAACTGAATCCCGAGTCCGAGATGGTGTTGAAGCAGTTCGGTTTTGCCACCCCCGAAATTCTGACCGACGCCACCGGCAAGCAAATTGCCCTGGTCGACCACAGCGATCTGGCCCAGGCTCCCGACAATCTGTCCGCCGGCGAGGTTGTCGGCATTGTTGACCATCACAAAATCGGTGATGTCACCACCAATCAGCCGATTTTCTTCTGTGCCATGCCCGTTGGCTGCACCGGTACCGTGCTCAAGATCCTCTATGATCTGGAAGGCGTTGCCGTTCAGCCGAAGGTTGCCGGTCTGATGCTGGCCGCTATCCTCAGCGACACCGTCAATTTCAAGTCCCCGACCTGTACCGACGCCGACAAGAAGGCTGTCAAGGAACTCTCCGCCATCGCCGATGTGAAGGATACCGACGCGCTGTTCATGGAAATGCTCAAAGCCAAAAGCGCCGTTGCCGGTGTTCCGCCGATGGAACTGCTCCATCGTGACTACAAAGACTTTGACATGAACGGCAAGAAGGTCGGCGTTGGCCAGCTCGAACTCGCCACCCTGGACCAGGTTGCCGACATGCGCGACGCCCTGTACAATGCCATGAAGGAGCAGAAGGGCTCCGAGCGTCATTCCGTCCTGCTGATGCTGACCGACGTCGTCAAAGAGGGCACCGACCTGATGGTTCTCTCCGATGATCCCGCATTGATCGAAGGCGCCTTTGGAAACAAACTCTCCGGCAACGCTATGTGGATCGACGGCATGATGAGCCGTAAAAAACAAACCGTTCCCAACCTGCAGAAGGCTTTCGGCTGCTGATCGCGAATCGGTTCAATTGCAATAAAAAAGGCCGCCCGTTTGGGCGGCCTTTTTTATTGCATAATAACGGGTGGTTTCTATTGGCAGGAAAGGGCTTGTCTGATTGTTGTTCAATGCTGCCGCAGCTGATTGATTTGCCGTTGCGCCTGCTGGACGATGGCGGCAACGGTGGGGTCGTTGCGCATCGACATCTTCAGGGCAATGGAACGGTTCGTGAAGGTTGAGTCAACAGCTTCAGTTGCGGTCGAAGCGACCGCCGTTTCTCGCCATCGGCCATGGCCGTTCCACTGGATATCCAACATGCCCACGAATTTGCCCCGGACATCGGTCTGGCTGATCAGGGTATTGTTGATGACGATCGGCACCATGTTGCCGATGACATGCCCGGCCTGGAGGATGCAGTCGATTTGGTCGAACTTGCGGGCTATTTCCTGGTTCTCCGTCAGGGGGTAATTGGAGAGCAGGAGGATGAAGTCCGCTCCTGTCTGGGCCTCGGCAAGAGCCTGCCCCAGGACTTCCTGCCAGGGAAGAACCTGAAACCCCGGCCCCCCGGGGGCGGCATGGTGATCGGTGAGTCCGAGGATGGCGATGCGCACTTTTCCTGCCGTGGTCCGGGAGATCGGGGTGAAGAGCGGCTTTCCCGTGTGCGGATCGACCAGGTTTGCGGAGAGCAGGCTGAAATCGGGTGGATGGTGGAGTGACTCGAGCAAGGGGATGCCCGCGGCCAGATCAAGACTGCCCACGCCCATGACCTTCCCTCCCATGGCGCGAGTGGCCTGGACAACGGCATTGGCGGCAATAACGGCGATATCCGGCTCGGCGGGGGAGTAATTTTTTTTGAACAACATGTTGCCGCTGCTGATCAGGATTGCCGGGTACTTGGCGTCATTGACCAGTCCGTGCACAAGGAAGGCTTTTTTGGACAGACCGCCCAAACGATTTTGGCCTCAGCCGCAGCCGTCGAGTTCGCCCATGTTGTCATTGCCATACAGCAGGCGAAGATTCGCGGCCTCGGCCTGAAGCGGGGAAAGGAGCAGGTCGAGCAGAAGCAGGCCGAGGACGAGAAGGTTATTTTTTCTTGATCTGTTGTTCATGGTGTTGGGCGCGCTGTTTGAGAATCTGCTTCCATTTGGTCAACCGGTCCTTGATCACGGCTTCATAGCCGCGATTGGTCGGTTCATAGTAGGTCGTCCCTGTTAATTCCGGAGGCAGGTGTTCCTGGAGAACGAGGCCGTCACGGTCGTCATGGGCGTATTGGTAGCCCCGGCCGTATCCGAAATCCTTCATCAACCTGGTGGGGGCATTGCGGATGTGCAGGGGAACCGGGAGCGAGCCCGTTCGTTCGATATCTGCCCTTACCCGGTGGGTACACACATAAACGGCGTTGCTTTTCGGCGCCGTGGCCAGATAGGCGGCCACCTGGTACAGCGCCAGTTCCCCTTCGGGCGAGCCCAGCATATGATAGGCTTCCCGCCCGTTGAGGGCCACCTGCAGGGCCTGGGGGTCGGCATTGCCGATATCTTCGGAGGCGAACCGGATCATGCGGCGGGCAATATAAAGCGGATCCTCGCCGCCGACCAGCATCCGGCCCAGCCAATAGACCGCCCCGTCGGGGTCGGAGTCGCGCAGGCTTTTATGCAGCGCCGAGATCAGGTTGTAGTGCTCTTCGCCATGGGCATCATAACGCAGGGTCTTTTGTTGCAGCGACTGCTGCACATGTTCCCGCGTAATGAGTAACGGACCTGCACTGGCCCCGCTTTCGTTCGTCTGCCGCTTTGCCTGTTCACGGGCAAATGCGGCCACGGTGTCCAGGTGATTCAGTGCCCGCCGGCAGTCGCCGTCCGCAGCCTCCGCCAGCATGGTCAGCGCCTCCTCCTCAATGCTGAGCTGGAGGCTGCCCAGCCCGTTCACGGCATCGGTCGCGGCCCGTTGCAAGACCTGCTTGATGTCCTCCACGTCGAGTGGGGCCAGGAGCAGCACCTGGCAGCGGGAGAGCAGGGGCGCATTGATATTGAAGGAAGGATTTTCCGTGGTTGCGCCGATGAGCGTCAGGAGTCCGCTTTCCACATGAGGGAGAAAGGCGTCCTGCTGACTCTTGTTGAAGCGGTGGATTTCGTCGACAAAGAGAATGGTTGGGCGGTGGTCCGATTCCAAGGCCTCCCTGGCCTGATCGACGATTTGCCGGACCTCTTTCACGCCTGCAAGTACAGCCGAAAAAAAGATGAAACGGGCTGAGATCGAGTGGGCCAGAATGGTGGCCAGGGTGGTCTTGCCCGAACCGGGAGGCCCCCAGAGCAGAAGCGAGGGAATGCGACCGCTGTCGATCAGCTGAGTGAGAAACTGTCCCTGGCCGACCAGATGGTGCTGGCCGACAAAATCATCCAGGCGAATGGGACGCATCCGCTCGGCAAGCGGGCTGTTGGGAGAGGCTTGTTCAGACATGACTGGTACTATACTCCAGGGTGAATGAAATGAATAGCCCGGGTCCGCTGATCTCGCCTTTTTGTCCGCTCCTCTGGTTTGCCTTGCCTTTTCAGGCTTGATCACATTACAATAATTGAAAAATGTGTCGTGGCTGCGGCCTGTTGCATGAACGATGCATTTGATGGCCGCACACGAAAGAAGGAAGTGCCGTCAGATAGAAAAAGAAAGAACGTGCGAAGAATGAACGGTTGTGCTCGCGCCTGTTGCTGAGAGTGGCACCGTATTTATCCGGGAAACTGCATGAAAGCACCCATTGTCCTCCTGACCACCAACGAAATCGAAGCCCAAACCATCTGTTCGGCCCTGGCAGACCTGCGTGTCCTCCATTGCCGGAATGTGGATGAGGTGCGATCGCTCTGCCAGAGCCAGAGTGTGGCCCTGGTGTTGATTGTCGATGAACCGCCCGAACTGGACGGTCGCAAGGTGTTTGTCGATCTCGGCTCGGTTCAACCCGGACTGGCCGGGATTCTCCTGGTTGCGGGGCAACCGGATACGACCCTTTTGCAGGAGGTGCTCGATGCAGGATTTTCGGGATTGGTGGAACTGCGTTATGTCCCGGAGCTGCTGGCCAGTGTCGTCCAGCAGGCCCTGCAACGTTATCAACTGTTGTGGGAAAACACCCGCCTGCGGACGCTGATCCCGCTCTACCGTTTGGGAGAACAATTTTTTGCCGCCTCAACCGAGGAGGAACTGCTGGATGAACTGGTACAGGCGGTCGCCCGGCAAACCGGAGCCGGCCAGATTTCGGTCATGCTCTACGACGCCCAGGAAGAGATTTTACGGATTGTTGCCTCCCGCGGACTGGATCCGGACCTGGCCGAGTCAATTCGGGTGATCCCGGGAACACAGATTTCCGGCTGGGTCTTCCAGCAGGGAAAATCGGTCATTCTCAACAAGGAGGATCAATCTTCCTCCATGTTTGCACCGTTGCTCAAACAGCCCGAGGTGGTTTCTTCCATCTCCTTTCCGCTGCGGATTCGCGATCGGGTGATCGGGGTACTCAATATCAGCCAAAAGACCACGGAAGAGCGCTTTTCCTCCGCCGACAAGGAGATGCTCTCCATTATCTGCAGTCAGGCGGCCAATGCCCTGGAAAATCTTCGTTCACGGCAATTGCTGACCCAGACCACCCGGATGCGGACGCTGTTTGAGCAGTACGTTGCCCCGGAGATCGCCGAGTTGCTGCTTTCCCGCCACACCGATCTGATGGAGCTCGGGGAGATCACCGAGGTCACCGTGCTCTTTGCCGATATCCGCAATTTTACCCGCCTGGTGCAGCGGGTCGAACTGCCGTTGCTGCGCCGATTCCTCAATGAATTTTTTCAATTTTTCACCGAGATCGTCTTTCAGTGGCAGGGAACGGTCGATAAATTCATGGGGGATGCGGTCCTGTCGGTCTTCGGCGCCCTGGTCAAGCTGGACAATCCCAGCCTGGCGGCGGTACGGGCCGCCTGGGCGATCCGGTCCGGCTTTACCGACCTGCGCCGACGATGGATGCAGCAGTCGCCGGAATTCGCCCTGGTCGATTTGGGGGTGGCGGTGACCAGCGGCACGATGTTTATCGGCAACATCGGTTCCAGTCGACGATTTGATTACACCGTGGTCGGCAATGAGGTGAATTTTGCCCAGCGCCTGGCGGCGGAATCCTCCCGGTGCAATGTCTATATCACCGAGGCGGTGCGCCAGGCGGTTACCGGTTCATTCGAGACCACTTCTCTGGGAGAAATGCAACTGCGTGGGGTGGAAAAGGCCATTCCGGTCTTCTCGATCAACGATCTGCGCTGTTCAGAGGAGTGAAAACCGGGAGCAGACGCTTAACCGCATTGCAATCGATGGCAGTGTGTCTGCCACCAGCCGGCCCGGTGCTGTTGGTTGATGCGAAGAGCCTTCAGAAGTTCCTGCATCTTTTTTTTACCGGGATCCTCGGTATACTCCACCCCCATCTTAAAGGCCCGTATTTCTCCCTGTTGAAACATGTCGAACCAAATAGGATGCGCGTTCAGTTGGCAGTGTTCAAGATCCGGGGGCAGGCTGATGCAGAGCTGTAACGCCCTTGTATCTTTTTCCCGGGTTGAATGAAAGACATGAAAGGTCTTCTGCATGACCTGGCTCATCAGCAGGCAGGCCCCGTGGATGGAGATATCAATGATCCTGCCGGCAAAAGGTCCGGCAATGCGGGTGTCGTCGGGCACCTGCACCACATAAACTTCAAGAGGCAGGTAATCGGCGAGGCGCGGTGACCTGCGGGAATCGACGCTCATAATGGCCTGTTCTTTTGTTCGAGACGGGTTTAGGGGGATGAAAAATACGGCACTCCAGTGTATGATAGAACATTTTTCCTAGGATAACATACACGGCACCTGATCGGTGCATAAAATGGACAAGGCAGGCAGCGACAGCCTCTTTTGCGGCGTGCTGCCTGTTTTCTTTTGTTTTTTTGTTTGGAATCGTTGAGAGGGGGCAATGAATTTACGTTGTCAAGAGCTGTTGCGCTCCCAGTGTTTTGTCGATGGCGCCTGGATTGATGGGGCGGGAGAAGATCGGATCCCTGTCTATAATCCCGCCTGTAATGAGCTGGTAGGTTCGGTGCCGGCGCTGGGCCGGGAGGAAACCTCCCGTGCCATTGACGCCGCTTCCCGTGCCTGGCCGGCCTGGCGGGGCCTGACCGCGCAGGAGCGCTCCCGCCTGCTGCGGCGCTGGTATGATCTTATTGTCGAACATCATCGGGATCTGGCCATCCTCATGACCCTGGAGCAGGGCAAGCCGCTTGCCGAGGCGCGGGGTGAGGTGCTGCACGGTGCCGGGTACGTTGAGTGGTACGCCGAGGAAGCCAAGCGGGTTTATGGCGATACCATTCCCATGGCCCAGAAAGGAAAGCGGATTGTGGTGCTGAAGGAGCCGGTCGGCGTCTGTGCCGCGATCACCCCCTGGAATTTTCCCTCGTCGATGATCACCCGCAAGGCCGCCCCCGCCCTGGCGGCCGGGTGCCCGGTGGTGATGAAGCCGGCAAGTCAGACGCCGTTTTCCGCTCTGGCTCTTGCCTGGCTGGCTCAGCAGGCCGGCTTTCCGCCCGGGGTGTTCAACGTCATCACCGGTCCGGCCCGGGAAATCGGGCAGGAGATGACCTCCAACCCCCTGGTGCGCAAACTCAGTTTCACCGGATCGACCGAGGTCGGCAAACTCCTCATGCGGGACTGTGCCGCCACGGTGAAGAAAATTTCCTTGGAACTTGGTGGTCATGCCCCCTTTATCGTCTGTGACGATGCCGATCTCGATGCGGCGGTACGAGGCGCCATGGCGTCCAAATACCGGAATTCCGGGCAGACCTGTGTCTGTGCCAACCGTTTTATCGTCCAGGAGTCAATTTACGAGCAATTTGCCGCAAAACTGGTCGAGGCGGTGGCCCAATTGCGCGTGGGGAGCGGATTCGAGAAAGGGGTCGATCAGGGGCCGCTGATCGATCGCAGGGCCGTGGAAAAGGTCGAGCGACAGGTTGAGGACGCCGTGGCCAAGGGGGCCCGCATCGCCTGTGGAGGGGGACGGGTTCACGCGCCGGGCTTTTTTTATGCGCCCACGGTCCTGCTCGATGCCTCCGAGGAGATGCTGATTGCCCGCGATGAAACCTTTGGCCCGGTGGCGCCGTTTTTTCCCTTCAAGGATGACCGGGAGGCCGTGGCCCTGGCCAACAATACCCCCTACGGATTGGCCGCCTATTTTTACAGCCGGGATATCGGCCGGATTTGGCGGATGGCCGAAGCGCTTGAATACGGCATGGTGGGGATCAATACCGGGCGGATGTCGTCCGAGGCGGCACCCTTTGGCGGCATCAAGGAATCGGGAATCGGCCGGGAGGGCTCCAAATATGGCCTGGAAGAGTATCTGGAATTGAAATATCTTTGCTTTGGCGGTTTGGGCGCACCCTTGTAAGGCCTGCCTTTCAAGGCCTTTCTGCCGAAATCCGGGTCAAGTCGCGGCTGTCGACAAAGGCGTAGGCGCTGTGTTTATGGATCGATTCAAAACTCTCCACCCCGACCGAAAACCAGGCAACATCCGGACGGGCCATGATCTGTTGCGCCACCTTCCGGACCACGTCCTCGACAAACATCGGTTGGGCATAGGCCTGTTCGGTGACGAATTTTTCATCGGGCCTTTTGAGGAGAGCATAGATTTCGCAGGAACCGCAGGTCTCGACCAAGCCGATCAGGTCTTCCAGCCAGATCATTGCCAGCGGTCGTATGGTCAGGGTGACTTCCGCCCGTTGGTTATGGGCCCCCGCCTCGCTGATCTCCTTGGAACAGGGGCAGAGGGTGGTCAGCGGCACCACCACCGTCAGCAGCGGTTCGGTGCCGGTCCCCGAATCGGCCGCGAAAATGCATTGGTATTCCATCAGGCTGACGGTGCCGGTCACCGGCGCCTTCTTGGCGATGAAGTAGGGGAAATGCATCTCCAGGCTGGCCTCGTCGGCCTGGAGTTGACTGCGGATCCTGGCCAAAAGTTCGGGGAAAACCCCGGAGTGGATATCCGGCAGATATTCGGTGAGCACCCCGCTCATGATGTCGACGC
>JBFWIP010000029.1:0-1598 GCA_050255935.1 Desulfobulbus sp.
ACCAGGGCACCGATCACCACCACAACGGCGTCAGGGGGAATCGGCGTTTCATCCACCGGATCTATGCCGAGCCGGAGTTGATACTCCTGCGGCGGTTGCTTCTGCCAGCAGGTTGCCGACAGGGCGTTCAACACGGCAATGCTCAAGGAGCGCTGCAGCGGGCCCCCGGTCGACAGCCGGTTAATGGAGGCCATCACCGACTCTCCGGCCAATTTCCCTGAGTGCGGCATGGCGCGCGCCGAACTCGGGCAACAGACCGCCTGGGGGATCGCCTTGATCGGCGTGAAACAAAGACCGCCCATGCCGTTGGACAGCTTGACGCCGGTAAAAAAGATCCCGATCACCACTCGTTCCACCGTCAGGGTTTCGAGCTCGGTGCCAAGAACATTGCCTATCCGCGTCACGGTTTCCTGCAAAATTGCATCTTTCATTGGTATCGCCGTCGTCATCTTGCCTGCTCCTCTTTTCCCTTTCAGCAACAACAGGAACAGCTGTGCGGCTGTTCTTGAACACATTCCCCGCCGTCTGCCCGTTGGGCCATGATCAGGCGCGAGGGGCCGAAATGCGTGGGCACGATCTGCATTGCCAGCGGATTCATGCCGTTGGCGGCAAGAAGCCGATGAAACTCCTCTTCATGGCAGAGGGGATGGCCGAAACTCTGCAGGGCCTTGGCCAATTCGGTGACCGAGTCCTTTTCCGGGACGCAGCCCTTGGCACAGAACCAGTGATTGGTCACCAACAGCCCGCCCGGGTTGAGGCACTCCCGGACCCTTGCGAAAATGGGCTCGAGATTTTTGCGGAACTTGTAGAGGAGATGCGAGATCAGGACGATATCGTAACCCCGGCCGAAATTACCGGCACAGATATCGCCTTCCATGACGCTGCATCTGCTTTCCATGTGAAAGCGCCCGATATTCCGGGCCGTGACCTTGAGCACGCCGGGCCGATCGAGAATCGTGGCCTGCAGACCGGGATTTTCCTGGCACAGGGCGATGGCGTACAAGCCGTGTCCGCCGCCGATATCGAGCATTTTCCGGGCCGGGGCAAAGCCTTCCCATGCGGCAATCTTTTCGACCACCGCCTGCAATTCGCCGCGCACGGCACGCTGGCCCAGGCCATCGATAAATGCCCCGCTGGGGCCGTCCCCGCCACCGTTTCCGGACGGTTTCGGTTCGGTCCTCTGCAGGGCGGCGGCCAGGTCGCTCCAATGCGAATGCTGCCTGATATTGCGAAACCACTCTCCCTGATAAAATGGACTGCCGGCCAAAAGAAAATCTTCCGCGATCCTGCTGTTGCCATACCGGTCGTTGTCCAGACGCAACAGCCCCATATCAACCAGGCAGGAGAGCAAGGGCCGTAACAACATGCCCAGTATGCCGCAACCTTCGCCAATCTTTTCGCGGTCACAGGGGCCGTGCTCCGCAAGAAAGGCGAAGAGGCCCAGATCCAGGGCCGCTTCGAGAATGGTGAATTGCTGGTAGCCCGCCGCGAACCGGTTCAAGGTTTCGATGCCCGGCGGCACCTCCAGGCGCATCAATTTCTGATGATCTCCGATCATAGTCTGTTCACTCATGACAACCTCATGCAAAGTCAAAAAA
>JBFWIP010000029.1:1698-8207 GCA_050255935.1 Desulfobulbus sp.
CCGCGTCTGGCCAGGACCAGCCGCACCAGATCGTAATCGCCCTTGGAGACGCCGCCGCTGGTGATGATGGCGTCGACATCGAAGGCACGGTCGAGCTTGGCTTCCAGCGCCCCCTCCTTGTCGCGTGCAATGCCCAGCTGTTTTGCGATCCCCCCGTACTGCTGCACATAGGCGACGATCGCCGGCCCGTTGCTGTTATACACCTTGCCCGCAGCGAGCGGTCGCCCCGGCTGCATCAGCTCGTCGCCGGTCGGGATGACCGCAATCACCGGTCGCCGTATCACCTTCGCCGTGGTGATTCCGATGGATGCCAGGGAGGAAATCTGGTGCGGGGCGATGAGCGTACCCTTGGGCAGCAGCAGGTCGCCTTCTTTGATCGAGCTGCCCCTTGGACGGATCCCCTCGCCGACCCCGCCAGCCCTGAAGATCTTCACCTCTTTCGGGTTGTCGGGATTCGGCCCGTTCTTATCGGCCGGCTCGTCGGTCTCCTCGAACCGGATCACACAATCAGCGCCCTCGGGCAGTACCGCCCCCGTCATGATGCGGATTGCCGTTTTCGGCCCGACCCGCTGTCTTGCCGGGCAGCCGGCCCTGGAGGTGCCGAGAATGCGCAGCACCACCGGGTTGTCCGGTGTGGCCCCGGCAATATCCGCGGCGCGCACGGCATAACCGTCCGGCATGCCGATCGCGGTCATCGGCAAGGTGAGCGGCGAACAGACATCCTCGGCCAGCACCTGGCCCAGACACTGCGGCAGGGAGCGAATTTCCGCCTCCATCACCGCGATATTTTCCACGATCAATCGTACGGCATCGTCCAACAACGTCATCGTTTTGCCCTCATTGACACTTTTGGCCCGCCACCTGCTTGCGGATAATCATTTATTTTTCAAACGACGCGTATTCCGCATCGGTCAAATTGTACTGGTAAAATTTCCGATAAAAATTCTTGGTTTCCAAACGCAAATCCACATCGACGAACAGGTCGGGATAAAGAATCCGCGAAAGCCATACAATCCCCAACACAGCCTCGGGCGACGGCCTGTCCCACCAGAATCCACCGATGGGACAATAATGGATGTCATGATTCCGTACAGCCGTCAACGAACTCAGTTTCCGGATGTCGGCCATCCTGTCGCCCGGCGAACCGATTTTTTTGATGCCCGTGACGATCACGTCCGGGTCCCACACCATCAGCTGTTCGGCAGTGACGATTCCGCTCTTCTTCATGGCCGTCGAAACATTGCGGCCCCCGGCGGCATTGATGAAACTCTCGCCCCAACCGACACTCCCCTCGGTTTTCAGGGGCGATCCCGCCGAACAATAATAAACGGTTTTCCGCCGGTCCCTCGGCAGATGCGCGGTACGCTGCCGGATCAGGTCGAGCCAGCCGCGCCAATAGGCAACCAGTTCCCCGGCCCTGTCCTGGGCGCCAAGCACGTCCCCCATCATGGTGAATTCCCTGAGCAGCCGTTCGACGTTGGTCCAGCCGGTGCCGACCGTCACCAGCGGAATCCCCATCTGCTGCAGCCTGCCGTTCGCCTTCATCGAGACGACACTGGCCACCACCAGGTCGGGTTTCAGCGACATGGCGAACTCGATATTGACATTGTCAAACGAGCCCGCATCCGGCTTGCCGGCAAGTACGGGATACATCTTGAGCAGCAAGGGGAATCGATCCATCGAGGGATGGCCGACGATTCTTGCCGCCCCCCCCAGCATGGCTATTTCATGGCTGGCCCCACCGTAACAGGTGACAAGAATCCGCTCGCGGCACGCCGGCAACACAACCGTTGCCCCGCTTCGGTCGATCACCGTCATTGCAGCGGCCGCATTGGCCCCGGCATTGTCCGGACACAACATGTGCAAACTGCACCAGGCCACCAGGAAAACCACCTTGGCCTTTTTCCGAAGCACAACCATCAGGGGGCCACGGGTGCCGCCAGTCGCCTTTTTCACAAGAAGCCGCACAAACGATGCCCGGCCCTTCCCGACCCGTTGTTGTGTGGAGGCCGCGTTCTGTATTTTTGGGATATTCACGAGGCCGTCACATCTCGAACTGGATCAGGGCAAACACGGTCCTCGGCGCACCGACGGTGAAGGACAAGCCGGAAATCTCCGTGGTCTGGTCGCCGGCCGAAGACTTGGCCACGTATTCCTTGTCCAGGAGATTGGTCGCCGCCACCTTCAGGGTTATGGCATGGTTTTTCTCGCTCACGAGCTTCCAGGCAATATCCAGGTCCACCAGGTAGAACTCATCCATATCGTATTTGTTTTCGACATCGGCATACCGTGGCCCCAAATAACGCACCCGCGGACAGATGCTGAAATCACCGATTTCCCACAGCAGCGACATGTTCGCCATAAATTCGGGGACTTCAGGAATCTGATTCCCCTTGGCATTGATGGTCGTGACCCCGTCCGCCGCCAAAAAATCCTCGGTGAACTCATTGCGGTTATAGGTCAGCGCCAAGTTGGCCTGCAGCCCCTCGAGTATCTGGTAGCCAAAGGCCATCTCGACACCGTAGGACTGCGACTCGCCGGCATTCTGGATGTAGGTTTCATCCAGGTAGGTATCATAATAGGTCCCGGCCGTATTCTTGGTCAGCGAATAGAAGAGGGTCGTATCCCAGGTGAATCTGCCCCGATCGAACTTGACGCCGAAATCGAAATTGTCCGATTCCTCGGGCTTGATCCTGTTCGTCCATATATCCTGCAACTCCGCCTCGGTTTTGCCCTTCTTGGAGTAATTGAGCAACGCACTGCCGATACTGTACTGCGGCGTGTTGTAGTTTCTGCCGTACGATCCGTTCAGCGACAGGGTATCGGTCAGGCGGTAATTGCCGCCGATCTTGGGCAAAAAGACGCCGTAGGTCTCGCCGTCAACGTGAAAATTTTCCTTGGTGGCCTGGGAAAGGGCCTGTTCGTAGCTGACATCGCCGATGCCCTTGGTGTCATAAAAGGTGAGACTCGGCGTGGTCCACCAGAGATAACGAATGCCGGTATTGATGCTGAACCGGTCGAACTGAAATGTCGACCCGATAAAGGGGCTGTTGAAATGGGTGTTATCCGTCACGCCCACCAGTCGTTCCCATGACTTGAAGGAAAGCGTGCCGTCGGCATTGATGGTGCGGGTCTTCCGCGAGGTCGGCGGTCCCGGAGGCTCGTCTTCTCCGTACCAGTACCCCATCTTAATATCGGCAATGCCGATTTTCTGTTCATATTCGAGCACGCCGCCGAAGGTCTCGTGCTCGACCAGCCAATCGGTCACCGTCGTCCCGCTACCGGAATAGCTATTGCCCTCATCGTGGAGGTAATAGGGCTTGAAGGTCAGCACGCCGTCCCCCAGCAGGGAAACCGGCACCTGTAACTTTCCGATCAGGGTCCAGGTGCTGAAATCGGAATAGTTGTAGCCGTAGTAGACCGAATCCTGCGAGGGAATCCCGGTGAGCGTTTCGTTGTAGTCGTAGTTGTAATATCGGGAAAGATCCTTCGACTGCTCATAAGTCAACGATCTGTAGTTGTAGCTTTTCTGTTTGTTGTAGACGCCGTCGATGCTCCACTTGACCTTATGGTCATCCGGGCTGGCCAAACCGAAGGCACCGTTTTTCCTGCCGTCCGGCGAATCGCCCGCCCCTTTCCACTTTTCCGCGTCGGTATACGAGGCGGAGACGAACAGTTTGGCAATGTCCTTGAGGGTGCCGGTATCGACACGGAGAAAACTGCGCTGAAAATCCTCGCTGCCGAAGGCCTGTTTGGCGAATAATCCCGGGGTTTCCTTCGGCTGGAGAATATGCATGTCGATCATGCCGTTATCGCTGCCGTAACCCAGCCCGCTATCTACGTCGACCGCGCCCTTTTCGACGGTGATCGATTCAAGATTTTCCAAATCCATCATCGTGCTCAGGCCGCCGCCGGGACCAATCCCCTTAAGCGGCAGCCCTTCCATGGTTTCACCGATATTCCTGTCCGCCTTGCCTCTGATGCGATGGGAGATGGACATGCCGTAGGCGTCTCCGTATCTGATGTCCACACCGGGCAACATCGAAATGGCCGCATAGGGATTCAACTGCGCCGCTCCGCCATACATGTCGAGGCCATCCCTGCCGACCACATTGGGATCGGCCTTGATCGCCTGCTCCTCAACCCACAATGAAGGCAGCATCACGGTGCCGCCCTCGACGGCCTGGTGATTTTCCACCTTCTGAACGCTTTTGTCTGCCGGGGTGTCGCTTGCGGCCAGCGCCGCCCGGCAAGGCACAATCAGGGTGCCGGTACAGACCATCACGGCGGCCAGGGCAGTCGTACAGCTTTTGTTCTTTTCTCTCATTCTTCCGACTATCGAAAAAGATTAATCAACATGGCGAAACAACATGTTCCGCCTCCCACAATCCGCGACCGGTCACGATCTCCGGCGCCGCCTTCCCCCTTGAAGGGGTCAGGCTACCTCCGGGGTATCTGTCAAGTGAGGTGGAAGCCACCTGTCGAGCCGATCATCCACCAATCCCAATGTCTGCGGTGATTTTATTGTTCCCTCGCGTTCGTTATTGTTATTTTGAATAACGATAGGCGAAAAATACAAAAAATCAGTCTCTTCCATGCAGAAGGATTTTTTCCCGCAGCGCCAGCAAACAGTGGGGACGCCGTACCGTTATTGACGAAAAGAATAACGAACAGCAAAAATAGCCTTCCCTATTCTCGGCATAATGGAACGTCGATGCCACCCATGTGTGGTCGGTACTCCCTTCTCCCTATGACCACGTTATATAATATATAAAATATCGATATTCAAGCAACAGCAATGCCAATCGAGAATTCATTCACACTTCCATGGGATTATTCGACAGATACAACGAAATCACCGCAGCGTCATCATCCACAACACGAGCAGCCCACGCCTGCCTGACGCCACATATTTGTACAGCAGAAGACATTCACGTCGACAATCCCCAATTTTGTTGCTTTCGCTGGCCCTGATAACAACATTCCCCGCTTCGCCACCGTCAACTCTCGTGACGCGCCGCTTCCCGGATCGGCCGCAATTGCCCCTATCTTTTTATGTACGAATCCGATATATACCTTGCCAGCATTCCGGTCCACGACCGGTTGCCATCTGTCGGAGGAAACGGGTGCGACCCCCGTGCTGTCCCGCAACTGTGATTCCGCCCCGGCGGATAAGCCAGATACTCCTCTTGAGCGTGGGTCTTCGCGGAATAAGACAACGGCGCCGTCCCGACGGCACACGACTCCCTGACGAGACACACTCTGCACGCGCAATCCTGCCGCGGTCGCTGTTGGCCGGCTGCCCGGCAATTATCCGAGGTTCTTGTATGGGACGTGTGATCCTGGTCACAGGTGGGGCAAGAAGCGGCAAAAGCACCTTTGCCGAGCAGTTGGTTACGGGGCTTGGTCGGGAAATCGCCTATATCGCCACCGCCAGGGCCCTTGACGCCGAGATGGAGGACCGGATCGCCAAGCACCGCCTCCAGCGCCCGTCATCCTGGCAAACCTTTGAAACCCCCACCGCCCCCTCGGAAGTGGTCGCCACTCAGGGCAACCAGGTCAACGCCCTCCTCCTTGACTGCATCACGGTGATGATCACCAACCGCATCCTCACCCACACCATCGACTGGGAGCAGCCCCCGGTTGCCCGGCTCAATGAAATCGAGGCCGATATCCTCGGCGAAATCCAGGCATTGCTCGCCGCTGCCGCAGACAGCCGCGCCGATCTGGTCGCGGTCACCAACGAGGTGGGGTACGGTATCGTGCCGGCCTCGCCCCTGTCCCGCTTTTTCCGCGACTGCGCGGGCCGGGTCAACCAGCGGATGGCGGCTGCCGCCGACGAGGTCTACCTGGTGGTTTCCGGTATCCCGGTTCGGATCAAGGGAGAGGCCTGATGCAATCACTTATCCTCATGATCCAATTCATGACCCGCTATCCGATTCCGCTGACGATCGAGTTCACGGCGAAGCATTTTGTCTGCGGCATGAAATGGATGCCCTTGGTCGGGCTGCTGGCCGGACTGCCCGGCGCCCTGGCCTTTGCCCTGGCCGACACCTGGCTGAATCGGGAGATCGCGGCCCTGTTCTCGGTGATTATGCTGATCACCGTCACCGGCGGTCTCCATCTCGACGGCATTGCCGATACCGCTGACGGTTTGTTCAGCTATCGCAGCCGCGAACGGATGCTGGAAATCATGCGCGACTCCACCCTGGGCGCCAACGGCGTGATCGCCCTGGTGCTGACCATCCTGCTCAAGTTCACCCTATTGGCCCACATCCCCGGCAAGGGTGCCTTGCTGGCGGTCCTGGTCACCCCGGTTCTCGGCCGGACTGCGCTGACCTGGCATTCGGCCTGCGCCCGCTATGCCCGCGAGGTACGCGGCATCGGCGACTATGTCAATCAGACCGGCCTCATCCAGGCCCTGGCCGCGACAGCGGTCTCCTTCAGCATCATCCTTGCGCTGCTGGCGCTTTTTGGTGTCCACGCCGCCCTGATCCCGGCGGTGGCCG
>JBFWIP010000029.1:8307-19324 GCA_050255935.1 Desulfobulbus sp.
CCGAAATCGAATTCATGGGCGAGTTGCCGATCATGGTTCGTTTCAACTACCGTTAGGAGAACTCCATGCAACTGCTGGAAAAAACGCTGGCCGCCATCAGGCCCACCGATAAAAAAGTGATGGCCGAGGCCCAACGGGAGATCGACTACTGCCTCAAACCGCCGGGCAGCCTGGGCAAACTCGAGGACATCGCCCGCCAGATCGCCGGCATCACCGGCAAGGTGCACAACGCCATCAACAAAAAGGCGATCGTGGTGATGATGGCCGACAACGGCGTCTATACCGAGGGGGTGGCCATGTACCCCCAGGACATCACCCGGATCGGGGCCGATTTCGTCACCTCGGGGCGGATGGGCGTGAATTTCCTGGCCAATTACGCCAAGGCCGATATCATCGCCGTGGATGTCGGCATCCAGGTGGAAGTGGACCTGCCCAAGGTCATCAATCGCAAGATTCGCTATGGCACGGCCAATTTCCTCCGGGAACCGGCCATGACCCGGGAAGAGGCGGTCCGGTCCATCGAGGTGGGAATCGAGATCGCCAACCAGGCCATTGACGAGGGCTATGATCTGCTGGGCACGGGCGAAATCGGCATTGGCAACACCACCGCCTCCAGTGCCGTGCTCTACGGATTTACCGAGGCCTCGGTCAACCAGGTGGTGGGGCGGGGCGCCGGCCTGACCGACGAGGCCTTTGAGCGCAAGAAGCAGGTGGTCAAGCAGGCGGTGGACCTGCACCGGCCCGATCCCAAGGATGCCCTGGACGTGCTCTCCAAGGTGGGCGGCCTCGATATCGGGGGCCTGACCGGCGTCTATCTGGCCTGCGCCGCCCGCCGGGTGCCGGTGGTCACCGACGGCTTGATCTCCAACGTGGCGGCCCTCACCGCGATGCGGCTCAAGCACGAGACCGTGGAGTACATGATCCCCTCGCACATCTCCTTTGAACCGGGGGCCAAACTGCTCAAGGAAATCACCGGCCTGGAACCCATGCTCGACATGAACATGCGCCTGGGCGAAGGCACCGGCTGTGCCCTGGTGTTCTCGATCATCGAGGCGGCGCTCCGCATGATCGAGGAGATGGGCACCTTTGCCATACTGGGGAAATCACGCGATGAAATTGGGAACCACATCATGGCTTATCGGGGAGAATTTCCTCGATAACGCCCGGCTGGTGGAAGGGCAGGCCGACTTTCTCGAGCTGCTGGTCTACACCTGGAACGACGAGTGGCGGGCCAAGGTGAGCCGGTGGCTGGAGGGATTGGCCGGGCTCGACCTGGCCTATACCGTGCATCTGCCCACGGACACGGCGGCCAATGCCCTGGCCGCGGCCCGCTTTTTTGCGGAGAGCGGCTTTCCCCTGCTCAACATGACCCTCCATCCCCTGGAGGGATGGCGCGAACTGGACTGGCCGACGCTGACGGCCCTGGAAAACCTCACCAACCGGGTGGAGTTCCACCACCGCTACACCTTCGACCTCACCCACAGTCTGCTCGGCCATCCCCTGCCGGACCATTATTATCCGCATATCGTCGAGCTGCACCTCTCCGGCACCGATGGCCGGCTCGACCACCTGCCCCTGGATCCGGCCACCCTGGATCTGGCGCGGCCCCTGTTACGGCGGGAAAGGCTGGTCTGTTTCGAGATTTTCGACCCCGACGATGCCCTGGCCGCGGTTGAGATGACCCGCGCGGTCGGGCCCTCAGACTGAAGCTGCCGGATATTCCAGTTGCTCGTGAAAAAAAGAGGTTGCCAGGCGGTCGATCAGGCACTCGCCCGCCCAAGGCAGGCGCCCCTCGACAAAGCCGACATGACCGCCGTAGGGCTGGATCGCCAGCCGCACCCCCGGCCCGACCTGATCCGGCCCGGGCACGTCATGGGGGTACATGAAGGGATCGTCAAGACTGTGGAGGATAAGCGTCGGCACGGTGATCCGCGGCAGATAATGGATGGAACTGCACCGGGTGTAGTAGTCGTCCGCCCCGGCAAAGCCGTTGAGTGGCGCGGTGATCTGCTGGTCGTACTCCCACAGGGTATGAATCCGGTCGAGATCGACCCGGAGCGGCGAGGGGATGGCGGCAAATTTCTGCGCGTAGGAGCGTTTCAGCCGATGCATCAGGTAACGCTGGTAGATCCGTGAAGGCCCCTGTTCCAGACGCTGCACCGAATCGCCGAGCACGAAGGGCACGGAAACCGCCATCGCCGCCTGCAGCAAGGCCGCCTCACCGCTGATTCCCAGGTAACGCAGCAGCAGGTTGCCGCCCAGGGAAAAACCGATGGCCGCGGCCACCGGACGGTCGCTGTCCTGCAGCAGGGCCAGCACTTCGGCCAGGTCCTCCACCGCGCCGGAATGATAGGTCCGGGGCAGCCGGTTGGGCTCGCCGCTGCATCCGCGCAGGTACATGAACACCGGACGGAACCCGGATTCGGCCAGGGATGCCAGCACCGGCAGGGCATAGTGGGAGCGGAGGTTGCCCTCCAGGCCGTGGATCATGAGCACGATCGGCCCCTGCCCTTCCCGCACCCAGGCCAGATCGATGAAATCGCCGTCGCTGAGTTCCAGCCGTTCCCGCCGCAGGGGCAGGCACGGACGGCGACGAAAAAACTTCGGCCACAGGGTCTGCAGGTGGGGGTTACGCAGCCATGGTGGCGGGGAAAGTTGCGGGGGCTGCATTCGTGGCACTCCCCCAATGTGGTCTTTGGTTCCCATCACGGTGAACTTCTTGTTTTCTTTCCCATTGCCGACCTGCAGCATTCCTGGTACTGATCAACCGTTGGACACGGCGTAAACCGTGCAAGGAGCGCATTGGCCGAGCCGGGATTCCGGCCCGTTCAGGTTGATTTTTTGAAAATTCAGGAGGGACTCAGGATGGCAAATTTTCTTTTTGTACTGCGGGATAACGATTTCGAAAAAGCGACACGCTGTTTTCAATTCGCCAAGATCGCCCATTCCAAAGGGCACAAGGTCAACCTCTTCTTCATCGACAGCGGGGTTGACTGGGCCATCAAAGACAAGGACGGCAGCCAGAAAACCGTGACCGGCGACTGTGTCAACGATTACCTGCCCTACCTCGTGGAAAACGAGGTGCAGGTCGGCATCTGCACCCCCTGTGCGAAAAACCGGCAACTCGATGAGGCAAAATTTTACACCAACATGGCCCTTGACGGCGGCCCCCACCTGATCGACATGGCTGCCGAGGCCAAGGTATTCAACTTTTAAGCCACGCGGTCTCGCGAAAGACTCAACCAACAAAAGACAACAAAGGACGAAACTCAACCCGTCGTTTTCGCGATTTTATTGAGAAACAACAATCCGGACTCGTCTTCGTTTCAAGCCGGTGGCCATGCGGTCGCCGGCTTTTTTTATTCCGCAAACAGGTGGTAGAAAATATCGGACATGTAGACCACGCCGATCAGGCGGCCGTTTTCGACCACCGAAATACGGCGCAGGTTGTTTTTGATCATGCGGTCGAGCACGGACATCAGTGGTTCGTCCGGGCTGCAACTGAGCACGTTGTCGTTCATGATATGCACCACCTTCTTCTGCTTGACTTCGGCGACGAACTCATCGAGGTCGCCGGTCCAGTTCAGTTCGCTGCCGTCGATGCCGTAATTCAGGTAGGAGGGCCGCAAATGATAAAGGATGTAGTACATGCTGATTGTTCCCACCAGGCCGCTGTCGTAGTCGACCACCATCAGGCTGACGGTCTTGTGGCCGGTTGGCCGCACCTTCGCATTGAGAATTTTTTTGATCGCCTCTTCCACGGGAGCGTCCATGTAGATGGTGTCAAAATTCTTCGTCATGATGTCGCGGGCGAACAGTTGCATGCATCGTCTCCTTTCTTCAAACGGATGGATAAACTGGGCTTCCTCTGGCTTTCGCAAAAGGCGCCGACCTTTACGCAGTTCTGATGCGTTCTCCGGTTATCAACCTTTCTCTGTCGAGGCTTTCTGTACCACATTTATATTGCAGTTGACCACGTTAATTTGACGGCCTCGCAAAAACCCAAAAGAGTGCCAACCAGGCATGGCAAAAGCGGCCGATTTGCACCACCGAAGCTCATGTGGAGGCGCTCCGCGTAAACGTCATTCCCCCACTGTCGCACCCGGCGTGACCTTAAATCGGCAAAATGCAAACCAGCATGATCGCCGCCTGTGCATCGGCACTTTTACGCAATGCCCGGCTTCCGGCCGATCTGATTTTTTCACCAAAATAAAGCGCAGAAAATGCCGTGGTTTCCAGGAGTTTTCAACAAAGCCCCTGGTGCACCAAATCACGAACAATTTGACTTTAGCTGGAATTTGTGTAAGTAGAGGGTGCTGAATTCTCGTCAGAAGTTTCTTCCCCCAACGTTCTGTTGGGATTCAAAAATAAATATTTGGCAGAAGGAGGTTTCAATTGATTGGGTTCGAAGCGATTTCACATCACAATGGATGGGTCGCTGCCGCGACCGGTGCCTGCATCGTTTTTTGCGGACTGGCAACGCTTTCCTTTATCATCTCCCAATTGCACAAACTGGTTGCCCTGATCGACCGGCCGCCCAAAGTCAAGGTCGAGGTCGTCCCGGAAGAAAAACCTGTCATCCCACCGCTTCCCGAATGCCCCACGGACCTGACCATCACCATCACCCGCCTCCAGCCTCTGATTGAGGAGCTGGACCCGGAATTTGACTTGGCCGAACTGTACGTCCTGGCCAAGAAATATCATCTCCCCCATCCCCATCTCTCCATCCGCTGCCTGATCGAATCCGGCAAGCTGCATCCATTGGGCGACGGCATATTCCGCTATATCGCATAAATTTGACCATCACCTGCTGCATAGAAGGGGGAACTGAACATGGATCTTTTTCTGCAATTTATCAACAACACCGGTTTTGGCCTGGCCGACTACCGCAACCTGATCATGATGGTGGTCGGGATCTTTCTCGTTTATCTCGCCATCGCCAAAAAATACGAGCCCTTGCTGCTCCTGCCCATCGGCTTTGGCGTCATTCTCGGCAACATCCCTTTTTTCAAGGGATTCGGCATCGGCATCTACGAGTCGAACAGCGTTCTCCATTACCTGTACTTCGGGGTCACCAGCGGCGTTTATCCGTCCATCATCTTCCTCGGCCTGGGGGCCATGACCGACTTTTCCTTCCTCCTGGCCAACCCCAAGCTGATGCTGCTCGGCGCCGCCGCGCAGATGGGCATCTTCTTCACCTATCTCAGCGCCCTGGGGTTGGGCTTTACGCCCCCTGAAGCCTCCTCCATCGGTATCATCGGCGGTGCCGACGGCCCGACCTCGATCTTCCTCACCGCCAAGCTGGCCCCGCACCTCATCGGCCCGGTGGCCATTGCCGCCTACTCCTACATGGCCCTGATTCCGATCATCCAGCCGCCGATCATGAAACTGCTGATCACCAAGAAGGAAATGCTGATCCGCATGCCGAATATGCGTGAGGTTTCCAAACGCGAGCTGATCATCTTCCCGGTGGTGGGCATGATCCTCTGCACCTTCCTGGCCCCGGCCTCCATCCCCCTGCTCGGCCCCTTCTTTTTCGGCAACATCATGAAGGAGAGCGGCGTGGTCGACCGCCTGGCCAACACCGCCCGCAACGCCATCATCGACACCGCCACCATCCTGGTCGGTCTGACGGTCGGGGCCTCGACCCAGGGCGATGTCTTCCTCAACGCCAAATCAGTGGGTATTTTTGCCCTGGGCGCCATCGCCTTCAGCATCGCCACCGCCTCGGGCCTGCTTTTTGCCAAATTCATGAACCTCTTCCTCAAGGAGAAGATCAACCCGCTCCTGGGTGCCGCCGGCGTGTCGGCCGTGCCCGGATCCGCCCGCGAGGTCCATATGATGGGACTGAAGGCCGACCCCACCAATTTTCTGCTGATGCATGCCATGGCCTGCAACTCCTCGGGTGTTATCGGTTCCGCGGTCTGCGCCGGTATTCTCTGGAGCTTTCTCATGGGATAGCGGTCACCCTCCTTTCCGGATTTGTGATGCTCGACCGAACGGGGTATCAGGAACTATTCCTGATACCCCTATTTTTTTACAGACGAACCCCCTCTCCCTGTGCTAAATTACTTCTCCCGTGATCATCGGGTTGCCCCACTCACCGTGAGGACTCACCCCGCTTCTCCTAACCCGGACTTCTCATGAGCATTTTGTCTCCATTGCACATAAACATCAAAAAAACAGACGGATGCAATGCAAAACCAAGCTTGCGCAATTGCAACAAAATGCTCACCTGTGGTCAATCCAGGCAACGCCATCTTCTGCAGTATTTTTGCAATGAATAGAATCGACTCTGATTCATTGCAAAAAACTTTGCATCTGACACCGCCTGAACTGATGAGAAATCCGGGCTTAACCGTACCGAAAGGCTGAAACGCGACAGGAACGGCCACTCCATCCGGGGATATCGGCCACCGGCACTTTCCGCCGGGCCAAAGGTCGACGGACCATACAGACCAATAACAGTGAATCTGACCGGTCTCTCTTCTGGGGCACGGGAAGATTCCGCCACGAGGTAATGGGATCATATGGATACACAATACCAGGCAACCTTGGAAACTCTGGAACGGCTGCGGGCGGAATCCGTTTCCGCCGGCGGAGAACAGCAACTGGAGGCACAGCACAAAAAAGGCAAGCTGACCGCCCGTGAACGGCTGGATCTCCTGCTCGACGACGGAACCTTCGAAGAGTTCGACGTGCTCAAGATCGGCCGGGGCTCCAGTCTGGGAGGGGAAAAGAGTTATCTTGGCGACGGTGTCATTACCGGCCACGGTTCCATCGACGGCCGCGAGGTCTTCGTTTTCAGCCAGGACTTCACCGTTCTCGGCGGATCCCTCGGTGAAGCCCATGCCCAGAAAATCTGCAAGGTCATGGATCTTGCGGTCAAGGTCGGCGCACCGCTCATCGGCCTCAACGACTCCGGCGGCGCCCGTATCCAGGAAGGCGTAGATGCCCTGGCCGCCTATGGCGAGATCTTTCACCGCAACGTCCGCGCCAGTGGGGTGATCCCGCAGATCTCCTGCATCATGGGGCCCTGCGCCGGCGGCGCGGTCTACAGCCCGTCGATCACCGATTTCGTGTTCATGGTCGAGGACTCCTCCTACATGTTCGTGACCGGCCCCAGCGTGGTCAAGACCGTCACCCATCAGGACATCACCTCCGAGGACCTGGGCGGGGCCAGTGTCCATTCGAGCAAGAGCGGCGTGGCCCACTTCACGGTCCCCAACGATGTGCTCGCCCTGCGCGAGGTGCGGCGGCTGATCAGCTACCTGCCCTCCAACAATAAACTGCGCGCCCCCATCCTCGATCTCAGCGACGCCGCCGACCGGACCGATCCGGCCCTGGACTTCCTGGTGCCGACCAACTCCACCCAGACTTACGACATGAATGTGCTGATCCACTCCATCCTCGATGGGGCGGAATTCATGGAGGTCCATGCCGGATTCGCCCGCAACATCATCTGCGGATTCGGCCGTCTCGGCGGCCAGACCGTGGGATTGGTGGCCAATCAGCCGGCGGTGCTGGCCGGTGTTCTCGACAACGACGCCTCCTTCAAGGCCGGCCGCTTCGTCCGCTTCTGCGACGCCTTCAACATCCCGCTGATCTCCCTGGTCGACGTGCCCGGGTTCATGCCCGGCCCGGATCAGGAGCACGGCGGCATCATCCGCCACGGCGCCAAGCTGCTCTACGCCTTCACCGAGGCCACGGTCCCGCGCATTTCCGTGATCATCCGCAAGGCCTACGGCGGCGCCTACCTGGTGATGAATTCCAAGCACATCCACTGCGACGTCAACTATGCCTGGCCCACCGCCGAGATCGCGGTCATGGGTCCCAAGGGCGCGGCCGAGGTCATCCACCGCAAGGAGATCTACACCGCCGATGATCCCGAGGCCGTGCTCAACGAGAAGATGGAGGAATACCGGCGCACCTTCGCCAACCCCTTTCTCGCCGCGCAGCGGGGCTACATCGACGACGTCATCTTCCCCCGGGATACGCGTTCGCATCTCATCCGCACCCTGCAGATGCTCGACAGCAAGAAGACCAAAGGCCCGGATCGCAAACACGGAAACATTCCCCTGTGAGGTAGGTTATGTTTGATAAAATTCTGATCGCCAACCGCGGCGAAATCGCCATTCGTATCATCCGTACCTGCAACCGCATGGGCATCAGCACCGTGGCGGTCTACTCCGACGCCGACAGCCGCAGTCTGCACCGCCACCTCGCCGACGAGGCGGTGTACATCGGTGAATCGCCGTCGCAGAAGTCCTACCTCGACATCGGCAAGATCATCGCCGCCGCCAAGCAGACCGGCGCCCAGGCCATCCATCCCGGCTACGGCTTCCTCTCGGAAAAGGCCGACTTCGCCCAGGCGATCAAGGATGCGGGGCTGGTGCTGATCGGTCCGCCGGTCGAGGCCATCGACGTCATGGGCGACAAGATCACCTCCAAGGAACTGGCCAAGAATGCCGGCGTCCCGGTTATCCCCGGCCACATCGAGGCGATCAAGGATGAAAAGGAGGCCATTGTCCTGGCCGAGGAGATCGGCTACCCGATCCTGCTCAAACCGGCGGCCGGAGGTGGCGGCAAGGGCATGCGTATTGTCCGCAAGCCGGAGGAGATGAAGGATGCCCTGGCGGCCAGCCGCAAGGAGACCCAAAAGGCCTTCAACGATACTCGGGTCTTTGTCGAGCGCTATATCGAGCAGCCCCGGCACATCGAAATCCAGGTGCTGGCGGACAGCCACGGCAACGTCATCCACCTGGGCGAACGCGAATGTTCGATCCAGCGCCGCTACCAAAAGGTGATCGAGGAGTCGCCCTCGCCGGCTGTCGCCCCCGAACTGCGCGAACGCATGGGCAAGGCGGCCTGCGATCTCGCCCGCAAGGCCAATTACGTCAACGCCGGCACGGTGGAATTCGTCCTCGATACCCACCAGAACTTCTACTTCCTGGAGATGAACACCCGCCTCCAGGTCGAGCACCCGGTGACCGAGATGGTCACCGGCATGGATCTGGTGGAATGGCAGCTGCGTATCGCCAGCGGCGAAATGCTCCCCTTTGACCAGAAAGGGGTCCGGTTCAACGGCTGGGCCATCGAGGCCCGTATCTGCGCCGAGGATCCGAGCCGGGGATTCATCCCCTCCACCGGCATGATCACCCGCTACGCCGCTCCGCGCGGCACCGGCGTCCGGGTCGATTCCGGCGTCAATGTCGGCGGCAAGGTCGATGTCTACTACGATTCCATGCTGGCCAAGGTGATCTGCCACGGCAAGACCAGGGAAGACGCCCGCCACAGCCTGATCGAGGCCCTCAACGGCTATCATATCGAGGGGGTGTCCACCAACATCGACTTCGCCACCAGCGTGCTCTGCCTGCCCGAGTTCGCCGAGGGCAATCTCAGCACCGCCTTTATCGAGCAGCATTTCGACGGCGGCAAGTCCAAACGCTCACCGGCGAACCACTACCTGCGCCTCTCCGCCCTGGTGGCGACCCTGATCTACCATACCCGGGAAGTGGCGGTACGGGAATCGATGCGGCACATGGTGTCCAACATCGGCGGGGAACGGAAGCTGGGCCGCTTTCCCCAGTACATGGTGCGTTGCGAAAACGATCTCTTCAATGTCGCCCTGGAAAACCCCCCGGTTTCCGGCCAGACCTGTACCATCCGCGTGGACGGCAACCTCTACCAGGTGGAAATCCCCTTCTTCGAGTTTTTCCGCCGCCGCCTCAAGCTGGTGATCAACGGCCAGGCCTACCGGTTCCGGATCCAGTTCGACAAGTCGTTCATGCTCATCTCCTTCAACGGCATGTCGCGCCTGTTCGAGGTCTACACCCCCAAGGAATGGGCCATGATGAGCTACATGCCCGAAAAGAAGGACAACGCCCTCAACAATGTCCTCCTCTGCCCGATGCCGGGTCTGGTGGTCGATGTCCTGGTCCAGAAGGGCGAACGCGTCTTCCGCGGCCAGAACCTGGTCATCCTCGAATCGATGAAGATGGAGAGCGGTGTCGGCTCGCCGATCGATGGGGTGATCGCCGAGATCAAGGTCGAAAAGGGCCAGGCCGTGGAGGCCGATCAGGTCCTGATCAAATTCGAGTCGGCCTGAGGCCATTGCCCCGGATGTCCGTGCCCGGGCACGGGCATCCGGGGCACCCCGTTCTTGTGCCGCAGGACCGATGATCGCTCTTCGCGCCAAAAGCGTCGGCCATACCGTTCCACGCTGCGCAACCCTTTGTTTTTGCGATGCATGGTTCTGTAATTTTGGCTTTTTTGCGAATCCCTCACAATTCACGGCTTGACTTCGCCGGGTACGGCAGGTACCATGGGCGGCACCATCGTTCAGGTGTCCGTCGATAACGGATGAAAAGGGAATCCGGTGCAATGCCGGAACGGGCCCGCCGCTGTAACCGGGGACGAATTCCGCAGCATGCCACTGTGTAAACGGGAAGGCGCGGAAGGAGGTTGAACCGGGAGTCAGAAGACCTGCCTGAACAGGTGCCCCGTCCTGTACGGCAACATGGCCGGGCAAAGATTCCAGCGGTAAAAAAGGGACATCCTGGATCATGCGACATGGTCCGGGATTTTTTTTTCGGATCGATTGGGCGGTGCGAGCGGGCAAGGCAAAGACCGCCCGGTTCCGTATTTCGACCACTGGAGGAATTCCAATGCAACAGAACGAGGCTATAGTGCTGGCCATGTTCGGGACGACGGTGGAATCGGCCCTGCAGGATCTGCTGGCCATCCAAACCGCCGTGCAGCAGGCCTATCCCCGGACTCCGGTTGCACTGGCCTTCACCTCCAACCAGATCCGCCGCATCTGGCACCGCCGGGGCGATGATCCGGCCTACCTCGCCCGTCATCCCGAAATTCCCGATGCAATTCTTCATGTGCAGGGCATCCTCGCCACCATCGCCAACCTCCAGGACCGGGGCTATGGCCGGCTGGTGGTCCAGCCCACCCATATCGCACCGGCCGAGGAATTCCACGATCTCGCCGCCTATGTGCGCGGACTGCT
>JBFWIP010000029.1:19424-23956 GCA_050255935.1 Desulfobulbus sp.
TGCAGGGCATCCTCGCCACCATCGCCAACCTCCAGGACCGGGGCTATGGCCGGCTGGTGGTCCAGCCCACCCATATCGCACCGGCCGAGGAATTCCACGATCTCGCCGCCTATGTGCGCGGACTGCTCTCGATCCGGACCATGAAGCCGCGCTGGCGCCCCTTTCAGGCCATCGGCCTCGGCCGGCCCCTGCTCGGCACCTACGACCTCAAGCACGCCTATGCCGACGATATCCGCATCACCGCCCAGGCCCTGGCCGCGGATGCGGAACTGGCCCGAAGCCACGGCGCCGCCCTGGTGTACATGGGCCACGGCAACCACTACTTTCCCTCCGGCGGCCTGTATCTTGAATTCACCGCCCGGATGCGCGAACTTCATCCCGATGTGCTCACCCTGATCGGCACGGTCGAGGGCTTTCCCTCGCTGACAGAGGTCATGGAAAACCTGCGCCTGCACCGGATACGCCGGGTGCTGCTCAAGCCCTTTCTCATCGTTGCCGGCGATCATGCCGTCAATGACCTGGTCGGGGAAGAGGAAGATTCCTGGCAATCGACCCTGAAACGCGAAGGGTTCGAGGTCATGGCCGAGGTCAAGGGTCTCGGCCCCCAGGTGGCGCCGATCTTCGTAAACCATGTGACCGAGGCCGCCGCAGAGGCCGGAGTGGAACTGCGCTGATGTTTTTGGACCGCCGCGCCATGCTTTTTTTCCCCCTGATTGCGGCATTGGTGTTTGCAATCGCCCTCTCGGCAACCCTGGGTTTTCTCCAGGTTTCCATTCCCGATGTGTTCGCCATTCTCTGGTCCAAACTGCTTGGCCAGGTCCATCCGGCAAATCTGGATCCGGTGGCCGCCACCGTGGTGGCCGACGTGCGCATGCCGCGCATCCTCTGTTCGGTACTGGTAGGCGGCCTGCTGGGCGTGAGCGGCGCCGTGTTCCAGGCCATCCTCCTCAATCCCCTGGCCGATTCCTATACCCTGGGCATCTCCACCGGGGCCGCCTTCGGCGCCTCGCTGGTGATCGTGCTCCAGATTTTGGGTCTCAACCTGCCGCCCGGGGCGTCGATTCCCATTTTTGCCTTTTTAGGCGGCGTGGCCACCCTGGCGGTGGTCCTCTATCTGGCCGCCGGTGACCGCCGGCTCTCCTCCACCAGCCTGATCCTGGCCGGGGTGATTGTTTCGGCCATCCTCTCGGCGGCAATCGGCTTTCTCAAGTTCCTGGCCGACGAGCAGGTCGGATTGATCATCTTCTGGCTCATGGGCAGTCTGGCGGGCGCCTCCTGGAGCAACATCGGCCTGCTGGTGCCCACCGCCCTGGCCGGTACCCTGGTGGCGGTCTTTTACAGTCGCGACCTCAACATCATGGCCACCGGCGACCGGGCCGCCACCTCGTTGGGGATCAACACCGTCCGCCTGCGCACCATCCTGCTCACCGTCAGCACCCTGATGACCGCGCTGGCGGTTTCGGTTTCCGGCATCATCGGTTTTGTCGGCCTGATCGTACCGCACATGCTGCGCCATATCGTCGGCCCGGACAACCGCCTGCTGGTTCCGCTCTCGTTTTTGAGCGGCGGCCTGCTGCTGCTGATCGCCGATACCCTGACCCGGGCGATCCTGCCGGTGGAGGTGCCGATCGGCGTGTTGACCGCTCTTTTGGGCGGCCCCTTTTTCTGTATTCTCTTCAAAAGGCGGCAGCGGGATGGCAAGAGCGATTTCTGAACAAGGAGACCTCCTTTGGCGGTTGACGGATGTCCGCTTCGGCTATAACGGCACCCCGGTCCTCGACGAGATCAACCTCGAACTCCGTCGCGGCTGCGTCTACGGCATTCTCGGCCCCAACGGCAGCGGCAAGACCACCCTGCTCGACCTCATGGGCGGTTTGCTGCAACCGCTTTCAGGCTCCATCGATTTCCTCGGCCGTTCGCTGGAGTCCTGGCCCAAAAAGCAGCTGGCCCGGTTCCTGGCCCTGGTGCCCCAGGATTTCATGGTCCGCTTCGGCTATTCGGTGCGCGAAGTGGTGGAAATGGGGCTCCATCCCCACCTGCACCGTTTTGCCGCCCCCAGCGAGGCGGAACAGGCCCTGATCGACGAGGCCCTGGAACTCACCGGCATCACCCACCTGGCAGGGCGTCCGGTGACCCGTCTTTCCGGCGGTGAAAAACAACGGGTGGCCGTGGCCCGGGCCCTGGCCCAGAAGCCGCAGGTGCTGCTCCTGGACGAGGCCACCTCCAATCTCGATATCCATCACAGCCTGGAGATCCTCCACCTGATCCGCAGCCGCTTTGAGCAGCAAGGGCAGCAGGTGGTGACGGTGATGCACGATCTCAACCTGGCCTCCTTCTTCTGCGACCGGCTGATCTTCCTCAAAAACGGGAAGATTGCCTGCCAGGGCCCGACCGAGGAGGTCCTGACACCGGAAAATATCGCCGCGGTCTACGGTGTCGAAGCCGAAGTCCGCCCCAATGCCTTTACCAACTGCCGGCAGGTCAGTTTCCGCCTGCCGCTCAATCCCTGACGTCCCCTTTACCCTATGCGTATTTCAGCCTTTTTTTCCGCCCTGTGGCTGGTCCTCCTCCTGAGCGTTCCGGCATGGGCCGGTTCGATCACCGACAGCGAGCACCGGACCATCGTCTTCAGCAAGCCCTTTCAGCGAATCATTTCGCTGTATCCGGCCCATACCGCCAACCTGATCCAGCTCGGCCTCGACAAGCAGATCGTGGCCTGCAGTCCCGGCGACCATCAACTCCCCGGGTGCCCGGTGGTCCGTTTCCAGGACGATCCCGAACGGCTGCTGGCCCTCAATCCCGACCTGGTCCTGATCCGGCCGATGATCAGCCGCGGCTATCCCAACCTGGTCCGCATCCTCGAAAAAAACAACGTCCGCGTGGTCTCGCTCCAGCCGACCGAAACCTCGGAGTTGTTTCACTACTGGATGGACCTGGGCAAACTGACCGGCCGCGAGCAGCAGGCCCGCGACATGGTGGCCACCTTCAACAAACGGCTGGCCGCCATCAAGGACTCCCTGCGCGTGATCCCCAAAAAAAATCGCAAACGGGTCTACTTCGAGGCCATTCACCGGCAAATGAAGACCTTTGCCCCGACCTCCATGGCCATGTTCGTCCTCGAATCCGCGGGCGGGATCAACGTGGCCCCGGATGCCGACCGCATGCGCCAGACCAACATCGCGGCCTACGGCAAGGAACGGATCCTGGCCAAGGCTGACCAGATCGATCTCTACCTGGCCCAAAGCGGACGAATGAACCCGGTCAGCGTGGACGACATCATCAACGAACCCGGCTTTTCGGTGATCAAGGCGGTCCGTGAGGGGCAGGTGTTCCTGGTCGCCGAGGAGATGGTCTCCCGGCCGACCATGGAGCTGCTCGACGGCATCGCCTTTGTCAAATCACTGCTCTATCCGGACTACGCCCAGAAAGGAATCCCCTACCTATGAGTTTTCCCGCCCTGCTCATCGCCGGCACCCACTCGGGCTGCGGCAAGACCACCCTCACCCTGGGGGTGATGGCGGCCCTGGCCCGTCGGGGGCTGGCCGTTCAGCCCTTCAAGTGCGGCCCGGACTTCATCGATCCGAGCCTGCACCGGATGGTGACCGGACGTATCTCGCGCAATCTCGATGTGCGCATGTGCGGGGCTGATTTCGTCCGCCGCAGCTTCGCGCGCAACGGCTCCGGTTGCGGCTGCGCGGTGGTCGAGGGGGTGATGGGGCTGTTCGACGGCGGCGAAGGTTCGGCCGCGGTGCTCGCCCAAACGCTTGCCTTGCCGGTGGTGCTGGTGATCGACGTCCGCTCGGCTGCCGAAAGCGTGGCCGCGGTGGCCCACGGCTTTGCCACCCTTGACCCGGCATTGCCCCTTGCCGGCATCATCTGCAACCGGGTCGGCTCGGACAAGCACCAGCAGATGATCGCCGAGGCCATTGCGGCCCACTGCGACCTGCCGATCATCGGTTTTCTGCCCCGCAACGAGGCGGTGTCGATCCCCTCCCGCCACCTGGGCCTCCACATGGGCGAGGAGCACCCCCTGCGGGGCGAGGGTCTGGAACAGTTGGTCGGCCTGATCGAAGCCCATCTCGACCTGGACCTGCTGCTCCGCATAGCCGGTCAGCGCAAACAGGTGGCGGAAAATCCCGCAGCCCCCTTGGTGGAACGGGGCGCACCGGTGCGGCTCGGCGTGGCCCGCGACGCCGCCTTCTGCTTTTATTACGAGGATAACCTCGACCTGCTGCGCGAGGCCGGGGCCGAGCTGGTCTTCTTCAGCCCCTTGAACGATACCGAACTGCCGGCGGGGCTTCAGGGACTGTATCTCGGCGGCGGCTACCCGGAACTGCACGCCCCGGCATTGAGCGAAAACCGGGCCATGCGGGAACAGATCCGCAGCTTTGCCGAGGGCGGAAGACCGGTGTATGCCGAGTGCGGCGGCTTCATGTATCTCTGCCAGTCGATCACCGACCAGGCAGGCGCCCGCTTTCCCATGGCCGGCCTCTATCCCTTTGCCGCGCGGATGCAGCCCCGGCTGCGCA
This sequence comes from Desulfobulbus sp., assembly GCA_050255935.1. Lineage (GTDB taxonomy): Bacteria > Desulfobacterota > Desulfobulbia > Desulfobulbales > Desulfobulbaceae > Desulfobulbus. The sequence goes on from JBFWIP010000029.1 coordinate 23,954, forward strand.
GCC
>JBFWIP010000030.1:0-10562 GCA_050255935.1 Desulfobulbus sp.
CTAGGGTGAGGAAGGGATGCACATGGAGCCGCAGGGACAAAACGACCGGGCATTGAAACGAATGTATGCCGAATTGCAGGGCCTGGGTGGCGGGGTCGCCGACACCTCGACCCTGATCTATCTGGAGGCCCTGGAAATATTGCCGCTGGTCGGCCAGCGGCTGCAACTCGTGCTCATCCCCCAGGTGGTGGCCGAATTCGGCCGCCGGCCACCGGATATGCGGTTGGTTCCCTCGGCGCCCGCAGCAACGGTAGACGAGGCGGTCGTCCGGACGGCAAGAGCCCTGAATGTGCCGATTTTCTCGGAGGATGGCCGGATACTGCGCCAGGCCCGGCGGCTTGAGCATCCACACTACAACAGCCTGATGCTGCTCCTGGCGTTGCGGGCGCAAAACGTATTGCCGGAAACGGAATTTTCCCGCTTACGCCGGAACCTGTTGGGCTTTGCCCGGTACAGCGCGACGGTCATTGCCTACGCCGATCAGGTCCTGGAGGCGATCCCCGGCCCGCAATGAGGGGAAACACCGCCCGAGTTTATTCGCCGCGGAGCAACTCCCGCGCCAACTGCTCGGCCACGCCCTGGTGCTCGTCGATGTCCGAGTTGGACTGCAGGGGCAATCCGCCGGCGGTGATGGAGCGCACCTCAAAACCATAGAGTTCCAAGTAGGTCGTGTAACGTTCCACCACATCATTGTACACACCCGCACGCTCCACATGGGTAAGGATCAACACCGCAATCTTGCCGGGCGGCAGGCGGCTGCTGTGCTCCGCATCGTTGGCCTGATCGGTATTGACCAACGACCACATCCGGTCATAGAACGATTTGAACTGGCCACAGGTGTCGCCAAAGTAGATCGGCGAGGAAAACACGACGATGTCCGCACTATACATCTCCTCAAGCAGCGGAGTGACATCATCAAGCAGAACACAGCGATCCGAACGGGTATGGCAACCCTCGCACGCCTGGCAGCCGCGATAGCGCATCAGGTTGAGTTGATAATCGTTCACCGTGGCCCCATAGGCGGCGGCAGTTTCAGTGAAGGCATGGGCAATACGGCAGCTGGTTCCGTTTTTTCTCGGGCTCCCGAGGATGTTCAGAATTTTCAAAAGGTTCCCCTTCTTCCTGGAAATTCAATATCGATGGTCTCGCCCCAAAAATCGCAGGCCATGGATTGCAGCGACAGGAGGGCACGAGGAGAAGACGTTGATCTGGCGATGGTTTGCATGAACGCACAATGATGGTCAAGCCGCAAACGCATGACGTTGTTGACCGTTTATCTTGCCGGCATTGTACGAATAAGCCCTCTCATTTTCCAGGGAATAATGCCGCATCCCCGACGCTTCATCTTGTCCGGGATGTATTTCAGGGATGCAGACAGAGTTGCATTTACGCTACTGAACAATTCCACATCACAACGCATCAATGCGACTCTCAGCAGACACCGTCGGACCACGGCAAAACCAAACAACGAAAGTTCGGCCAGATTGCCGCTTCATCCTGCACCTCGCCTCCTGGTATCAAGATTGCTTAATGCAATGCCAGATATGTCCCCTCATGCTTCTTTCATTCCCGAGCCGTAGCGGAACACGCTCTATAACTCCGACATCAGGCATGCTGCCAGGCAGGTGGATCCATGAATCAATCAGGCATTTCCTTCTTCCCCATCGGCGTGATCCGCAGCGAACATACGATGGCCGAACAAACCCCCATCCAACCGACCTACGCCAAAGGCTGCCAGGGCCGGGCCGAGATCCTGCCGGAGTTCGGCCAGGGGCTCCAGGACCTGACCGGTTTTTCCCATCTTTACCTCATCACCCACCTGCACCGGGCGGAGCCGGTCCAACTGATCGTCAAGCCCTTTCTCCAAGATGTGCCTCGGGGGATATTTGCCACCCGAGCCCCCTGCCGGCCCAATGCCATCGGTCTGAGCATCGTCGAACTGGTCGGCATTGAAGGGACGAGGCTCCTTCTGGACGATGTCGACATCCTCGACGGCACGCCGCTGTTGGACATCAAGCCCTACTGCGCCAAATTCGATTGCATCGAAAATACCCGCAACGGCTGGCAGGACGAGGTAGACGAGGCCACCGCCCGGAAACTCGGCCTGCGCGACTTTGCCCCTGCCCGGTAGACAATCCGATGGAAAGCTCCAATGGCCACGACCACTGCCTGCTCTGCGGCGGATTGCATCCCCATTCGTGGAAGCTTTCCTTCATTTCCGAGACAAAGGGAGAGGTTTCCACCAATTTTGTAGCAGGAAAGGACTTACAGGGGTACGATAACCAAGTTCATGGCGGCGTCATCTGCTCGCTGCTCGACGCGGCCATGACCCATTGTCTGTTTCACCAATCCATCCAGGCGGTGACCGGTGATCTCCGAGTCCGCTTCCTCCATCCGGTGGCCTGCGGCGTCCCCCTGGAACTTCGGGCCAGGCTGCTTTTCGCCTGCCCGCCGCTGTACCAGTTGCAGGCTGAACTGCGATGCGACGGACAATTGATGGCCAGGGCCGAAGGCAAATTCATGCGACGAGGTTGCCATGACAGCATTGACAAAGCCCCGGCAGATCAGAATCACCATTCTCGTTGACAATGAGGCTGGCGCCGGACTGGAGGCCGAACACGGTTTCTCGATATGGGTCGATACCGGCGACCGGCGCCTTCTCTTCGATACCGGCCAGAGAGAAGTCCTGCTCGCCAATGCGGAGTCCCTGAACATCGATCTTGCCGCAGCCGACACCGTCGTTCTCAGTCACGGCCACTACGATCACAGCGGCGGCCTGGGACCCTTGCTCCACCACTGCCACTCCTTTGACCTCTATTGTCATCCGGCGGCGGTCCATCCCCGGTATGCGATCCGCAACCATCAGGCCAAATCCCTGCAGATGCCACGCGCGGCCATGGCCGCCCTTGATCGCTTCCCCCAGGAACATCTCCACTGGGTACAGCAGCCGATGCTGCTGGCTCCCGGCATCGGCCTGACCGGCCCCATTCTCCGCGAAACCGATTTCGAGGACACCGGCGGCCCCTTTTTCCTCGATCAGGCCGGGCATCGCCCCGATCCGGTGGATGATGACCTGGCGCTCTGGATCGGCACGGATTCCGGGCTGATCGTGCTGGTCGGCTGCGCCCATTCCGGCCTGATCAACACCCTGCAGCAGGTGAAACGGCAAAATCCCGGCCAGCGCATCCGTGCGGTTATCGGCGGTTTTCACCTGGTCAACGCCGACCGCAGGCGAATGGAACGGACCATCCAGGCCTTGCACCGCATGGAGCCGGAGTCTATCATTCCCTGCCACTGCACCGGCGAGGAAGCGATGGAGCAACTCCGGCACGCCTTTGGCAAACATTGCCGACCAGGCATGGCGGGGATGCAACTCAGCTTTGAAGCCCGGCGCCCCCCGGAAAACATCACCTGAGGATAGGGAAAAAAGGACCGAAACAAAAAGGTATCGGGTCGTCACACACTGTCAGAAGAACGCGGCAGTCAACAACATCAACAGCAACCAAAGAGGAGGAGTGTGGATGAGCAAAGGCAAGGCGATCTCTGAACAGGCAGACAACGAAATGCTGGTGCGGATGGCATTGGATGGGTTCCGCCGCATTGTGGTTCATTACGGTGCCTGGTTTGCCGAGGTGGCGCATCAGGTCGGCATGAAAAAGGCCATGGAGGTTGAAAACCAGGTCTGGCAGGCAAGTTTCTCCAACCAGGTCGACCGACTGGGCAAAACCCTGGGATTTCCCACGGAAAACGGCCTGCCCACCGCCCTGCAAAACCTGCCCAGGGAGGCCCTGGTGGACCTGATCGAAAAGCTGAGCATCAACTGGCTGGCCAACGACGGCATCTGGTTTCAGGCAGTGGAAAAACAGTTCGGCATGGGGGATGCCAAGCGATGCAACGATACCTGCTGGACCCGGTTTTCCCCCTTTGAGGCAACGCGGATCAAGACATTGCTCAATCTGCCGGAAAACGGCGGCATCCCCGCCCTAAAGAAGGCGTTGGCCTATCGGATGTACGCCTTTATCAACGAACAGTCGATCGAGGATGTGGGCGACAACTGCATCATCTTCTACATGAACAATTGCCGCGTGCAGGCTGCCCGCAAACGCAAGGGCCTGCCTGATTACCCCTGCAAATCAGCAGGCATGGTCGAATATCCCACCTTTGCCAGCACCATTGATTCGCGCATCGTCACCGAATGCGTCGGCTGCCCGCCGGACGAACATCCGGACAAATGGTTCTGTGCCTGGAAATTCACCCTGGAAGCGTAAACCTGGATCACTCAGCCGCCACCGTTGATGCCCATTTCCCGCATGGCGGCTGAGCCCCTCTTCAACCGGGCTCCTTCCCGCCGAGGACATCTTCCAGGGGGTGGGGCACCAAAGGCGGTAGCAGGCTGTGCACCTCAAGCACGCCCCATTGCGGTCGGCCGGACAGGGTGGCCACATTGATCTGGTTCAGGCCACGGGCAATCTCCTCGTAGCTCTTTCCCTTGGCACGAAGCCGCTGGATGGAACGGGAGAGTTCCTCCCGCGAAAAGACCTTTTTTTCATCCTCCCCTGCCGGAGACGAGGTGATTTCCGGCTCTAACCTACCCATGTCCGCAGAAATGACTTCAGCCTGCGCCAGCTCCACCACCTCATATATTCCGTCGTTTTTGACCTCCATCTGCGGCGGTAGTACGTCAGAAGGTTCGGGCTGGGACGGCAGCGTCGTGACCGAATCGGTTTCAGGAGGCAGGGGGTTGTATTCAAGCTGCAGCCCGACCATCAACCGCATCAGGTCATCGATCTGCCGATCACGGCGGGCGAGTTGGGCGCGCATATCTTCCAACTGACTCTTGAGCAGATCGATCTGGTCCCTGTATGCAATGAGCAGGTCATCGAGATAACCGGCAACCGTTACCGGTACACCGGCCGATCCCCCTCCGGTCGGACGAAACGCTGTCTCAGCCGCTTCCTCGCCATCGCGGGCATAGGTGGCCAACAACTGGCGCCCCTCGTCCCATCGTTCGAGATCGGCATAACGGAAGCGGACCTCCTGCTTGCCGGTCGAGGGATTGAGGATCAGCTTGAACGGCAATCCCCGTTTTCGGTAACGGCTGATGGATTTGGTGGAGACATTGAGAAAATCAGCTGCCTCCTTTTGGGTGACCAGATATTCGTTGTCGCTCATGCCTTCCTCGTTATTGCGTACTCTCCGGGCCGCTCCTTTCGGCCAGCAATTCACGGCCGGTCTCGATGACCGCCCGGAAAAAAGCGTCGATACGGGGTTCATCGATATTGACGTTGGTGATCAGCAACCGCAGAACCAGTTCGCCGTTGACCAGCCCGGTGCCGACCAAGGAGCGGCCGGTGCGGTGCATCCGTTCCCGCAGGGCCTTGTTGAAAGCGGCCACCGGCACCCCCTGCGGCACCCGATAGCGGAAACAGATATTGAACGATTCCCGGGGCACCACCATCTCCAATTCCTCGGCCTGCTCCACCTGTCGTTCGGCATACCGGCACAATTCCAGGTAGTTTCCCACCCGTGCCGCCAATCCGGCCTGTCCGTAAAATTTCCAGTCGAGAAACCATTTGAGACTGTCGACGCGCCGACCGCACTGCAGGGACATAGTACCCAGATCACGGACCTCTCCGTTGTCGCCGTCCCGAAAAATATAACTCTCATCACCGGCGCTGCAGACCTCACGAAGAATATAGGGCCGGTGGTTGAACAGCAGCACGTTGCACATCAGCGCCGTGCCCAACATCTTGTGAAAATCCAAGGTAAAGGAATCCGCCTGTTCCAGGTGCGGCAAAAAACGGGTGCGGAGCGATTCGCTCAGGACCACCGCCCCCCCCCAGGCGCCGTCCACATGCAGCCAGAACCGGTAGCGGTCGCGCAATGCAAGCAATGGCAGGATTTGGTCGTAGGAACCGCGGACGGTGGTCCCGGCAGTGGCAGCCACCCAAAAAGGCACCCCGCCCTGTGCCACCACCTCGGCGATCCGCCGCTCGAGTTCAGCCACCTGCATCCGTCCGTGGTCATCCACCGGTATTTTCAACAGATGCTCGGAGCCAAGGCCAAGGACATTGGCTGCCCGGTCCATGGAATAATGGGCATCCGCATTGACAAAGCCAAAGAGTTCCGCCCGTCCGAACAGTCCCCGCTGTTTGATCTCCGGGGCAATGTTGTTGCGGGCCGCCATCATCGCAATCATGTTGGCGTTGCTCGAACCGGTGGTCATCTGGCCGCAGCCGTTGGTGAAACCGACCAGGTCAAGCATGGCCTGCAACATATATTTTTCCATCAGGGTGGAAACGGGCGCGGTCTCATAGGTGCAGGCCGAGGTGTTGGTGATCGCCGCAACCATCTCGCCGATCATCGAAGGCGGGTTGGCGCCGGCCCACATCCGGTTGGCATAGCCCGGATGGCTGGTTTTGACGGCATGGGCCAGATACTGTTCCACCCAGGCAAAGAGCGCGTCCCAGTCACCCTGTTCATCCTGCTGTTCGAGATGCAACCGCTGCCGCAATTCATCAGGATCCAGGTAATCGACAAAGCTGCCGGTCTCCCGTTCCCGGAAATAGCGATCGAGTACCTGGAACAACCGCTCGAAGATTCTTTCCTGCTCCATACGTCCCGTGAATGCTCCCTGTGATCAGTGACTTTTATCGTTCACCCACAAAGGCGCGAAAACGATCTTTCCTGCTTCGCAAAACTGGTTTGTCGACACAGAGTTACCCCTTGTCCGGTTTCTTGCGAAGCAATCACAATTCAAAACAACGCAACCTGAAAGCACCCCGGCGCGGAGTGACAAGCCGCCGGGTGGAAGACTACCTACTCTTGGCATTTTTGCAAGGCTGTTTCCGGGAAAAAACCGCCGCGGACAAAATCGTTCCCCGGGACGACGAAAGATCCGGAAAATGTGCAAAATCGATTGCTCATATACTACAGGGAGGGCGGATTATCGAACAGAAAGTGGCCTTTTGAGCCAACCAACGAAATCAGAGCGGGAAAAAGACAGAAAAACTGAGGATGCACGGCTCATTTCCTGCCATGCCAAGCGATCGTTTTCGTGTTTTTTGACGAAAACGATCGCAAAATGGCCGGGCTTCATGAAAACAAAAGGGAGTGAAGCACGCCCCCCTTTCCCGTTTTTGTCGACAGGACGATGGCAATCAAGAATCGGTCAGGTTGTCCAGATAGACCATCCCTTCCAGAAGCAGCCGGTCCACCCGTTCCTGCAGTTGCGCGACTGTCGGGGCGGGTTCTTCCCCCGGATAAAAGACAAAGGTTCCCTGCTCCCACGCCAGGGTTTCAAAAAAGGCTTCCTTGATTTGGCGTTCCAGGGAATCGCCGAGAAGTTGGGGGTCCACATATCCCTTGTCGACCAAGATCTGGCCCAGTGGTCGCTGTTGTCCAGAACGCTCATGCAACTGCAGGCATTCCTCGAGCTGGGCCGAGGTGACGACTCCGGTTTCAAGGAGAATTGATCCGATCCGGCGCGGATTGATCCGCAAGGTGCCGTACGTAAACACACCCTCGGTGAAAAAAAAGATACCGTCGTTCTCTTGAGAGCGGACCTCGAGTTTTCCGCTCAATCCGGCGAAATCGAACAGTTGAAAAATGTTGTCCAAAGCAATAGCGGTGATATCGCCTTGGAACCCTATGTATCCGGCGTTCCGGGGCATAACGTCGACCGGTTGCACACCTGAAGGTGCAGGCATGGGCGGTTTTCTCCAATGGTAGAGGGAAAGGTAAAGGAAGTGTACTTCTTTTACTTTTGCATGTTCTCTCCAGAAGTCAAGCGGAGAATCGGCCAGCGATCCACAGCCATACAGGCTTTGTTTTCAGGGGGTTCAGACCCGGATGATACCCTCCGGCGCCCGGGTCAGCACCCGGGGGCCGTCATCGGTGAGCACATAGGTATTCTCCGTACCGATGGCTCCGTCGGCAAAGACGAATTTCGGTTCCAGGGCAAAGGTCATCCCCGCGGACAGAGGCATCTTCACCCCTTTGGCAAAGATGGGGTATTCGTCGAGTTCCAGGCCGACGCCGTGGCCTATAAAGCGGACCCGGTCCTCGCCGATCCCCATGAAATGGGGTTCCAGACCCAACAGCCCGGCCAGTTCCATTGATTTGGCATAAACCTCCTCGCAAAGGATCCCGGGCCGGATCATGGCCACCAGGGCCGCCTGGATTTCAAGGGCCGCCGCATGCGCCTCGCGCAACGACTCCGAAACATCGCCCATAACGAACATGCGCGCCCCGTCGGCGGTATAGCCGTTGATGACACAGGTATAATCGATGTAAATCACCTCGTTTCTGCCGATCACCTTCCAGCCCGCTCCATGGGGGTTGTTGGCCGGGGTAAGACCGCAGCCGCCCACCGGACCGTTGAAATAAGTCGGAGCCGCGCCGCTGGCACCGGTGGTGACGTTGCCCATGAAAAAATCCTGGTTAAAGGCGCGCATCTTGGAACAGCCGCCGTAACCGCGCCGCCGCATGCCGGCCTCGAACAGGCTTGCCAGTTCGATTTCGGTCATGCCCGCACGCAGCCAGGAGGGCACCTCGGCAAAGACCTGGTCGAGCACGCCGCAGGCCCTCTGGAGCAGGTCCACCTCATAGGCCGACTTCACGGTGCGAATGCGCTTGATTCCATCGGAAATATCGCAAAAGTTGGTCTCCTTGAAGACGTTCGCATACAACTGCCAGGTATTGTAGGGGATGACGTCGAGTTCCAGACCGATATTTTCCAGGCTGAATCCCTTTTCCTTGAGCAGGTCGGGGATCGCCTTCAGCCTCTTGACATCGAGGATGTCCTCGATGGGCGATTCCCGGCAGGCCCGCTCGAAGCTCTTGCGCACCATGAGCAACGGTTTCCCAGACCGGGGAATGAAGAGGTGACCCGATTGCGAGGTCCCGCTGAAATAGAACAGGTTGGTGTGGTGGATGATCAGGGCGCCATCGAGGCCCAGCTGATCGAGGGTCGGTTGAATGAGCCGGATGCGTGCATCGATCTCACTCTTGGGCGTATACAGCATATCCGTCATCATCGTCGCTCCCGCATTTTGATTTTTTTTTTTTGCGAGTTGGCCATGCTGTCTCATCCTGTGCGCAAAATGGTCCCAACAGGCCGGTTTAACGGCAAAGTTACTGAAAAGCCTATCCACCGCCAGGAGTTCTGTCAATGGCTGATCGCGGGCAGGTGACCACACAAAGGAGGGACGAGAGGACGGATGGACCCTTCCGAAAAAGGAAGGGTCAGGAAAGACGGGTTTTGAAATCCTGATAACCGAAACGGCGGACCACCGTGAAGGTGCCGCTCTCCGGCTGATAGCGGATGATCGAGGGCAGCTGCACCCCGTTGAAGGTGTTGGTCTTGACCATGGTGTAGATGGCCATGTCGGTGAATACCAGCCGATCGCCGGGAACAAGCGGCGCGGCAAAGGAATATTCCCCGGCCACGTCACCGGCCAGGCAGGAGAGCCCGCCGATACGGCAGGTCCAGTTTTGTTCCCCCGGTTCAGCGGAGCCGACGATATGCGGCCGGTAGGGCATTTCCAGTACATCGGGCATGTGGGCGGGCACCGAGGCATCGATGATGGCAATCGGCATGTCCGCCCGGACCACGTCGAGCACCGTGGCCACCAGATAACCGCTGTTCAGGGCCACCGCCTCGCCCGGCTCGAGATAGACCTGCACGCCCCATCGATCCTGGAAGCGGTTGACGACATCGATCAGCAGCTGGACATCATAGCCGGGCCGGGTGATATGGTGGCCGCCACCGAAATTGACGTAGGCCATGCGGGGAAGGATGTCGGCAAAGGCACGTTCCACCGCAGCCACGGTCCGCTCCAGGCAATCGGCATCCTGCTCGCAGAGATTGTGCCAGTGCAGGCCGATGATGCCCTCGAGCAGGTCGATACGGAAATCCTTCCTGCGGATCCCGAGCCGCGATCCCGGGGCACAGGGATCGTAGATCGGGGTGGCCCCCTCCGAGTGCTCGGGATTGATCCGCAATCCGAACGCCAGCGTACGGCCCACGGCTTGCGCCTTCTCCCCGGCCAGGCCCCGGAACCGTTGCCACTGGCCAAAGGAATTGAACACCAGGTGGTCGCAGGTCTGGGCCAACTGCCCGATATCGCTTTCGGAGTAGGCGGCGGCAAAGCTATGCACCTCGCGGCCGAACGCCTCCCGGCCGAGCCGCGCCTCATGGGGCGAGCTGCAGCAGACGCCGTCAAGCGTCCCCCGCAGGAGCGGGAAGACGCTGAACATGGCAAAGCATTTCAGGGCGAGCAGGATCTTGCAGCCGGTGGCCTCCTTGACCCGGGCGAGGATGGCGAGGTTGTCCGCCAGCAATCCCTCATCGACCACAAAGGCAGGCGTGGCCACCTGCGCCGGATCAAAACGGCAGGCCAATCGGCCGTTGTACGGCGCCGAACCGGTTTGGATCACGGTTCGACCGCCACCCAGGGCAGGCCGTGCTTGTTGAGGTCCTCCATGAAGGGATCCGGATCAAACTCTTCCATGTTCCATACGCCGGCCCGTTTCCACAATCCCTGCAGCATCATCTTGGC
>JBFWIP010000030.1:10662-23849 GCA_050255935.1 Desulfobulbus sp.
TTGAGCCGCTTGATCAGGGCCACGGTTTCACCGACATTGTCGGCATCGACTTTCTCGACCGCCACGCTCACGCCGGTGCGCTCCCTGACCGAGGCGGCAATGGCCTCGCACTTGGAAAGGGTGCGGCTGGCCAGGGTGATTTGGCTGAAGACCTCGCTGACCTGGGCGCATTTATGGACAACGACGGAGCCGACACCGCCGGCGCCTATGATGAGGACATGGGACATGAAAATTCTCCTTCAGGTGAATAGGCCCGCAGGCGTTTGGTCTGTTCGATTGTACTGGTCTTCCCTTTCCCTAGAGAGCATGGCCGAGAGGGAATTCGCTGTTTACGGCCACTCACGGTGCTCCGAGCACCGTCTCACCAAGCGCCCAATCTATCGTTCAAAGTACGTATACCCGCGCAAGCCGGCTTCATAGGCCTCGACAATCTGACGCCGTTCCTGGGCGCTGATCCTGCCGGCGCGCACCGCCTGTTCGGCTGTTTCGCGGAAACGGACAAAAAGCCGCTTGGGATCGTACTGGACATAAGAGAGCACCTCGGCCACGGTGTCGCCTTCCTGTTCGCTGACGAACTCGAATTCGCCCTGCTCCTGAATGCGGATGGTGACCACGTTGGTGTCGCCCAGCAGATTGTGGAGATCGCCCAGGGTCTCCTGGTAGGCGCCGACCAGGAACACGCCGAGGATGTACTCCTCGTAGGGCTTCAACTCGTGCAGGGGCAGGTAGCGCTTGACGCCGCGCTTGTCGATGAACTGGTCGATCTTGCCGTCGCAGTCGCAGGTAATGTCGGCCAGGATGCCCTTGCGGGTGGGTTCCTCGTCGAGCCGGTGAATCGGCATGATGGGGAAAAGCTGGCCAATGGCCCAGGAGTCGGGCAGACTCTGGAACACGGAAAAATTGCAGTAATAAAAATCCGACAGCACCCGGTCCAGGTCAAGGAGTTCCGCCCCCGGATTTTTCAGGTCCATGGTCAGCCGGTTGATCTCGTTGATGGTGGTCCAGAACAGCCGCTCCGCCAGCGACCGTTCGCGCAGGCTGATCTTGCCGGTCTGGAACAGGCGCCTGGTTTCGTCCCGGTAGTAGGTGGTGTCGTTGAACACCTCCTGGATGTTGCGGATGGTCAGGTCCTTGAGCGCCTGGCGCATGTATTCGAGTTGGGGCGGGCAGTCCTCGGGCAGGCTATCGGGCAGGGGATCGGTCTGGAACTTGGTCACATCAAGGATATTGAACAGCAAAATCGAATAATAGGCGACCAGGGCACGGCCCGATTCGGTGATAATCACCGGATGGGGGATGTTCTCATCCTCCAGCGAGGTCATGACCGCTTCGATGATGTCGGTGCAGTATTCCTTGAGGGTGTAGTTGCGGCTGGAAAGAAAGTTGGATTGCGAACCGTCGTAATCCACGGCCAGCCCCCCGCCAAGATCGAGATATTCGACCTGGGCCCCTTCCTTGACCAGACCGGCGTAGACCCGGCAGGCCTCGTTGACCGCGGTCCGGATCTCGCGGATATTGGAGATCTGCGAGCCCAGATGATAATGGACCAGCTTGAGGCAGTCGAGCATGCCGGCACTGGCCAGCAGGTCGACCGCCTGAATGACTTGGCTGGTGTTGAGCCCGAAAATGGAGCGTTCCCCGCCCGATTCCGACCAGTGGCCGCCGGCCTGGGCCGACAGCTTGATGCGGATACCGAGAATCGGCTTGGCCTGCATTTTTTTCGAACGCTCAATAATCAGCGGCAGTTCATCGGGCATCTCCACCACCAGGATGCAGGTGAAGCCGATCTTGGTGGCGTAGAGCCCCAGATCGATGAACTCCTCGTCCTTGTAGCCGTTGCAGATGAGAACCGCCTTCTTGTCGCGCATCATGCCCATGGCCGCAATCAATTCGGCCTTGGAACCGGCCTCCAGGCCATGGTGGTACCGGGAGCCAAACTGGGCGATCTTCTCCACCACCTGCTGCTGCTGGTTGACCTTGATCGGGTAGGCGCCCATGAAGGAGCCCTTGTAGCCGAGTTCCTCCATGGCCGTGCGAAAGGTCTCGTTGAGGCTGGCGATCTGGGCATCGAGGATATTTTCAATCCGCAGCAGCACCGGCATATCGAAGCCTCGGTCGCGAATCCCCCGGGAAATTTCGGCAATACTCACCGCGCGGTCGATGGCGCCGGGAGCGGGCATCACCATCATGTCGCCGTTTTCGGCCACAAAAAAATAGCCGCCCCCCCACTCGGTGACACCGTACAGGTCCGATGATTTGTTGATATTCCAACGTTCCATGGCGTAATGAACCAACCCTCTCCTCCTTCAACAACATGCTGCTTTTCTATACTCAACCCAAAAGCCCGGCGTCAAGGCCGGGAGTGTGCACTATTCCAACCCTAACAATTGCCCGGCTCGTGTCTGTCCAGAAATAAGGATTTTCGTTCAAGATCAAGGCATGTGAAAAATTTTACCGCAGGCATATAACTAATATTCCGAGGATAAAATCTTGAGCAGAACGCAGAAATTGGGCAAAAAGACCATTTTGGGATGGACACGAACTCATTCCAGAAGCCGTGTGGCCCCCTCCTCCCCATCGACGGGCCGGTGCAGGGTCAGTTCACGACCGGCAGCCACGGCCTGGCGGTAAGCTTCCCCATGCATGGTGACCGGCCGGCCCCGGCGGCGGCTCAACCGGGGGAAACGCCAGGCGACAAAGGCATCCAGCCGTTCCTCCGCCTGCACAACCGGCAGATTCGAGGGCAACGGTCCCTGTTCCGTGGACGGCATGCTCACCGTGCCGGCGCGTTGCAACGTCTGCCGGAACCCGGCCAGGATCCCCAAAAAATAACTCTTGCGGGCCCGCAGCCCGCCACCGGCAAAACGATGCCGGTTCTGCGCCCACAAGACCACCAACCGGTTTTCAAGAAAATGGTAGCAGTGTTCGGCGATGGCCACATCTTCTTCCGGCCCCAGTAATTCGATCGTCTTCAGCGTACAATCGTCAAAAGGCTCGTACAGCGAGGCACAGATCACCCGCACGCCGAAACAGGATTCAAGCAGGGCGCAAATCACCTTGCGATGGGAAGGCAGGGTACGGCTGCCGGTGTTGATGGTGCGGTGCACCAACTGTCGTTCTTGAGCCAGACCGGCAAAATCCAAGCGGTGGCGATCCAGCAGTTCCCGGGCCCGCTGCATGGCCAAGGCGGCCTCGTGCTCGTTTTCCGACTCGCCCAGGGCCAGGAGCTTGCGCACCTTTTCAATGACCTGCCGGCCCGGTTCGGTGGCCGCCGTTCCCGGCTGAAGGGCAGGCAGCTGTTCACGGAGATCGGCACCGGCCCGGTGAAAGGCGGCATCCAGGCCCAACCGGACGCAGGCCTGACGAAACAACGGGCCATGACCGGTATCGTCGCGGCCATCCAGTTCACTGCAGATCTGGTGGGCCATCTCGTGCTTGAGGACCTGGAGGGTCAGGGCCCAGGGATGTTCGCTGATAAGGAAATGGCTGAGGCTGAGTATCCGCTCCCCGGCCGACCAGCTGCCCAGCTGTTTGCGGCTCCGGCTGATGGTCAGGATCGGCAGTTCCAGGTCTATCCGATACTGGTAGCAGATATCCCGGTACTCCCGGACCAACTGGCTGAGCCAGGCCGCGTGCAGACGGCTGTCGACCGGCAGGGAATCAGCCATTGGCGCCGAGGGGGTGTTGTTGCCGCAGGGCTTCGATCCGCGCCAGGACCGGCGGATGGCTGTAATTGAGGAACACGTTCAACGGATGGGGCGTCAGGTTGCTGAGATTGCTCACGCTCAGCTTTTTCAGCCCGCTGATCAGGGCTTCCTCGCCGTTCTCGTCTTCCAGGGTTTGGGCCGCGTAACGGTCGGCCTGGTATTCGTTGCGGCGGGAAAAGATATTGAAACCAATCCCGAGAAGCAGGGACAGCGGGCTGTAGAGGAAGCCGAAAAAGACCAGGGAAGCATAGATCGAGACATGTTCCATGCCAAAGGCGGCGAACAGCCCCTGGTTGCCGAGAAAAAGCGAGAGGATAAAAAACATCAGCCCCATCTGTAGGGTGGAAAGCGCCATCATAGTGGGGATGTGGTGCAGTTTATAGTGGCCCATCTCATGGGCTAATACCGCCAGCAGCTCGTTTGGGGCCAGTTTGTTGATCAGGGTGTCGAAAAAGACGATCCGCCGGAACCGGCCGAAACCGGTGAAAAAGGCATTGGCCCGGGTGGAGCGTTTGGAGCCATCCATGGTGTAAATCCCCTGCAGGGCAAACTGGCGGCTTTGGGCATAACGGAGGATAGCCTCTTTCAGCGGGCCGTCCTCAAGCGGCGTAAACTTGTTGAACAGCGGCATGATCACCACGGGTGCCAGGAACTGGACAACGAGCGTGAAGAGTGCCGCCGCCAGCCAGCAGTAGAGCCAGGCCGACTGGCCGCTGGTTTCGAAAAACCAGAGAATGGCAGCCAATAGCGGCCCCCCGAGACTCACCGCCAAAAGCATTGCCTTGAGCTGGTCAAGGAGAAAGGTGCTCCATGTGGTCGTATTGAAGCCAAAACGCTGCTCAAGAACGAAGGTCGAGTAGAGGGAAAACGGCAGGTGCACGATGGCCGTCAGCAGGGTCAACAAACCGGTGAACACCAGGCCGGTGATGATCGATCCCCACCCGAGGTGGCGTGCCGCCAGATCAAGGAGATTGAATCCTCCGGCCAGGATGAAGACAAGGGTAAATACCAGGCTGCAACTCGACTGCACCAGGGAAAAACGGGTGGTCGCCCGGGTGTACTCCTGGGAGCGGGCATATTCCCGGGCATCAAAGACGTCGGCAAACTCCTCCGGCAGAAGCGGGGAAAGACAACGGAGATTGAGCAGGGCCACGGCGGATTCCAGCAGGTAGCCGAGGAGAAGCACACTGACAATAAAAAGAAGATAGCCGTTCACCACCTTGAAAATCCCTTGGAAAGTTTGGCATTCTTGGACAAAAAAATCTCGAAACCGCTGTTTGGCACTTTACCATCCACTGTTGTTACCAGGCAAAATTCCGTGCTTTTGGGGGCACGGCAAGATCATTGAAATTCTCAAGCCTGACAGCAGGTGCGATGCACTTACCGAAGATTGCGCCGGGGTGCAAGTCAATAATCGACAAACTCGCAAAAACTCGAACATGGCGGAGCGTATGGAGCACCCGAACGGGCTGGGCCAAGACACGAAACACCTTGCCTGCAACCCGTTACGGGAAGGGCAACGATGGATCACCGTTGAAAAAATTGCATTCCTGCCGCTCTTTCACTGATTTGTTCGCCCGCTTCATCTCTGTTTGACAGGGCGGGGCGGCTGTCGTATAGAAAGAAATCCATCTACACCCCAGGGAGTTACCCATGGAACCTGCCCCGCAAAAGACCGGATTGTCCGCGGCCAAGGTGTTCGGCATTGTTCTCGCGGCAATGCTGCTCACCATGCTGGCCACCCTTTTCCTCATCAAGAGTTGGCTGTTCCCGAAACCCTTTGAGCCGGTGGTGCTCAGCCATGCCGAGGAACAACGGCTGGAACGCAAGCTGGAGCGGTTCGAACACTGGGGTGATCGATCGACCGCAGCTCACCGGCCCGATTCGCGGATAGCCGATGCCGACCTCACCCCCGAGCCCTACAGCGAGGAAGGCGCTTCCCATGAAATCCGCTTGAGTGAACGGGAAATCAACGGCATGATCGGCCAAAACATCGACCTTGCGCAGCGGATGGTGGTGGATTTCTCCAAGGACCTGATCAGCGCCAAACTGCTCATCCCGGTGGATCCGGACTTTCCCATCATGGGCGGCAAGGTCCTCAAGGTGCGGGCCGGGGCGGAGATGGCTTTTCGCCAGGGGCGGCCGGTGGTCATCCTGCGCGGCATTTCGGTCATGGGCGTGCCCCTGCCCAATGCCTGGCTGGGTGGCCTGAAAAATATCGATCTGATCCAAACCTTCGGCACTGATCCCGGTTTCTGGAAAAGTTTTGCCGACGGGGTCGAGGCCATCGATGTCCGGGAGGGCAGTCTGCGGATTGTCCTCAAAGAATAACCGCCCATTTGACGACAAACGATAAAAAAAACCCGTAGGTGCCCTTTGGCAAAAAGCGCTTTCCGGAAAGCGCCATTCTTCAAACGCCAGCTCAACAACCGCGCAACTGTTAATTCAGGAGCGGCCCGATCCAACCGATCAGGTCATCTTTCTGTCTTGCTGCCGCTCGTTCCCATTAGGGTCGCGGAAAAAACAATTATCCGATCCTTCAAGTTGTGCACATGCTTGATATGCACAACTTGAACCGCCTTGTAGACTGAGCGAAATTCGACGCACTATCGGAATACGTATTCCTTTCCCCACCGCTCTCCGGAGTACACGGCAAACAAAGCCATGCCCCTTCCTTGAGAGTGATTGTTAAAGTATTATCTATTTTACTTTTTGACCCAATGCTATAATCGCTATAATATCAACAAGGTGCTTTTCTTTCTTTGAACCAGGACGATATTTCACTGCAGGAGATTCCATGACCCTTTATCAAAGACCTCAGGTTTGGGCCAGCACCTTTGCTTGCGGCGTCCTTTGCATGGGATTGTGCCTCAACCTGACCGCCCTGCCGTCTTCCGCCCGAGCCTCCGGTTTTCGGATCACCAACCAATCCCTGGGCGCAGTTGGTCTCTCCGGTGCCCACATCGCCTACACGCCCGGCCCGGACGCCAGTTATTACAACCCGGCCAACATGGCCTTCCAGCCTGACCAATGGCAAGCGGAAACCAGCCTGACCATGCTTGATCTGCCCTCGATCACCTATACCGACAACCGCTCGCCGTCCTTGAACGGCGACTCGGACAGCGAACTGTTCGTCATGCCGCTGATCCATGCCGTTTCCCCCCGGTACGGCAATTTCCGCTTCGGCTTCTCCCTCACCTACCCCTTTGGCCTGTCCAAACAGTGGCAACAGCCCTACCCTCGCGCCTTTTCCCAAAAATTTTCCCTGATCACGGTGGAGGCGAACCCGACCGTGGCCTACCAGGTCAACGACTGGCTCAGCCTAGGGGGAGGCGTGAGTCTCATCTATGGCAAGGGCGAGGTGGAAAATGACTTCACCGCCCCGACCTTTTCCCTTGCCCCGCTGACTTCAACCAGCCAGTCCCTGGATGCCTCGGACACCCAGCTGGCGTACAATCTCGCCCTCAGCCTGCGGCCGGCCGACCGATGGCACATCGCCGCCACCTATCGTTCCGAGGTCGAGCTCACCCTGTCCGGCAGCGGGGAACTCAGGGGAATGGCGGGTTCATATCCGCTCTTTTTTCATTCAGGATCCAGCGCACTCGACGTCACCCTCCCGGCGGTATTCAGCCTGGCGACCTCGTACAGTTTCGACCGGCTCACCGTGGAACTGGGATGGGACCGTACCTTTTGGAGCTCCTTCGAAGAGATTGACTTTGAATACGGACGGGATTTCTCTGGCACGCCCTTTGCCGTCTTCGACAATGCCATCGCCAAAAACTGGAACGATACCAACGCCTACCGCATCGGCCTGACCTACGACTGGAATGACCGCTGGACCACCACCCTGGGATTCACCTACGACGAAACCCCTGTGCCCGACCAGACCCTGGGCTTTGAACTGCCGGATACCGACGCCACCGTCTACTGCGCCGGTATCCGCTACCGCTACTCGCCGTCCACGGAAATCGGCCTATCCTACATGTACCATCACACCCGAACCCGATCGGTACAAAACAGCCAAGGGATAGACGGGACATTCACCGATGGCGGCGCCCATGCCGTCACCATCGGCCTCATCACCTCTTTCTGATCCTGTTCCCATGCATTCCTTCCTTTTCAATCGCCCCACCACCTTTCAAAGGACACGCCATGACAACCGCCCCCACGCCCATCTCGCCGGCCCTGCTTGATTCTGTTCTCGTTTATGCCACCATTCGCAAGTTCTCTCCCGGCGAACCCATTCTCAGCCCGGAAACAGCCACCAATGCCTTCTACTATCTGGTCAGCGGTGCGGTCGAGGTCAGTTACACCGACCGTGCCGACACCAGGATTACGGTGGCCTTAATCGGCACGGGTGAATTTTTTGGAGAAATCGGCTATTTTGACGGAGAATCCCGGGTGCGCAACATTCAGGCCATCGGCGAGGCCCGGGTGGGCATCTTCGATGAAAGGGTGATGACCAAGCTCCGGGCGGCCAAGCCCGAGCTTTTTGTCGATTTCCTCATCTTCCTCACCCAAAACATCTGCGGCAAATTCCGCCGCATCGCCGGGGAACGCGAGCCGATCGCCGGCTACGCCGACTCCCTGTCCACCCGCCATGCCAGCCGTTATACCGAGGCCAAGCCCTTGCCCGCGGCCCTGGTCAACTCTTCGCAGTGGCACACTATCAGCAGCCGCATGGAGGCCTTTAAATCTGAGTTGTTCAACCTCTCCCATAAGCTGCAGAAGGCGGAGGCGGAAGGAAACCAGGATCCGGAAAGCGAGGCCCGTTGCCATGGGGTCCTGGCCGAACTCAACACGGCACTGCCGGAATTCGAACAGATCATGGCCGGCAGCAACTACGGCGAGGTCATGTGGGGCTATGTGTTCAAGGAAATTTTCCCCTACTTCATGCGCAGCCGTTTTGCCGAACGCGCCTACTTCAAGCCCAAGGGATACGCCGGCGATTTCCTGATGATGGAGCACATCTACGCCGACATCCCCAAGGGGGAAGGCAAGCTTGGCGAGATCATTGACGCCTTCTGCCTGCAGCGGCCCGGATCATTGGCCATCCGCGGCCGGCGCATCCTGCTCAGGGAACAGCTGATGCAGCGCAGTGGGGCGATTCACGCCCGGGGACGGACGACCCGGATCATGAATCTGGCCTGCGGCCCCAACCGGGAGCTGTTCGACTTTCTCGCCGATTGCGACTACAGTGAAACCATCGAGGCACTCTGCGTGGATATCGATTCCGAGGCCCTGCAGTATACCAACCAATACGTCAACATCTTCCCCCACCGCGCTTCCATCAGGCTGATGAGCGAAAACGTCATCAAATGGGCCATGGGCCGTGTCAAGCACCACATAGAGCCCCTGGACATCATCTACTCCGCCGGGCTCTGCGATTACCTCGACCCACGCCTGTTCCGGGCTCTGATCACCCAATGCTACAACCATCTCAAACCCGGCGGCACCCTCCTTTTGGGCAATTTCACCTTTTACCCCGATTCCCTCTTTCTCGACAAACTGCTCAAATGGGAATTAATCTACCGGACCGAGGAGGATCTGCGGGAACTCTTTGCGCCCACGCCTTTCGGCGACAGGATCGACATCCTGGTTGAACAGGCGGGCGTCAACCTCTTTGCCATGGCCACCAAGGAATAGGCACTAATGATCGAAGAGGCACGGATGCTCGACACGCCGGTCGATCAGGAACTGGAAGATCTGTTTTACCAGCGTACCCGAATCTGCCTCTGGCTGGGCGCGATTTTTTTCTCTTTCTTTTCGCTGCTGGACTATGTCCACGCCCGCCCCTTCTTCTCCTTGTTCCTGGCCTACCGGTTGAGCTTCGTCCTGGTGCTGATCGGCCTGCTGCAACTCCTGCGCGTGCCGGAGATGAAACGGTACTGCCGTGAAGTGATGTTCGGCGCCATTCTCTTGGGCACCCTGGTCATTGCCCTGATGACGGTCAAACTCGGCGGGTTCGGTTCCGGCTATTACGTGGGTATCCTGCTGATGATTGCCGGCGGATTTTCGGTCCTGCCCCTGAATATGACTCAATCGCTCGGGTTGGGCGGGGCGATGTATCTCATTTATGCCCTGACCGTCTACCTCGGTTCGCGCCCCCTGGACCCGGAAGCCGTCAACTATTGCATCAACAACAGTTTTTTCTTTCTCAGCATCGTCATCGTGACCACGGTTCAGTGCTTCGACGAAATCCAGACCCTGCTCAATTCCCTGCGGGCCCAGAAAAGTCTCCATACCATCAACACCGAACTGAAACACTACACCGGCAATCTCGAGTCCCTGGTCAAGAAGCGGATGGCTCAGCTGGAGGAATCGGATCTCAAATTCCGTGATCTGTACAACAATATCCTCGATCTGGTGGTCCTGATCGACGAAAACGGCCTCATCCAGATGATCAACCATCATGGGGCGCAGCTCCTGGAACTTTCAGCCCAGGCATTACAACGCCGCCCGCTGGCGGACTTTTTCCCGCCCCAGGACCGTGACCTCCTTCAGCAAAAGATTCTCAGCGACCTCGAAAAGGGAAAACAGGTCCGGGCAGTGCAGATGCAGATGCTGACCTACCGGGGCCGTACCTTGGAAGTGGAATTGAGCGGCAACGCGGTAGCCATGCCGGAAGCGCAGAAATGTTTCCAGTTGATCATCCGCGACATCAGCCTGACCAAACAGATGGAAAAGCAGGTGTTGGAGTCCAAGCAGCTCCTGGACACCTCACGCCAGGCCGCCATCTTCGGCCTGGCAAGCCTGGCCGAATGCCGCGACGACACCACCGGCGCCCACCTGCTGCGGATTCGGGACTATACCCGCATCCTTGCCCTGGAATTGGCCCAGTCGCCGGATCCCCCCGCCATTATCAACGACAATTTCATCGAGAACCTGTGCATCTCTTCCATGCTCCACGATATCGGCAAGATAGGTATTCCCGACGCCATCCTGCTCAAGCCCGACCGATTGACCACAGAGGAATTTTCCATTATCCAGCAACATTGCGAACTCGGTAGCAATGCCCTTGCCTCGGCGGAACGGGATTCGGAAAGCCTCTCTTTTCTCCGCCTCGGGCAGGAGATCACCCGCTACCACCATGAGCGCTGGGATGGGACCGGCTACCCCAACGGCCTGAAAGGAGAGGATATCCCCCTGGCAGCCCGTATCGTCAGTTTAGTGGATGTCTATGATGCCTTGACCTCGAAACGCCCCTACAAGGACGCCTTCAGCCACGAAGAGGCCTGCCGCATCATCGTCAGTGGAAGCGACCGGCTTTTCGACCCGATGGTGGTGGCCGCCTTCCTCCGCCGGGAACAGGAATTCGACCTTACCCGGCAGCAGATGCCGATCCTGCATATGTATTGAGATTGAGAAACCGCACCGACCTCATGTATCCCGACCGACAATTTCAACAGGAAGTACAGCAGCTTCATCACCAGCGGGTGTACTCCATCCTCTTGGTCGGAATAGGGATCATGCTTCTGTTCACCGGGCTTGATTACCTCCTGCTCAAAGAGCATTTTTTTGAATTTCTTCGCTATCGTCTGAGTGCGGTCGGCTTCGTCAGCCTGCTGCTGGCGGCCAACCACCTAGATCGATCCCGCTCCCATGCCTGGATCATCGGTTTTACCGGTTATCTCTTTTCCGGCTGTGTTGTCTTGCTGACCGTCTACCGCATGGGGGGAATCACTTCGCCCTACTATGTCGGCCTGATCGTGGCCATGACCATCTATACCGCGCTCGCCCCCCTCACAGGAGGGCAAACACTCATCAGCGGCTTTGCCCTGGTGTCCATCTACCTGATTTCCATGACCATGATCGGCCCGCTTTCCGAATACGAGGTGGTCAGTCTGTTCAGCAATCTCTTTTTCATGATCTGCTTTGTGTTCATTGCCTCGACCCAAAGCTGGGCGGACAGTTCCGCCCGCCGGCTCGAATACCGGCTGCGCAGGGAAGAAAACATGGCGGCCGAGCGACTCAGCCAAGAGGCGAACCACCTGGAAAAAGAGGTCAAACGGCGGACCGAGGAACACGAAGCGACGGAACAACGATTCCGCATTCTCTATGAAGCCATTGTCGACGATGTCCTGCTCGTCACGGCCCATGGACAAATTCTCCAGGCAAATCAAAGTTATCTCACTCATTATTATGGGGGCGACCTGCCGGCGCAGGCCTCGTTTATGGATGCGGTGGCCCCTCAGGACCGAATCAGGGTGGAGCGTGAACTGCTGCAACCGCTCGATCAGGGCTCGACCGTCTCGGCATGGAGAATCACCCTGCGCTCCTACCGGAGCGAACCTGTTGAAGTGGAAATCAGTGGGTCGCTCCTGCAGCGGGCCGACAAAAAACTCGGGGTGCAACTGGTCCTGCGTGATATCAGCATCCGCCAGGAGTTGGAGCACAGGCTGGTCGCCTCGCTCAACCGGGTGCGGAAAATGGAAAACGCGGCCATTCTCGCCCTGGCCAAACTCTCGGAATATCGGGACGTCACCCCTGGCAATCATCTTGAACGTATCCGCGAATATTGCCGTCTCCTGGCGGTGGAGTTGGCACGCCGGACCGAATATGCGGACAAGCTGACCCCGAACTTTATCCAGAACCTTTTTCAGGGGGCCATCCTCCACGATATCGGCAAGGTTGCGGTCCCTGATGAAATTCTCGCCAAAAAAACAGGCCTGACCCCGCAGGAGGAATCACTGCTCCGTCTCCACACACGCAGAGGCGGTGACGTGATCAAAACCATGCTGGAAGGCATCCGGAACAGCGGTTTTTTACTTGTCGCCCAAAACATTGCTTATTTTCATCACGAACGCTGGGACGGACGGGGGTATCCGCAGGGTCTGCGGGGCGAAAAAATTCCCCTTGAGGCACGAATCATGGCCGTGGCCGACGCCTACGAAGAACAGACCGCCACGCTCAACCCGGCAAAAAAATTGTCCCATTCCGAAGCCGTGCAAATGATCATCGAAGGTGTCGGCCACCAGTTCGATCCGGCCGTTGTCGACGCCTTTCTCCTCATCCAGGATTCCTTCAACTGGATCCGCCAGACACTGGCTGAACCCGACCCGGGTTTGGACACGGAAACAGGTGATTGCAAGCGGGAAAAGAAATGAATCGCGATTCACACTTGCCCCCGGACAACCAACATTTTTCCTTGCCGTTCCCAAGCAAATACACTAAAACCACACAGAATTAACCGAGACACGTATTGTGGCCGGGAGAATCTTTCGCCCGATGCGTACGTTGTGATACCCAGTGATTGGACGCGAGTTTCCTAACGGAGGAGTAAAAGATGAAAACAAACATGATGCGGGCACCGCTCATCAAGTCGGCGGTTGTACTCTTAATTTTTATCCTTTTGGCCTACTTGACCAGCGCGTCTCCTGAAGGTGGCGTCCTCAACTCCCTGGGATTGATCATCATCGGTGCCTTCCGCTTTGTCCAATGGGCTTTTGCCATGGTCATCGGCCTGGCTGTCTGCATCGC
>JBFWIP010000031.1:0-21805 GCA_050255935.1 Desulfobulbus sp.
CAACAAGTAATTATGTGGTTTCTCGATAACAGCCCCTATCCTACATGGAGGCTCTTCAGGTAAATAATGAAGGCAAGGATGCCTCCGGTGCTCAGGATGACTTAAAAGTGGCATGAATAACAAAAAAAACGATAAGTTATTTTATTCTCCTAGAAACAATACAGCCCGTAGAGTTCCAAATTATTCGTCCTAAGTTGATCGATAACAAGCATATTTTGAATATTATGATGTTTCTATTTATCTACACATTCCCTGTTCTTGATAATCGGCCGGCACCTGCCTGCCGCGCAACAGAAACTCGTTGATTACGAGATCAATGGACACTGGAAATCCCAATCATATTTGCACGACCCGCAGTTTACTTTCCTCCTGATTATCTCAGTCTCACAGGGCAAACATACATAGTTCCCATATTCGTGACCATCATCCGCTCTGATTGACATATCCTGCAAGAAGAACAAGACAGACCATATCATCTTCAACAATGACTTTCAATTCAGATGGTTGATGAGTTTCGTCAGGGAAATATTGTTCATGTCAATTGCATCCTTGCGCTTGCGGGGCGGCATATCCGAAAGTTGCGTCAGGGCGATATGGTAATCGGGCTCGGGAGAAGAAGGAATGGCGAGTTGGCAGGGAACGGGGATACCGTTGCGGTGCAGGGTGATTGGCGGACCCAACCGTATTTCGAGTTCCTGGGGTGCTATCTGGAAGCCCAGGCCCGTGGCCTTCATGTAGCTTTCCTTGATGGTCCAGAGTGTACAAAAGGCAGAGGGCCGGTCGGATTCCGGCAGGGAAAAAAGATGGCGCAGTTCGATTTGGGTGAAACAGCGTCGGGCCACGTCGACAACGTCGGCCATGGACGGCAGAGGTTCGATGTCCACACCCACGGGATGGTCGGCGACAGCGCAGACCGCCCATTTCCCGGAATGAGCAAGGCTAAAGTGAAAATGGGGCAGATCGGGTAGAAAGGGTTTGCCGTTTGCCCCCCTGGATGGTCGCGGCGGGAGGGTGCAGGCGGGGTCAATGCGGCGGACCGCATGGGCCAGGAGGAGCCCCGCGCCGATGCAGCGGGCGCGGTCATCCTTGAGGCGAAAACGGGAAGCGGCGGCAAGGCGCGAAGCATCGATCCAGCGCTCCCAGCCAGGTCGATCCGGATCGATGGTCGAGATGTTCAGCACATCGAGAACAGGGGGCATCAGCAGGCCAAGGTTTTCAAGAGTGTCCCGAGTTTAAAGGAAAACAATATGAGAATACCCGTCAGCAGAACAAGGGAAATCGATGGCTTTCTCAACACAGTGAAGCCATGAGTGCGTATGAGCACCACACTCGGCAAAATAAAGAGAAAAATGGCGACCAGGGGCGAGATGACCAGGCCGAAGAGATCCATAATGGAAGGATCAAAAAGGGTCAAGATCCAAAGACTTATAAAAAGCGCAAGCAAAACGGATATCTTGAACCGTTTGCTTCGCCGAGAGGGCGGACAAGCGCTTTTTCCCTGTCGCACAACAAGGGCCAAAAAACGCTCCGTGAGTTGGAGGGCGGATTCCTCGACGGCAAAGAAAACGCCCATGAAGGAGGTCACCAGCGCGGCAAGGCCGATCATTGGGCCGATTTCGGCGATGACCGGCGAAATGCCTTTTTTAGCGCCCAGCAGGGCGAGGCAATTGAGATTGGTTGTCGCCGCTTCTTGGAACGCGTCGGTGGATAGGGAGAGCAGACAGGAGAAGACGAACAAAAGGACGAAGATCAGGAGCAGCGCCGTTGTTTTCAGGACGACACGGTCCAGGCGTTGCGGCCCTTTGGCCTCGTTTGCCTCGCGGGAGGCGCTGAAGGCCGACACCATGGAGGACAAGGCGGGGAAAAATACAAAGGAAAGCGTCAAAATGGGGAGAACCAGGAGGATATCATCGGTGAATTGGAACAGCGATGGTTTGTGGATATACGGCATGATATCCCAAAAGGGAATCAGATAGGTGGAGATACCGAAGAGGAGAATCAACAGGGCAAAGGAGACGGCGCTCATCACACGCAGAATGACCTTGGCTCCGATCAGGTAGAGCACGGCAAAGCACGCAACGACGAGTAGACTGAGCCATGATTCCCCGCCGCAATTGGTGGAGGTCACCCCCGTGTTGGCCAGGAAATCGGCCAGATTGGCGATGAGTCCCACCAGATAGGAGAACAACAGGACATAGAAGGTGAGGAAATAGACAATCACCACGCCTTCGCCGAAAAAGTGCCCGAAACGGCTCGCCAGCACATTCGCGTAGTCCGATTCACCCGGCTGGGCAAGAAGCATGGTGACGACGTTTTTGTGCGAATAGTACATCAGCGGAAAGAGGAAAACCGAAAGAAAGGCGAGCGACCAGAGCCCGGTCAGCCCGACCTGTACGGGAAGATAGAGAATGCCGGCACCAACGGCGGTGCCGAACAGGGTCAATATCCAACTCCATTGGCTGAAGGGAGGCGCTGGTGCCGGAGATGTATGGTTGTCCGCGGTGCTCATGCCAGAAAGCCCTGCTCCTTGAGGTAGTCCACATACAGGGGAACGAGGGCGTCATAGTCGGTGGCGAAATCGATCCCGAGGGCAGCCAGGGCGGCGAGCGTCGCCGCTTGTTCGGTTGGCGGCGCTTCTCCGGAGAGGTCGCCGGTGTAGAACTCCTTGATTTGGGCGAGGCCATTGTCTTCATCAAGGGTGGCGAGACGTTTTTGCCACTCGGCTGCGGGTTCGGGGCGGGCGGCGCATCCGCAGTCGGCAAGGACCCGGAAGAAGTCGTGCCGACTGATCGAATTCGGATTGGACAGGTTGGCGACAAGCAGCTCGGATCGGGGCGCGAGGGCCAGGCGGGCAATGGCGCGGGCGAGCACATCGACGGGTGTCATTTCGACGGTTTCGGTTATGTCCGGGTAGGTGCCGAGTTGGAGGCAGCCCTTGTTGAACAGCCAGAAATGATTGTTGGCATAGTTGCTGAACCCATTGGTGCTGCTGCCGGTAATGTTGCCGGCACGGGCAATGACCGCGGGCAGGCCGAAACGCGAAGCACATTGGGCGACATACTGTTCGCCTACCCATTTGGTCAGCAGATAGCCGTTATCGACGACAGGCGGATTGGGCACAATGGCCTCTTCGGCACGGGTCGCTCCTTCAATCGCGGTGGCGACGGAAAGCGTGGAGACGAAGCAGAACGGTTTGCGGCGTTCGGCAAGGGCGAGCTGGAGCAGTTCGACCGTGGCGTCCACATTGGCGGCCTTCATCGTGGGGTAGCTATGGAGATGATGGACAAAGGCACCGCAGTGAACAATGGCATCGATAGTGTTGGCCAGTTTTTGGCGGACATCGTCGCGCAGTCCCAATCCCGGCTCGGCCAGATCGCCGGGGAGGATACGCACCCGGTCGAAATCAGGGGTGATCCCCGCTTTTTCAGCCTGTCGGCGAAGACGCTCAAGCCCGTCGGCCTCGTCGCGGCAGCGCATGAGGCAGTGGACGGTTTCGCAGTGATGGGTCAGCTCGTCGAGCAAGAAGCAGCCGAGGAAGCCGTGCGCGCCGGTAAGAAGGACGTGGCGATGCTCCGCGATATGCACCGGTGCGGCTGCGGGATGGGGAATGACGAGTTCGGTCCGTGCGTCGGTGACGGCCTGGAGGATATGGTTGACGCTTTTTCCGGCGGCAAGCGCTTCGATGGTCGGTGCGCCGTAGAACTCGGCCATGGTGAAATCGATGCCGAGCTGCTTGTGGACTTCGGCTTGCATGCGGACGGCGAGGAGGGAATTGCCGCCAACGCGGAAGAAGCTGTCGTCGCGCCCGATGCCGCGATAGCGCAGCACTTTTTCCCAGATGTCGGCGAGTTGGCGTTCGAGTCCGTCGTGCGGGGGATTGGTGCTGGTTTTCCCGGCAACGGCGGGCAGGGCCTTGCGGTCAATCTTGCCGCTGGGACCCGAAGGGAGGGCATCGAGGCGGACGAAAAACGAGGGCACCATGTAGTCGGGCAGAAATTGGGCGGCATGTTGCCTCATGGCTTCGTCGTCGAGTTCCCGATCGGCGAGATAGTATGCCGCGAGATAGCGATTTTCCCCTTCCCCCTTGGCGGCGCAGACCACATGTTGCAGGCCGGGGAAGGTGCCGATGCAGGCCTCGATTTCGCCGAGCTCGATGCGGAAACCGCGCAGCTTGATCTGGGCGTCGTTGCGTCCAAAAAATTCGATAGTGCCGTCGGGGAGAAAGCGGCCGAGATCGCCGGTCAGGTACATGAGGGCATAGGGCGAAGGATCAAAGGGATCCAGGACGAACCGTTGAATGGTGAGGTCGTCCCGGTTCAGGTAGCCGCGCGCGAGGTTGTCGCCGCCAATGCAGATCTCGCCGACCGCGCCAAGCGGAACCGGCTGCTTGAAACGGTTGAGCAGGTACATGCGATAACCGGCAAGCGGCCTGCCGATGATGCGCGGATTGGCATCCGGAAGCACTTGCCCGAGCGAGGCCATGACCGTGATCTCGGTAGGGCCGTACAGGCTGAGCAGGCGGGTACGCCGTGACCACCAGTCGGCTGCGCGTTCGTCGAGTACATCGCCACCAAAGCCGAGCATGCGCAGCGAGGGGATTTCTTCCCGTGGCAGGTTTTGGAGAACGACGGGCGAAAAAATAGCGTGGGTGACGCCGATTTCGCCCAGCCGGCGATGCAGGGCAACAGGGTCTTTGCGGTCGGCCTCGGCGATGACGGCAAGGGTATGGCCATCAAGGAGACAGGGGAAAATTTCGACAACGCTGGCATCGAAATTCATGGAGGCGATGAGGGTGGAGATGCTGTCGTCGGAGAGTTCAAACGCGGAGGCGGATGCCAGCGCCAGGCGGACGACGTTGGCGTGCTCGATCATGACGCCCTTGGGCTGACCGGTGGAGCCCGAGGTGTGAATGACATAGGCGAGGGCGTTGGGAGCCACGGGGGGCAACGGGGTTGCGGGTGGAACGGCTTCGGCCAGCGGGTCGATAAAATCCAGGTGGTCAAGGCCAATGGCACAGAGCGCGGCGCGGCTTTCGGCATCGGCGGCGACATGGCCGACAGCGGCATTTTCCACAAAGAAACGGACCCGGTCGGGTGGATAAGAGGGATCAAGCGGGATATAGGCGCAACCGAGTTTCAGAATCGCGAGCACGGTGGCGACGAGGCCGTCGCTTTTCTGCATGCTCAGGCCGATGCGGTCTCCGGGAGCCACATGCCGGGCAAGCCCGGCGGCAATGCGGTCGCTCCAGTCGGCGAGTTCGGCAAAGGTGTGGCGGCGTTCGTCGAAGACAAGGGCCAATCGATCCGGATAACGCCGCACCACCTCATCGAAACGTGCGGGAATGGAAAGGTACTGCCGGTCCAGGCGGGGCCCGCAGGCAAGGTCCATGAATCGGGCAAGGGTTGCGTCCGACTGGTAGGCCAATTCATCGATCCGGGTCTCGGGCTGCCTTGCGACCGCGTCGATGATCGTCTTGAAATTGTCCAGGAACCCGGCCACGGTTTGCGGATGGAAGAGAGAGCTGTCATATTCAACGCGTCCCTCGACGGCGCCGTCACCGCTTTGGTAGAAGATACCGGCCAGATCGGCCTTGGAGGTCAAGGAGGGGAGTTCGTCGGCCCGATAGGTGGCGCCGCCGAAGCCGCCTTCGAGCCCAATGCCGCTTTGCAGGCTGAAAATGAGATTCAGGGATTCGAGCCCGGCGATTTCGGCGTCATGGGGGGTGGCGATCAGATGTTCCTTGTCATCGAGCATCTGGCGATGGACGGCCAGGGCAAGCTCGCGAAAAGAGCCGCACGGCTGCACGTTCTGGCGCAGGTATCCCATGACGATAAAGGCGCCGAATATCGCATCGGTGCCGGGAATGTCGCGTCCGGCATAGGGATAGCTGCAGACGATCTCCTCCTGGCCGGTCAGACGCCATATCCACGCAATGTAAAGCGCCATGAACAGGGGCGGGAGCGTTATGTTCTGCGAATCGGCGAAGGCCTTGAGGGTCGCGACGGTTTGCGGTTCGATGCGCAGATGCAAAAAAGCATTGGCATCGGGCCGTTTCCGGCGGGAGTCGGCGGGCAAATCGGTGTGCGCGTCAACACCGGCGAGTTTCTTTTTCCAGTAGGCGATGGAATCGGCAAAGGGTTGGCTGCCGGGCAGGCATGGTGCCCACGACCAGTAGTCGAACCATGTGAGGCGTGGCGGGCATGCACGGCCTTCGTAACGGGCCGCGAGTTCTTCCAGGAATATATTCAAGGACCAGCCATCGAAAAGGGCGTGGTGGATGCAGAAAATCAACGAGGTGTTCCCCTCGGCGGTGCAGTGGATTTCAGCGCGCCACAGGGGCCCAACCGTCATGCCGAGCGCTTCGAGGCGTAACGCTTCGGACCGGGCGGTGATCCCCTCGGCGGACGTGTCCACAAGCGGAATGGCGGGCAATGGATCCCCGGATGCGCGAAGCCAGAGCCGGCCCTGCTGTTCGGTAAAGGCAGCCCGGAAGACGGGATTGGCGGCAAGCAGTTCATGCAAGGCGCTGCGTAGGGTCAGCGGGTTGATTTCCCTGGAAAAATCGATGCGCACCACAATATTGTAGGTGTTGTCGTCGGGCTGACCCAATGTTCGGCTGTACATCATGCCGATGAAACGGCTGGCGATCATGGCCGAAGTTTGTCCGCCTGCGGTGAGCGGCGGCAGCGGGTTTTGTTCCGGTGCCGTGCCCCGCACCTGCTCGCAGAAATCGGCAAAAACGGGATGTTCGAAAAGCTGCTTGGGACGGAAGGTGTTGCCAAGCGCTGCCGAGAGCCTGGCGCACACCAGTGCGGCCAAAAGCGAATGCCCGCCCAGATGGAAAAAATGGCTGTCAAGCCCCAGCGAGGTGGCCGCCACATGCAACGCGCCTGCCCAGATGTCACGAATCTGCATTTCCAGTTCGTCGAGCGGCGCCGCTGAAACGGGAGCGTCTTTGTCGTACTTGGGCATCGGCAACCGGGTGCGGTCAATCTTGCCGCTGATATTGAGCGGAAAGGTGTCGATGGGGATGATGAAACTGGGGATCATGTAGTGTTGAAGCCGCTCCTCGAGGCGATCCCGCAAGGTGTCGGGCTTCAGGCCCGGGCCGATGTACCAGGCCAGCAACTGCTTGCCACCGGGTTGGTCGAAGGCTCCGACATAGACGCCCCTCACTTCCGGCTGGTCGGCGATGGCGTTTTCGATGTCGCCCAGTTCCATGCGGAAGCCGCGGATTTTGACCTGAAAATCGCTGCGCCCCAAAAATTCGAGGTCGCCGCCGGGCAGGAAACGGCCGAGGTCGCCCGTGTGGTAGATCCGGCCGGAACCAAAGGGGTTGGGCCGGAATTTCTGGATGTTGAGTTCAGGGCGACCCAGATATTCGCGGGCGACCGAGGGGCTGCCGATAACGATTTCCCCTATTCCACCGAGCGGCGCCAGCTCTTCGTTGGCCTCCAGCAGATAGACATGGTAACCACGCAGGGGACGGCCGAGATTGTTGGCGGCCTTGTAACCGCCCATGTGATTGATCGTGGCCATTACCGTGGCCTCGGTGGGGCCGTAAATGTTGGCGAGATCGACCGCCTTGGACCAGAAGCGCACGGTGTCTTCATCGCCTGCCTCGCCGCCGCAGAAGAGAGCGCGCAAATCCTGAAGAGGGCGGCGGGGCATCAGCCGCAGCAGTGCGGGTGGCAGGAACGCGTGCGTGATGTGCCGGTCGTTGAACAGACCGAATATCGCCTCGGGATCGCCGCGCAACTCGCTGGGGACGACGACCAGTTCCGCGCCATGGGTGAGGGTGTTGAAAATTTCCAGCACGCTGGCATCGAAGTTGATCGAGGCAAACTGGGTCCAGCGGCAACCTGGCCCGCACTCCCAGACGCCTGCCAGCGAGGCGATGAAATGAGCCAGCATGCCCCGTTCGATGACGACGCCCTTGGGTTTCCCGGTCGTGCCGGAGGTATAGATGATGTACGCCGTTTGCCTGGCAATGGCGAGGGGATCGGCCGGTGGCGCGACAGGTGCCGGGCGGTCCATCAAATCGTCGATGTCGAGCACCGGACAATCGACGACGGAAGCAATCAGCTCGCGGGTCGTTGCATCGGCAATCACCGCAGCCAGGCGGGCATCACCTGCAATGAAACGGAGCCGTTCGGCCGGCATCTGCGGGTCCAGCGGCACATACCCTGCGTTGGCGGCCAACACGCCGAAGATCGTCTGGATCATCCGTTCGCTGCGCGAGAGGCACATCCCGATCAACACGTCGGAAGTATCGCCGACAAAAGAGGCAAGATGGGCGGCCACCGAGCCGGCGGAACGGGCCAGCTCCGCATACGACAGCGCCGTTTCGTTGAAGCGGAGAGCGGGCGCCTCCGGCATACGCGTGCAAACGTCTGCAAAGAGTGTCAACACATCGATGGCGGGTGCCTTCAGCGCACCGCCGTCGGCAAGGGACAGGACCTTCTCGCGGAGTTCTTCATTGAAGAGGCGGATGTTCTCGACCGGCTGGTCGATGTCTTCGGGAAGATGCCCGAGCATGGCCAGGTAATGGTCAAACGTCATGCGCAGGCTCGAGGTATCCTGCGGGGAACGGGTCAGCGCGTGGAAGGAAATAGTGTCCCGAAGATCGAAATAAATGCCGATGTCCTCGATCTGGAGCTGGTGGGATACGCCGGGGAGCAAGGTAACGGTGACGCCGTCAAGGCGCAGCTCACGATAGGGCTGGACGTCTTCATCAAAGAGCACATTGGAGGGGCGGTAATCCGGATACTTGCGTTTCAATTCCCGGAGCACCTCGCGCGTGGGCAGGTCGGAGTTGTACAGCGCCTGCGCGTAAAGCCTCGCCGCCTGGCGGAGGAATCCCGATACGGTCTGGCCCTCCTGCAGCAGGCTCTTGAACACAAGCTGATTTTCGCTGTAGCCGACCTGGTCGGGCGAACCCGTGCGGATACGGTGGCAATACCGGGTCAGGACCATTTCGCTCCGGGTTATGCGAAACAGGAACAGATGAAAGGAAAATAAAAGCAACTGGTCAAGACCGATGCCGAACTTCGCCGCGACCTCACCCAGCGCGGCACTTTCCTTTTCCGGCAGGGCAACGTGGAAATAGGTGTCGGCCACATCGCTCTCGACACGAGCGGGGCGCCATTCAAACGATGCCCCTTGCGTCAGTTGCAGCCAGAAGCGCACACTTTCATCGTAGGAACCGCTTTCCATCCGGGCCGCTTCGGTCTCGAGCAGGAGCTGCTGCGGCAAGCCAAGATTTTCCGGCAGGATCTCGCCGCGATAGGCCGCGGAAAGCGCCTTGAACAACGGCTTGAGGGAAAACCGGTCGATAATCGCCGGATGGCAGACAAAAACGAGATGGCTTTCCCTGCATCCCCGCAAGAGACAGAACAGGTAGGGAGCCCCCCCATCCAGACGAAAATGGCGATTGCGCAGGGTATCGATCAGCGCATGCGCGGTGTCCCGGCTGTCGCCGACATCAATCGTCTCAAGTCCCCCCTCCGTGGATTCGCTCTGGAAAATGCGCTGAGAATCATCCACCCGCAACACGCGATAAGAAAAGGAAGGACATCGTTGTACAACCTGATGGACCGCCTCACGCAACCTTTGCTCATCAAGCGCGCCTTCAAGCCTGAAAACAGTGCAACGGTTACCAATCCGGTCACTCCATTCAATGATGGCCTGCTGATTCTCTGTCAGTTTGTGGGTTACAAAGTGCATTACATACTCCAGAAACAATAATTTTATGTTATCTGAGCGTATGTTTGGGGGCAAAAATTGTCAAAGAGAAATAATTTCCGCCCATCCTCGGCATGCCTCGTTCCCCAGAGGAACAGTGCTTTTCCCCATTGCCTCAAACCACGGAAATAGTTGCCGCGGCAATGGCTCCTTTGAGAGAGAAAAAAAAAGCAGAGCACCAAGGGCTCTGCTTTGAAGGTCTTCTCCAAAAAACAACGAACGTCGTCCTCGTAACACGCCTCGAAGATGACGTTCCTGCTTTGTAACTTCCTGTATTTTACGCTACGGGATGTCCCGTTTTGTTGTTTTCACCAAGTCGTTCTGGCTGATCAACTACCTTTTCTCCGAAAAAGAACGGACAGGCCAATCAATCCGGTTCCAAAAAGGAACATGGTCGCGGGCTCGGGCACATTGGCCGCCTGTTGATTTACGGTTGCCAGCGGCTGCAGCGTCAGGTTCTGCTGCAGGGCACTGACGGAACTGGTTGCTCCGGCAAAAACAATCCCTATCATCAGCAATGCAAGCGCGGTCTTTTTCATCATCCACCTCTCTGCTGCCTTATACTCCAGCAAGATATTCTTCTTGCCCACTCATTTGCAACAGAGATGCCAGGTAAATCACCACAAAATATGATCAATAATTATAGCATGTTAACAATAGAGTTCCTCTTTCGGGGCAAACAATCTAACTACCTTTTTCGGAAAATTGGAATTTCCCTTCTCAGGGTTCCGATTTTTCGAAAAAACAACCGCAACTCTGTCAGCCGATACCGGCAAAAAAAAAACGAGGATCGATTTTCAGGCGTCCCTTGCTCCGGCCGACCGTCCTTCCACTCTCCGACAAAGAATCAAGGTGCATAAAAAAACTGCTTTTTTCTCTAGGTTTCCGAGCATAAAATCGGGTAAAACGCTGCAGTTATTTAAGAGTCGCGGAAAAAAGAAAATCCTATCCTGCTTGTCTTCCGTCCCGGCTACGGTGTTGCTTCAACCTGTCAACATGCTTGATATATACACCTTGAAGCGCCCTGTATTCGGACCGGAATCCGGCACACTGTCAGAATACTTATTTCTTTCCCCGACTCTCGACGTATTCCCTTTCTCTCAAGACAATCCGACATGATCCGTATTTTTCTTTTTGGCCTGGCCATCGTCCTGTTGAGTTCTCCCTGTTTCGCCTACTCCGGCAAAGTCGTTAACGTCTACGACGGAGACAGCATTACCCTGCTCTCCAAGGGTAAAAAACTCCGTGTTTCCCTCTATGGCATTGATGCCCCGGAGCTGAAACAGGAACACGGCAAAAAGGCCCGTGACTTCCTGGATTCGTTCATTAAAGATGAAAACGTCGAGGCGACCCCCATCGGCAAATTGCGCAAAGGCCGCATGACCGGGACACTACTCCTGGGCGATGACAACATCAATGAACTGATGATACTCAACGGCAACGCCTGGGTTGACCGCAAGGCCTGTTCCGAAGAGTTCTGCACCACCTGGATTAAAATGGAAGAGGCGGCCAAGGCCACCAGGAAAGGGCTATGGAAGGATCCGGGAGCGATCCCCCCCTGGGAATTCCGAAAAACCGGAGGCAAAAAAAAGCAGGCCTCCCCAAAAGCTCACATCAAATCCAAGGCAAACGTACAATAAAAAAAAGAGACCGTTCAACGGTCTCTTTTTTTGGCAGGTATCCGGACGGGAAAGATGGATGGGTAAAAATGCCCACGAAACCCGGAAAATGGCGCGGCTCCGACGGGAGTATAAAAACAGAGTTCACGGCGAAACGGGATACGCCATTCTCGATTTATTTTTGACGAGAAAAACAAACGTTCTCCTCAAGCGCTTGCCGAGTCCAAACGCTTTTTGAGTTGCCAGGCAAGCCCCAACATCGTTTCAATCTCTTCAACCGTCGGTATTTTGATCGAACAGGCATAGGGGTCGCAGATATCCTGATAACTGTCCAACTGCCGAATCGGCTCTTCCATGCCTTTTATTGTCTCCGGCAGCCACTGTTCAAGGGCCGCCACCAAGTCGTGCATGGTATGATTGTATGGCAGGCGGCCGATTTCCATCAACGCGCTCATCACCAGTTTTTCAATAGCCATGGCAATCAGGTTGTAGAGAATTTCGGTGGTGAAGGCCTTTTTCTTTTTGCGGAAGGCGGTCTCCGCCAACTGCAAAAATTGTTGGCCTTCGATTTTATAATCCTGCCAATTTTCGATTGCCTGGGTATGGATATCTGCAAATCCGACTAACGATGATGGTGATATGTTTGCCATGATCTTCCCTTTCACAAAGACATGCAACCCAACCGGATCGCCCCTTGAGTTGCTCTTTCCTTTCACACTGAAGATACCCTGAATTCGGGAAAGCGGTAACCGTGCCGCCCCTGTAACAGCCCAAAATCAGGACACCTTAAAACCAATGCAGTTCAACCACCCAATGCCGTTCCCGCGGTTTGGCGCGAGAGCATCAAGGGATCAGATATATTTTCGCCAGCAGACCAGAGCGGTTTCCTGCCACAGCAGGTGCCGGTAATATTCCAAAGCGGGCTGGTTATTTTTATCCGCAAGCAGTTGCATGCGGGTTGCGCCCCGTTCTTTGGCCCATTCAATCAGGGCCGCAAGCAGGGCCCGTCCGATCCCCTTGCCCCTGTACCCCGGGAAAACCGACATATCCTCGACGAGAACCGACGGCCCCCCCTCTGCGGTGGAGATCACCAGCTGACCGGTGCACATTCCCTGGACCCGGCCTTCGGATTCGGCGACCAGCACCCGGCCGTGTTCGTTGCCCAGCATGAGCGACAATCCCCGGCGCTGCTTGCTTGTATCGGCACAAAAGTCCTCTTCAATGGAAAAAAGAAGACGGAGCAACTCCACAAGTTGCTCCAAGTCCTCCTGCCGTGCCGGGCGGATACAATACATGCGCTGCTACTCAATCAGATATTCGGCGGCCGGTTCACCATCTTCAATGCTATCCAAAATGGCATCGATGATATCGGTACTGGTGACGCCCTTGTACCACCAGTTATCAGGCTGCACCACCATGACCGGGCCATTCTCGCACTGCTTCAGGCAGCCGGTGGCGATCACCTGGACATCCAGGCCGCGATCGAGGATTTCCTCTTCAATGTATTGCAAAAAACCATCGGTCTGCTTGTGGCAGAGGCCTTTGGGATCGCCTTTGAGGCGAAAACTCTGACAAACCAAAATCTGTTTTTCGGAGATAGCCATTGTGTATTCCTTTACTATTAATCTGTAGTTTTTATTTGCATTTTTTCTTCTTGCCACCACCGTAAAGCACATCCACGGTCCCTTCGATGTTCTCCTCGGTGAGGATGACCCGAATGCCGTGACTACCGAGCACTTCCCGTGGCCGCTCGCCGGCACTGGCAGCCAGCAGGGCAAAACAATCATCCAGGGTTTCCGCCAATTGATCCCAGCGGGCCTCACCACTGCCTGCAGCCGGGGCTTGCCGGGTTTCCAGCAGACAGTTCAGCCCATCCTCACGAGGGCCATAAATGAGAAACGTTTTTGTCTGCCCCAGGTGCAGATCCACATCCATCCCGCTGTCACTGGCCACCGCGACCCGCGGCCTGGTCTTGGTCGGTTTGGGCAAGCCCACCTCAACCGTTTCCCCGGCTCCGCAGCCGCACCCCGAAACACAGCCACACTCTTGAACCGCCACCAAGTGCGAAGTGGTGGGCAGGTACTGATTGGTCAGTTTGGCGATCTGCTCCATATGGGTCCTGGTCGGCTGTTCCGGTGTCTGTTCCTGCTCGGGATCGGCCTCAAAGGGAACCAGTTCCATTGCGGCAGCCCCAAGTTCCGCCATATTTTCCGCCAGAGTCATGATCTGATGGGCATTGAGCCCGGGATAGACCGTGGTGCGAATGGTGACCGCCACTCCGGCATCGACAAAGGCCTTGACCGCCTTGGGCTGTTCCTCCACCAGTTGCGGCGCTACCGTTTTCAGGGGGATGGTTTTCTTTCCCGGCCGAATCCAGGCATAGAGTTTCTCCACCGTGGCTTCATCCTGGGTATCGATCAGCAGGGTCACATTGGTCAAACCTGTCTTGGCCAGGGTGGCGGCCTGGCCGGCGGCGCCCAGCCCCAAAGTG
This sequence comes from Desulfobulbus sp., assembly GCA_050255935.1. Classification (GTDB taxonomy): domain Bacteria; phylum Desulfobacterota; class Desulfobulbia; order Desulfobulbales; family Desulfobulbaceae; genus Desulfobulbus. The sequence goes on from JBFWIP010000031.1 coordinate 13,855, forward strand.
GTCAAGCCGATGGAGAGATCGGGATACTGCTGGTTGACCATGGAAATGGTGGCCATGGTTGCGACCATGGACGCCAGGGGATCCCCGGGACCATCCAGTTCGACATGGGTCAATCCCTCGCGCCGGCCGACTTCGGCCAACACCTCCGATGCGCTCAAGGCCTGGGCTTTTTTCGCTTCAGGCGTATAGCGCATGCGGCAAAAGGCGATGGGGGCCACCGGCAACCGCAAAGCGGAGACAGATTTATCGCCAAAAGGCTCTATGTATCCGGGGGCAGTGGAAATGGGAATCACGTTCATGACAGTTTGCCCATGGTTGAAGAAAGGGGAAAAAATTCATTCTCGTAAAAAGCCGTGAAATGCACGTTTCAAAATTCGTCGTTGCCCGTGCCGGCGGGACACAGCTGCCCGATTTTTTTGACCTGTTACAAGAAGATCAACATTCGATGGCGGGACAAGGAGGAACCCGCCACCGAATGGTTGTCGTTGTCGATTCTTTAGTACACCAGCTCGAACTTGATTTCCGATGCATCCCGGTCCTGACGATCCAGGAGTGCGTTGAGCACTTTTTCCAGGAAGCGGAGGCCGCCCTTGTAGCCGACGGTCGGAAAATACTGATGTCCCTGGCGGTCGAGGATCGGGAAGCCCCAGCGGATGAAGGGGATGTCCTCGTCACGGGCAATGTACTTGCCGTAGGTGTTCCCGATGAGCAGGTCGACCGGGTCGTTCTTGATCCACTGATGGAGCAGGAACATGTCAGCCTTGTGCCGCACGTTGACCGGATAGGGTGAATCCTTGGTCAATTCTTTGATCCGTTTTTCGAACCGCTTGCCCGGGGTGCCGGTCACAATGTGCACCGGACACATGTCGATCGTGACCAGGAACTCGGTCATGGCGATCAACTGGTCGGGATCGCCGAACAGCGCAACCTTCTTGTGATAGAAGTACTGATGCATGTCGGAGATCAGGTCCACCAGCTGGCCACGCTCGAAGGAAACCTCGTCCGGGACCACGGTGCCGGCCACGGTGCGCAGGGCGTCGATGAATCGATCGGTCGCCTTCAACCCGTAAGGGATGTCGAGCACGCGGCAGGGGACTTTGTACTTGGTATCCAGCAGGCGGGCTGCATCCGCCGAGCACCAGTCGCCCAATGCGAGGGTGCCGATGGCATCGCCGCAACCTTTCAACTCGGCCACGGTAACCCCGGCCTTGGGGAACATGCTGAACTCACCGTTCAGCGGTCCGTTCAGAACACCGGAGGTGTCCGGAAAAAGGGTGATATCGGCGCCGACCATCTTGGCCAGACGTTTGATCTCTTCCATGTCACACGGTTCGACCCAACCGGGGATGACATTGACCTTACCGTTTTTCTTGCCGGTGGGTTCGGCCAGGTCGGCCATGGCCTTGACCATGTTGGAAAAACCGGTGACATGGGAGCCGACATAGCTCGGGGTATTGGCGCCGAGCACGGTCTTCCCTTCGGGGACGAGCCCATCGGTCTTGGCCTTCTTGAAAATCTGGGGGAGGTCGTCACCGATGGTTTCCGACAGACAGGTCGTATGGACGGCGATGACTTCCGGGTTGTATATGGTAAAAATGTTGTTGATCGCCTGCACCAGGTTGGCCTGGCCACCGAAAACCGAAGCGCCTTCCGTGAACGAACTGGTGGCCGCGGAAATCGGCTCTTTGTAGTGCCGGGTCAGGGCACTGCGGTGGTAGGCACAACAGCCCTGGGAGCCGTGGCTGTGGGGGAGACAGCCCTGGATGCCCAATGCAGCGTACATGGCGCCGACGGGTTGACAGGTCTTGGCCGGGTTGATGACGACGGCGCTGCGTTCTGTAATTTCTTTGGGTGTATGTCGAAGTAGCATTGTTCTGCCCTCTAGGTTGATGCGTTATTCCCACACATAGGTGGCTGAGAGTTCGGGGCTTTCCTGCCAGGGGGCTTTCAGATATCCCCATACCTTGCTGTTCACCAGGCGGTCTATTTCATAATAAAAGTTGACCGCGCCTTGGAATCCGGCATAAGGACCATGAGAGTCGTAGCTATGGAGCTGTTTCATCGGGATGCCCAGCTTCTGGATAGAAAATTTCTCTTTGATGCCCGCACAGAAAATATCCGGCTTCAAGATTTCCACCAGTTTCTCGGCCTCGTACTGATTGAGGTCGTCGATGGCAAAGGTTCCGGCTTCCATCTGGGTCATCATGCCCTCATAATTCTTGAACTTGAAGCCTTTCTCATCAAGCGCCTTGAACTCCGCCTCACTCTTGCGGGGATTGTAGCGGGTCGGATCGGCCTCGACTTCAATCTCCTCGATGTTCCGGCTATCCGCATCAACCTTCAGCGTCGGGATGACGCGGCGCCCCTCGTAGTCGTCACGATGGGCAAACTCGTAACCGGCGGCCAGGGTCTTCATGCCGATCTCGTCAAAAAGGTCCTGGTAATGGTGGGCACGGGACCCCCCGACAAAGAGCATGGCCGTCTTGCCGGTGGTACGGGGCAGGACATCCTTCTTTGCAGCTTCCACTGCCTCCATCTCTTCGGCAATGACTTCCTCGACCCGATCGATCAACTTCTGATCGCCGAAATATTCTGCAATCTTGCGTAACGATTTGGCCGTGGACTTGGCACTGATGAAGTTGACCTTGATCCACGGAATGCCGTATTTGGTCTCCAGCATATCGGCAACATAGTTGATCGAGCGGTGACACATGACGCAGCTCAAATCCGCAGTATGGCAGCTGGCGAACTGATCGTAGCTCGAGTTGCCGGAAAAGGTGGAGATGGTGGTGATGCCGCACTTGCGCAGCACACGGTCGATCTCGAATCCGTCGCCACCGATGTTGTACTCACCCAGAAGGTTGATCTTGTACTCACCCGGTTTGGGTTCGTCATTCTCGCCGACGATATGAGTAAAAATTCCGTTGTTGGCGATATGGTGACCGGCGGACTGGGAGACACCTTTATATCCCTCGCAGCTGAAGGCAAACACGTTGCAATCGCCAAACTTTTCCTTCATCGTCCTGCACACGGTGTGGATATCGTCACCGATCAGACCTACCGGGCAGGTGGCAAACACGGAGATCAGGACCGGATGGAACAGGTCGTAACACTCCTGAATGGCCTGCGCCAATTTCTTCTCCCCGCCGAAGATGATGTCGGAATCCTGCATATCGGTGGAAAAACAGTAGGGCATGTAGTTGGTGCCGTCGGGACCGGGGTCGGTCTGGTTGCGGCGGGTCAACCAAGCGTAGAAACTGCAGCCGATCGGGCCATGCACCAGGTTGAGGCTGTCGCGGGTCGGACCCATGATAACGCCCTTGCAACCGGCGTAGGTACAACCGCGCATGGTGATGATCCCGGGGATGGTCCGTACATTGGCGGTGATCTCCGGCGTGGTGTTCTCCAGGGCCTCGTTGACCATGATTTGTTTGGCCCGTTTCCGGGCCACCTTGGCCGGGTATTTACTTAACAGCTCTTTCTTGATGTCCGTGGGATCCCACTGAACGAGCTTTTTCTTTGCAGTTGCCATGTCGTTCTTCTCCTTGGGCTCTTTATGAAATCGATTTGAGTCCAGTCTCGCCCGTTCTTACCCGGACGGAATTCTTGATCGGCAAAACGAAAATCTTGCCGTCGCCCGGTTTACCCGTTTTGTTGGTGGTGATGATGGTGTCCACCACGGTCTCCACGAAATCGTCATCCACAACGATGGTGATCACACGCTTGGGATACAGTTTTCCTTTTTCGCCGAGCAGCGATGCCGCTTCTTCGTACCCCTCGCCGGCGCCGTCGAGGACCTGGGGATTGACGAATCCCTTGCCCCGCCCGTTCGCTTCGTGGGCGAAAAACGCATCCACCCCCGCCTCGGTCAGCGCCTTCTTGGTTTGGTTCATCATGTTCATGCGAACAACGGCGATCACCTCTTTCATGCCTCTACCTCCGCGCCCTCTTTGACGCCGGAGCTGATGGTATAGGCGCACTCAACGTCGCTGAGAAAGATCTTTCCATCACCGAAAGCGCCCTTGGATCCGGAGCGGGCGGTGTCCATGATGGTCTTGATGACGAATTCCTTATCCTCGTCCTTGACCACACTCATCAACATGGTTTTGGGAATCTCATCATAAGTCACCTCACCGATCTTGATACCGCGCTGCTTACCGCGGCCTGCGACCGAATACTTGGTGACCGCCGGGAATCCAGCATCCATCAGGGCGGCGAGAACGGCGTCGGCTTTTTCAGGTCTGACGATGGCTCTGATCATAACTAACATGGCATTGGCTCCTTACTGTGTATCTCTTGGGGTTGTGATTAGGCTTGCATCAGACCGTAGTCCAAAAGCAACTGTTCAAGTTCTTCGATGGCCAACGGTTTCGGAATGACAAACATCTCGTTTTCGTCGATGGCCTTGGCCAGTCCACGGTATTCGTCGGCCTGCTTGACCTCCGGATTCCATTCGATAACCGTCTTGCGGTTGATCTCTGCGCGCTGTACGTCATTGTCGCGGGGTACAAAGAAAATCATCTGGGTGCCTATTTTCTTGGCCAACTCCTCGATCATCTCCTTTTCGTTGTCAACATTACGGGAGTTGCAAATCAAGCCGCCGAGACGGACCTTGCCGGATTGGGCAAATTTGGTGATACCCTTGCAGATGTTATTGGCGGCATACATGGCCATCATCTCGCCGGAACAGACGATGTAGATCTCTTCGGCCTTGCCATCACGAATCGGCATGGCGAATCCGCCGCAGACAACGTCGCCGAGTACGTCGTAGAAGGCATAATCCAGGCCCTCTCCCTCGTCATAGGCGCCCAACTGCTCGAGCATGTTGATGGAGGTGATGATACCGCGACCTGCACAACCAACGCCGGGCTCGGGACCGCCGGACTCAACACACCAGGTTCCGCCGTATCCTTTTTTGCGGATATCCTCGAGCTCCACATCTTCACCTTCTTCGCGCAGGGTATCGAGAACCGATTTCTGGGCCAGACCACCAAGCAGAAGACGGGTGGAATCCGCCTTGGGGTCACAACCAACAACCATGACCTTCCTGCCCATTTCCACCAGGCCCGCAACCGTGTTCTGCGTGGTCGTGGATTTACCGATGCCGCCTTTACCGTAGATAGCTACCTTTCTCATTGCTTTAGCTCCTCTATAACAGGGATATGTTACTGGATTGCTCCAGCCCGTTGTCAGCGTTTACGCAAAAGGCAGCGAAGCCGCCTTGTGCCTTTAGTAAGGCAATGGTCGTGCCATCACCAAAAAGTAATAAATTTTTATTTTAACATCACAATATTGCTATTTTTTTTTCTTTCTCAAACGCAAACAACACCCGCAGCGACACAGGAAAAAGCATGTCGCAACATCGACAAAATGGTTAAAATGCGACAAAAAGGTAGCTATGTAAAAAGCAAATCGGCCAGCAAAAGGCCCATCACAGAGCTCAGCCAGGCACATCCATGAGGAAGCCCCGTTACCCCGGATTACTCATGAGCAATCCGGGGTAACGGGCAAAAAGGAAAGGGCAACAATGGCGGCACCGGGCTGCCCCAGACCGAAAAAACCGGTCACAGGCGGAACGGGACACGGGAAGACATACCCGCGCACGCCGCACCAGAGGAAAAGAGAGGGAGAAAAAAGGAGGAAAGGAAGAAGGCGGATCAGCTCTCCTCAATACGCCTTCTGAACAGCGCCAATTGATGATCGCGAATCTTGTCCAGATTCAGGTGATAGATATCGGACGGAAACAAAAACTCCACCACACCGGTATCGAAAATGCGCTTGACCTCGTACTCGTCGTGGGCCACATCACGCTGGTAGATATAATTAAGGTAGGACCGGTTGGTGTGGAGGATAAACTCGATTCGCATGCCACCGGTACGGGCAAAGAACTTCAACATCGAGGTCTTGCCGGAACTTCCCGTGGCCCGGCTGGTGTACTCGCCACCGGTGAGGGTATCGGAAATGTCCTCCAGGGTCATGAAGGATTTGGCGCGAGCGGCGCTTCGGGTGAGATGGCGCACAAATCGCTTCACATCATTCACCGAGTTGAGCACCGCCATCAAGCCGAGTTCGTCATCAACAGCGGAGGCCGGATTCTTTTCATTTTTGCGCAACAGCTTCAGGACCTTGGCCGCCGGCTCTTTTTTGCGGATGGTGACATAGATCGGAATATCCGTCTCATTGTCACGAAACCGCCGCCGCTTCACCAGGGTCAGCTTTTCCCCCGGCCCCGGAACCATCGAACGGGCCTCTCCCTCGGAAAGGACCTTGACCGCAGCACAACTGAAATCCTCCGGATTATGAAAACTGTGCAGATAGCGGATATCGAGATCGCCGATCTTATAATCCGGGCTCCAGACATAGGCATTGAGAAAACGGAGAAAATCAAGAAACTTGGCCGCAATCCTGGTTTCCCGCTCCCTCTGATCAATCGAGCCGGCAAGCCCCATCAGCGTCAGCTTACGCTTGGCCTCGAATCGCGCCTTCTTGTGATAGCGCTCATCAAAAAACATCAAGAGCAGTTCAACCGGATCCCAGGCGGTGACGATTTCATTGGTGGTTTCAATGTGCGCACTGTACGGGGCAAGTACCTTTGCCTGCAACGAGCGGATGACGTCATCGGCGGTGCGAGCATACGCCTGGAGATGGCGGATCACCTCCTGCCGCGCCCCCTCGATGCCAAACATATTTCCCAGGAGCAGGTATGCCCGCTCCGCCGCCAGATCGCGCAGCCGCTGATCATGAATCAGGATCAGAATCTCATCAAAGGTGTTGATACCCAGCAGGTCGAAAATCTGGTTGCGGACAGAACGGTACTTGGTTTTCAGTAGTTGATTATCGCGAATTTCCGCCACCCATTGTTTGGCCTCGCGGGAAAAGGGGTGGGACAGGGGGGGATCGTTCTCAACGGCAAAAGGACCGTCTTGGAGGGTAGCGGAAAAGACAGATTGTTGGGTAAGGATACTCATGGCGACCGGCTCGAAAATGAACGGAAATCATTACGGACCGGCCGGAAACGGCAATCACTTGATCAGGGAGACGAAATTCCGCAACAGCAGGCCAAAATCCGCCGCCATCTCAGCAGCCAGCCCTCGGGCGGTCCCCAGAAGATCCTTGGCAAAAGCCCGGCCGCGCTGTTCGCGGTCCACCAGGCGGTTGCCGTGCCGCAGCCAATCATCCAGATCCCCGGGGATCCCGGCATAATTGTCGCACTGCAGCCCAACGATGTGGGGGCGCCCTTCAAGACAGCATGCTTCTACCATGCAATCCTTCGAGGTGGCAAGCAAAACCATGCTCCGCGGCAACGGTGACTGCACAACCTGATCGTGCCATTTAAAAAGCTTGCATGGCGTGCGTATCCCCTGAAACAGGGGGTGTTTTCTTCCTTCATGGGTAATATGACCGTCAATAATTCCCAGGCTGGCCACATGCCCGGGCCCTATGGTCGCCCCGGCCGCCTCGGCCAACAGATGATATCCGAGATTAAAACCGAGGCATGGTTTATTCAGGTTCATCCATGCCCGGACCAACCGTTTTTCCTCGCCAAGGAAAGGATATCGGTCTTCCTGGGCAAGCCCGCATTCGCCCCCAAGAAGTATTAAGGCATCGAAGTCGGCAAAATCGGCAGGGCTCTCCTTCCACAGATGAACCACCCGCAGGGCGACACCGCTTTCCTGAGCCACCCTCCACATCACCGGCCCGGGCTTCTGCCAATTTGTATGTTGCAATATAAGGATTTTTTGGCTCATCAGACCCTCTGCACAATCCCCTCAGCAGGAACATTAAGAGGGGGAGGGAGCTGCCCCGCAGAGAGGAGGAGGACGGGGCAGCCGGTTGGAGGAGGGAGGTAAAACGGAATTTTCAACAGCAAGAAACGAGAGGAACGTTGGACAGCTTCAGGTTATCATCTATACATTCTTCATACATTACATCGGCCCACATTGCGGACCAT
>JBFWIP010000031.1:21905-23464 GCA_050255935.1 Desulfobulbus sp.
GAACAGGGAAATCCGCGGCAACAGCGCACCCCCTCTTTGTCAAAAGACCCCTCAATCCAGGAGCATCCCCGTGAACTTCAGTGCACTATTCGATTCAACCCTTCACAAGATCGGCGCATTCACCGAACCCTTGGCCCGCCTGGTCGAACAGACCAAGTTGCAGGAACAGATCACATCGGTCGATTTTTCCGGACTTTTTTCCAACCCATGGTTTCTCGTCCCCTTCATTGCCCTCACCGGTTACCTGATTTACAAAAAAGCGTTCCGTGATATCATTATCCTAGGATTGCTCCTGGGCGCCTGGTATGCATCCGGGACCCCGTACATGCAGACACTTGTCGTCAACGGAGAGCTGCAGATGACCAAAGTTCTCCCCGTCATGTTCGGAGGAGCAATCGTCCTCGGTCTCATCGTCTACCTCCTTATGGGAAGGTCCGACTAGCCACACTCGAAAACACGGAAAACGACCGCATGCATTCGTCCCACCCCAAGTCCCGACGCAACGAATATCGCGACGCAATCTTCATCGTCACCGAAGAACGGTCCTGCCCCATTTACAATGTCGGGGAAGAATTCAAGGTCGAGGATAACGGCCTCACCGTTCCCGAAGGCAAGACCGCCTGCTTACTCATGGTGCGGGAATTATTGAAAGCGGTCACCGGCAAAAAAAGCCTGGAACGCTTTTCCCCTCAAGGGATTCAAAAGGAAAAATTCGAATGCGGGGGATGCAGCGGCATCATCCGTTTCGAATTCAAAAAGGAAAAAGGATTTGCCACGCTGCAGATGAAGCTGCTCGCCGCCGCCGAACAGAGGGAAAAAATGCGGCATCTTGACAATTTCTACGATGTACTCAGAAAACTTGATATTTTTGAACCACTCAACGAAGACAACCTGAGAGATCTTTCCGCCCAGCTCCAACTCAAACAATATGACGCCAACAAGGTTATCCTTAAAAAAGGCGACCCCGGAACACAACTGTTCATTATCCTCAAAGGCAGGGTCGCGGTGATTGGCGACAACGGCCAGACGCTCTCCGAAATGACGACCGGTGACATTTTCGGGGAAATGAGCCTTTTGTCCGGAGAACCCGTGACCACTTCCATTCACAGCCGAGAAAAAACATCGCTAGCCACCCTGTCCGGCAAGGACTTCAAACACACCCTCAACCGTTACCCCGTTCTCCAGGTCTTTTTTTATCGTCTTTTGGTTGAACGCGCCCAGTCCAACACCATGCGGTCAGGCACCATCAGTTCCGGCATGACCGGTCGCCTCTCCGATATCAACGCCGTGGAGCTGTTCCAGCTCATCAACTCCAGCCAAAAAACCGGCAAAATCCTGCTAACCCTCGACGACGGCAACGCCGAAGTTGCATTCAACGAAGGCGAACTCATCAAAACCACCTACAAAGACCTAACCGGTAAAGACGCCTTTTTTGCCCTCCTGGCCAAAAACGACGGCAGCTTCACCTATTCGTCAGGCCTTGCCGAGGACGAAGAAGAGCTTCCCGTCATCGGCGGATTCATGGGACTGGTCATGGAAGGCATGCGCCGGGTCGACGA
>JBFWIP010000032.1:0-10805 GCA_050255935.1 Desulfobulbus sp.
CATCAAGTAATATACATCGCTTCATCCAACAAAAAAGCGGTCACAGAGCATGCTCTGTGACCGCTTGTATGTTTCATGGAGGCGACGAGCGGATTTGAACCGCTGAATAATGGTTTTGCAGACCACTGCCTTACCTCTTGGCTACGTCGCCTTGATGTGCGGCTTTATACCATAGATTTTATTTTTGACAAGAGGAAAACAAGCCCATGGGAACCACAATGACGGCCCTGATTCAGGATAACGAGGAAGGGTTGCAGGAGTTGCAGGAACGAATCGGTTATCGATTCCGGGACCTGCGATTGCTGCAACTCTCTCTCATTCATAGTTCTTTTGCCTTTGAGCGGCTCGATGACGGCCGCCATAACGAAACCCAGGAGTTTCTCGGCGATGCGGTGCTCGATCTCACCGTCGGCTACATACTGTTCACCCGTTTCCCGGAGATGCGTGAGGGCAAGCTCACCCGCATCCGCTCGGCGCTGGTGAACGAGCAGGGGTTGGCTGAACGGGCCCGGGAGATCGATCTCGGCAAACATCTCCTGCTGGGCAAGGGGGAGGATGCCTCCAACGGCCGCGACAAATCCTCGATTCTCTCCTGTGCCTACGAGGCCTTGGTGGGGGCCATGTTCCTTGACGGCGGCTATGACCAGGCCCTCATCTTTGTCCGCCGGTTTTTCGAGCCCCATATCGATCAGCACCAGGAACGGCTGGTCAGTGCCGATGCCAAAAGCGCGCTCCAGGAACTGTTGCAGGAACGGTACAACGAAGGCCCGGAATATGTTCTGGTGGGTGAGGAGGGGCCTGCCCATGCCCGCCTGTTCTCGATCACGGTCAACTTTCATGGCGCTTCCCTGGGAAGCGGCCAGGCTTCCAGTAAAAAAGAGGCTGAACAACAGGCTGCCAGGGCCGCCCTGAAGCACCTCTGTCAGGAGGCCGTCTAGTTGTCCCGGCCGGAAGATGGCCCCCGCTTGCAGCTCAATCCTGCCCAGGCCCCTTTCCCCAAGCCGCTGGTCATCCCCATTTTCATTCCCCATGAAGGCTGCCCGCATTGCTGCATTTTCTGCAACCAGCATCGTATCAGCGGTCAGGGAGAAACACCGGTCAGCGCCGGGGTGGTGGCCGAGACCATCCGGGCCTGGCTCGATCGTGCCGATCTTCGCAAGCGGCGGCAGGTGCAGGTGGCCTTTTACGGTGGCAGCTTCACCGGCCTGCCGGCAGAACGGCAGCAAACCCTGCTGGCTGCGGTACAACCCTATCTGGAGCAGGGGATGGTGCACACCATCCGTCTTTCCACGCGCCCTGATTATATCGATGGGCAGCGGCTGGATCTGCTTTGCCGCCATGGGGTGGGCATCGTGGAGCTCGGGGTGCAGTCCTGTGACGATTATCTCCTCCATCTGGCTGGGCGGGGGCACAGTTGCGCCGACACCGTCCGTGCAGCCACCCTGATCAAGCAGACCAATCTATGCCTGGGCATGCAGTTGATGCTGGGACTGCCCGGCCAGACCTTTGGGGCGCTGCGGCGGACGGTGAGCCGGGTGATCGAACTCCGGCCCGATTTTGTCCGTCTCTATCCGGTGCTGGTGCTCAAAGGAAGCGGGCTGGACGCCCTGTACCAGCGGGGAGGATACCGGCCGCTCAGCCTCGCGCGGGCGGTCCTTCAGGCGGCGTATATGAAAAAACGGTTTGACGATCAGGGGATCACAGTGGTACGGATGGGCCTGCAACCCGGACCCGAACTGGAAAACTCCCTGGTGGCCGGACCGTACCATCCTGCCTTTGGCGAGTTGGTCAAGTCCCGGCTGATGCTGCGCCAGATCCGCCGAATCCTGGCCCATGTGCCCGCAGGGCAACCGGTGACCCTGGTGATCAACGACCGTGATCAATCCATTGTCCGGGGCCTGCATTCGCAAAATCTTCAGCGTTTGCGCCGGATAGGGTTGCTGGATCGCTTCACCCTGCGAACCGACCCGAACCAGCTACGGCACACGGTGGGCGTGGCTGATTAGGGAATCTTGGCTGTTTGTGCCAGGGAATCATGGTGGGCACAAAGGGACCGTGCCCATTCTACGCCAACTTTCTCTATTCTCGATAGATTGGTGATCAGGCGTTTTTTTCTGCCCGCCGAAGTCCTCCGCTCCCGGAGAAAATCGGCCTCGGTTTTCCCTGAACAGCAATCATTACAACAAGCTTCCATGCCTATTCTTCGTATTCATGCTCAGTATCAACGACCTCAATCTGCAATACGGCAATAAACATATCTTCCGCAACGTTTCGGTCCAGATCCACACCGGCGACCGGGTCGGCCTGGCCGGTGTCAACGGCGCGGGCAAGTCGACCCTGCTTAAAATCATGTGCGGCCAGCAGGAAGTCGATCCCGGGATTGTCAACCGGGCCTCCTGGTTCTCCGTGGCCTATCTCCCCCAGGAGGTGAGCATCGAATTGGGCAGCCGCAGCCTGTTCGCCGAGGCCGAATCCGCCTTTGACGACGTCCTCGCCCAGCAGGAAGAGCTGGATCGGATCAGTGAGGAACTTTCCCTGTTGTCGGCGGACAGCCCGGAAATCGAGCCCCTGCTTAACCGGCAGGGCGGGTTGCAGCACCAGCTCGAGGGCAGCGATGTCTTCCGCATCCGGCCTCAGGTGGAACGGGTCCTCTTTGGTCTCGGGTTTTCCCAGGACGATCTCGAACGGGAGGTGAAAAGCTTTTCCGGCGGCTGGATCATGCGGCTGCTCCTGGCCAAGTTGCTCCTCAAACGCCCCTCCCTGCTGCTGCTGGATGAGCCCACCAACCATCTGGATCTGGATTCCTTGACCTGGCTCGAGGATTTTTTGCTCGGCTACCAGGGCTCGATGGTCATCATCTCCCATGACCGTTCCTTTCTCGACCGGGTGACCGCGATCACCTGGGAGTTGAGCCTGGGCAAGCTCTCGGTCTTCCGCGGCAACTACTCCCACTACCTGGTGGAAAAGGCGCAACGGTTGGAACTGGAGCGGGCCGCCTACGAAAACCAGCAGGCCCAGATTCGCCAGAGCGAACGGTTCATCACCCGCTTCCGCGCCAAGTCGACCAAGGCCAAGCAGGTGCAGAGCCGGGTCAAGCAATTGGAAAAGATGGAGCGGCTCGAACTCTCGGAAAGCGACCGGACGATCCACTTCTCCTTTCCGCCGGCCGCGCCTTCGGGCCGCGATGTGCTCAGTCTGGACAAGGTTTGCAAGAGTTATCACGGCAGCAGGGTGTTCGACGGGGTCCATTTTTCCCTCCAGCGCGGTGACAAACTGGCCGTGGTCGGCGTCAACGGCGCCGGCAAAACCACCCTGATGAAGATCATCGCCGGGATCGAGCCTGCCGAGGGTGAGATCAAGCTCGGCCATAACGTGATTCTGTCCTATTTCGGCCAGCACCAGGCCCAGGAACTGCCGGGCGAGTTGAGCATCCTCGACACCGTCTATCATACCGCCTCCGATATGACCATCACCCAGGTGCGTTCCCTGCTCGGCGCCTTTCTCTTTACCGGCGAGGAGGTCGAAAAACAGGTGCGGGTCCTGTCCGGCGGCGAGAAGTCGCGGGTGGCCCTGGCCAAGATGCTGGTCCGGCCCGCCAACCTGCTGCTCCTGGACGAGCCCACCAACCACCTGGACATGAGCTCCCAGGAGATCCTCCAGGAGGCCATGGGCCAGTACGAGGGCACGATCATCGTCGTCTCCCATAACCGTTTTTTCGTGAACGCCTTTGTCAACAAAGTCCTGGAGATCAGAAACGGCAAGGCCACCATCCACGAGGGCAATGTGGACGACTATCTGGAGTGGCGGCGGAACATGGAGGCCCAGTCCGCCGAAAACAGCCGCCCAGCCTCGAGCGAACCCGCCGCCGTCAAGAGGGAGGTCTCCGCCGAAACGGCCACTGTGGACAAGAAGGCCCAGCGCAAGCAGCGGGCTCAGGATCGCCAGGTGCTCAACAAGAAATTGGGGCCGTGGAGAAAGAAGAGCGATGAGGCCGAACGGGAGATCGAAAAGCAGGAGAGCCGCAAGGTCGAACTTGAGGCCCTGATGGCCGATCCCGATCTTTATGCCGACCAGGAGAAGTGGAGTGCGACCAGCAAGGAATACAACCAGGTGCAGCGGCATCTGGAGCGGGCCTACCAACGCTGGGAAGAGGCGCAGCACGCCATCGAGGCCATTGAACAGGAACTGGGAGCAACCGAAAACTGATGCGCACGTCCCCCATGAAATCCGTGGGCCGGCAAGCGGTCCGCAAGCGGAGAAGCGAGATGAAAAAGATCGCGGCCATCATCCTCGGCCTTGTCCTCCTTGGAGCCGGGGCCTATTTCGCCTTGTTCGGCGGTGCTACAAACAACGAGTATGCCCGCTATCTTCCGCAGGATGCGGCGGTCACCCTCAACCTGCTCCATTTGAGTGAGTTGAGCGATACCTTTGCCGCCTCCGCCCTTGGGCAATTCCTGGGCAAGGATACCATGCATGCGGTGCTTTCGGACATGGGCGGCACGGCCCGGGACCTGGCCGAGTATGACCGGATGTTTGACGATGTCGCCGGGGTGATGACCAACCCGGCCTTCCGCGCGGTCTTCGGCGCGGATGCGGCGGTGGCGCTGCTCGCTCCCGACCCGGGAGTGATGCGGGCCAACCCGGTGCAAGCCCTGCGGGATTCCCTGGTGGTGGTGTCCCGGACCACGGTTGCCGGTGCCCTGGACCTGTTCAGCCGCATGGTTAAAAACGCCAATATCAGCCGCCAAGACATGGACGGGCTGGAGCTGACCAAGGTGGTGATCGACCCCCAGCAAACCCTGTACGGCTACACCGAGGGCAGGATGGTCTTTTTGGCCTACAACCCGGAGGCGATCAAACGCTGCCTTGCCGCCGCCGACAAGGGCGGCCGGCAACTTGACCGTACAGTGGGGTTTGCCCGGGCCGCGGACTACTGGCAGGCCATCTCCCGGGAGCAGACCTATTTTCGGCTGTTCGTCAATCCACAGGAACTGAGCAGGTTGCTTGCCGCCGCCGGGAAACCTGAGTTCAAGCAATCAGCGGCCCTGTTCCAGGGAGTGGACGGCCTTTACTCCGTGGCCTATGCCGGTGAAGAGGGCCTCGAGAGCCGGGCCCGTGCCGCCTACCGCTATGACCAACTCGATCCGGTGGTCAAATCCGCGGTCGATGCCGCCACCAGTCCCAACCCGACCTTGTCTCTTTTGCGGGAACAAAGCCTGGCCTACAGTTGGGCCTCCGCACTGCGCCCGGAACTGCTCACCCGTGTCCTGGTGGCAAACGACCCCGAAGACCAGCGGATCGATGCCGGAGTGCGGGAGCTCCTCGGCGTGGGGCTTGAGGAACTGGGCCGGGCCTTTGGTCCCCAGTATGGCGGGGTGCTCGATGATATCGTCCGTGCGGCCCTGTTTCCGGTGCCGCGGATGACCTTGTTTGTCAGCCTGCGTGACCGGGCCGTGGCCCAAAAGATGGTCGACACCCTGCGTGCCAAGATCGCGGAAAATGGCATGATCAAGGAGGAGCAGGAGCAGGTGGCCGGGCACACGGTGTACTGTTGGCCCCTGCTGCCGGACAAGGATGCCCAGCCGGCCCTGGCCATGACCGACACCATGCTGTACCTCGCCACCAGCAAGGGTGCCCTGCGGGAGGTCCTGCAGTCTACGGCCACGGCGGACAGCCTGGCCGCGCCGGTGGCGACCGGGCTCGGCGCTTCCCTGGCGAAACGGGTCGGCGCGGCAAACACCGGCAGCCTGGTGCTCTATCCGCGGCGGATGTCGGCGAAAACCGGTGAAACCCTGGACTGGCTGGCGGGTATTCTCGCCACCACCAAAAATATCTCCCTCTCCCGTCTCAACCGGGAGGTGATTCGATTGATGCAGTCAACCGAGATCCTTGCCCTTACCTCGAACATGAGCCGCGAGCAGGCCGAGTGGACCCTGACCTTGCGCCGGGCCCAGCCACAGGCTCAATCAAACACGGCCAAGTAGTGCTGGAGTGCCTCTGCCGACAGGGCGGGCAAGGGGAGTGAACGGGAAAAAGCGCTTGCCTAACCGACGCGATTCAAGGTAAGGATGGTCCCTGAAAATCACCAACCGTGCAGAACAATCAAAAGTGAAAAAGAGAGCAACAGAGGAGTGCCCTTGCCCGCGCGCAAGGGTGGTATTGCGCCTTTGCTTTGTTGGGGAAGCGATCTGCTTGCGTTTTTGCACAAACCCTCAGAAACGACGTTTCGCTCTTCATAACACACCGTACCGCAAGTTTTTGCACTGCATGGTTTTCCGTTTGTTGGGCTTTGACGAGGCCATCAGTTGTGACAGTTTTCTATAGTAGGTGACGCGAGCTGCCGACAGGGGAGGGCCGTGCCCGGCCGCCTCCTGTCCGCCTGCCCGAGCCGCATGGCAACAACAGCATTTCGACCCGCCCGCAACGGGCGTGTACAGGAGGAATGACGTGGCGTTTGACAAGGAGAACAAGTTGTGGCTTTCCGGCAACGAGGCGATCGCCCTGGGTGCCTGGGAGGCAGGTGTGCGGGTGGCGTCCGGCTACCCGGGAACACCGTCGACGGAGGTCATGGGCAATTTGACCCGGTATGAAGGCGTGTATACGGAATGGGCGCCCAATGAGAAGGTGGGACTTGAGGTCGCCATCGGTGCTTCCTTTGCCGGGGCGCGAGCACTGGCCACCATGAAGCATGTCGGCCTCAACGTGGCCGCCGATCCCCTGTTCACCGCCGCCTATACCGGTGTGCGCGGTGGTCTGGTGATCCTCAATGCCGACGATCCCCAGATGCACAGCTCCCAGAACGAACAGGACAACCGCAACTATGCCTTTGCCGCCAAGCTGCCGCTGCTGGAGCCCTCCGATCCGGCCGAGGCCAAGGACATGATGGCCACAGCTTACCGGTTGAGCGAGCAGTTGGACACCCCGGTGATCATCCGCATCACCACCCGCATCGCCCATGTCAAGGGCGTGGTGGAGAAGGGGCGCCGCATTGAGGTCCCGGAACCGTCCATTGAAAAATCCCCGGCCAAGCTGGTCATGCTTCCCGGCAATGCCCGGGTGCGACGGGTGGCGGTGGAGAAACGGATGCAGGCCACCCGCGAGATGGCCGAAACCCTGCCCGAAAACCGGATCGAGCCGGGCAGCGGCAAACGCGGCTTCATCACTTCGGGCGTGCCCTATAACTACGTAAAAGAGGCCTTTCCCGAGGCACCGGTGCTCAAGCTGGGCATGGTCTGGCCGCTGCCGGAACAAATGATTCGCGACTTTGCCGCCACGGTCGAGGAGTTGATCGTGGTCGAGGAGCTGGACCCCTTTATCGAGACCCATCTCAAGGCCATGGGCATCGCCTGCCGAGGCAAGGACCTGATCCCCAACCAGGGCGAGCTGAACGCCTTCATCGTGCGCAAGGCAATCGCTCCGGAGACCATCGGCGAGTTGTTCGCGCCGCTGGAACTGCCGATGCGGCCGCCGAACATGTGCGCCGGCTGCCCACACCGTGGGCTGTTTTTCGCCCTGTCCAAGATCAAGGACGTGTTCATCTCGGGCGATATCGGCTGCTACACCCTGGGCTTTCTGCCGCCGCTTTCGGCCATGGATGCCTGTGTCTGCATGGGGGCGTCGATTACCGTGGCCCACGGCATGTCCAAGGCCCTGGGCAAACAGGGCGAGGGCAAGGTGGTGGCCGTGCTCGGCGACTCGACCTTCATGCACTCCGGCATGACCGGCCTGCTGAACCTGGTCTACAACAATTCCTATGCCACGGTGATCATCCTCGATAACCGGACCACCGCCATGACCGGCCACCAGGACAACCCGGCCTCGGGCCACAACATCCGCGGCGAGGAGGCACCGGCCCTGAATCTGGAGATGCTCTGTCAGTCCCTGGGCGTCAAACGGGTGAGCGTGGTCAATCCGCACGATATCGAGGCCACCCGTGAGGTGCTCAAGCAGGAGATCGCCGTTCCCGAGCCCTCGGTGGTCATCAGCCGGGCCCCCTGTGTGCTCCTGCCGTCTGAGGTCAAGCGCAAGAAACCGGTCTATTTCACCAATCTTGACAACTGTACCGGTTGCTCGCTCTGCGTGCAGATGGGCTGTCCGGCGATCAGCTGGACCCCGCTGACTCCGGAAGAGGCGGTGGCGCGCGGCTATCGCGAGAAGCAGAAAGGTTTTGCCCGGATCACCGAGGTCCAGTGCAACGGCTGCGGCCAGTGCGCCTCGGTGTGCAAGTTCGATGCGATCACCCGAAAGGAGGCGAAGTGATGAAACAGAGCGGCAACATTCTCTTTTCCGGTGTGGGCGGGCAGGGCATCCTGCTGGCCAGTGAATTGACCGCCCATGCCCAGTTGGCGGCCGGGTTCGATGTCAAGAAGAGCGAGGTCCACGGCATGGCCCAGCGGGGCGGCTCGGTCGAGGCCCACCTGCGCTACGGCGACAAGGTCTACTCGCCCCTGATCGAGCCGGGGACCGCCGATATCCTGGTGGCCTTCGAGATTCTCGAGGCGGTCCGCTACCTGCCGTACCTGCACAAGGACAGCGCGGTGGTGGTCAACACCCGCAAGATCCTGCCCCCGTCGGTGGCGCTCGGCAAGGCCAAGTATCCGGAAAACATCCTGGATGAACTCACCTCCCGCCACATCAAGGTGGTGGCCTTCGACGCCTTTGCCGTGGCCGAGTCCGTGGGCGAGCTGCGTACCGTCAATGTGGCCATGGTCGGGGCGATGTCCAATTTCCTTGCGGTCGGACCGGACGTGTTTCTCGAGGTGATCGATACCACGGTCAAGGAGCGGTTCCGCGAGGTCAACAAGAAAGCGTTTTCCGCCGGTCGGGCGGCGGTGAAGGCATAAGTCGAAAGTGGGGAGAAACAGAACATGAATTGGGAAGAGATAGAAACCCTGCCGCGGGCGGGATTGGAGTCGATCCAGCTCAAGCGGCTGCAGGCCCTGGTGTACCGGATGTACGACAAGGTGTTGCCGTACCGGGAGAAGATGGACCGGGCCGGGGTGAAACCGGGGGACATTCAGTCGCTCAAGGACCTGAGCAAAATGCCGTTCACCAGCAAGGATGACCTGCGGGAGAACTATCCCTTTGGCCTGTTCGCCACGCCCATGGACGATGTCATCCGCGTCCATGCCACCTCCGGAACCACCGGCAAGCCCGCGGTTGTCGGCTATACCGCGGCGGATATCGAGCTGTGGGCCTCGGTCATCGCCCGCTGCCTGACCATGGCCGGGGTCACCCGAGGCGACATGGTGCACAACGCCTACGGCTACGGCCTGTTCACCGGCGGACTCGGCGCCCATTACGGGATCGAGGCCCTGGGGGCCACGGTCATTCCGGTGTCCGGCGGCAACTCCAAACGCCAAGTCACCATCATGCGCGATTTCGGCTCCACGGTCCTGCTTTCCACCCCCTCCTATGCACTCAATCTGGCCGATGCCATGGCCGATGCCGGCATTTCTCCCGATGAGTTGAAACTGCGGGTCGGCGTTCACGGCGCCGAGGCCTGGAGCGAGAACATGCGCGAGGAGGTGGAGCGGAAACTGGGGCTCAGGGCTTTGGATATCTACGGCCTTTCCGAGATCATCGGCCCGGGCGTGTCCATGGAATGCCTCCATTCCGAGCACGGCATGCACATTTTGGAAGACAACTTCCTCCCCGAGATCATCGACCCCGAAACCCTGGAAGTGCTGCCCTACGGCGAGACCGGCGAGTTGGTCTTCACCACCCTGACCAAGGAGGCCTTTCCGCTGATCCGCTACCGGACCAAGGACATCTCCCGGCTCTTTCTCGAACCCTGCGGCTGCGGGCGGACCCTGATCCGGATGGAGAAGGTCACCGGCCGGACCGACGACATGCTCATCATCCGTGGGGTCAATGTCTTCCCGTCCCAGGTGGAGCATGTGTTGATGGGGATCAAGGGTGTTGAGCCGCATTATCAGATCGAGGTCAGTCGCGAGGGCAACCTGGATGTGATGTCGGTGCTGGTCGAGGTGAGCGAGCACATCTTCTCCGACGAGATTCGGATCCTGGAGCATCTGACCAGGAAAATCCAGGCGGAGATCAAGGACATGCTCGGGGTCACCACCAAGGTCAAGCTGGTGGAGCCGCGTTCCATCCAGCGCTCCGAGGGCAAGGCCCAGCGGGTTATTGATCGGCGGAAATTGTAAGGGATTCAGGTTGTTGGGTTTGTCGTTCCCCGCGGGTCGCCGATACGCCGCCGATGGCGGTCGATCCTGTCCGGGGTTGCGTGCAGGCCCAACGCCTACAGACTATCCACCCCACTTATCAAGGAGGGTCCTATGCTTGTTGAACAGATTGCGGTTTTTCTGGAGAATAAATCCGGTCGTCTGGCGGAAATCACCCGCATCCTCGCTGAGAACGACATCAACATCCGCGCCCTGTCCGTGGCCGATACCGCCGATTTCGGCATCCTGCGCCTGATCGTCGACAAGGTCGATCTGGCCAAGGAGGTCCTGCGTGCCGGCGGCTTTACCGTGGCCAAGACCAGTGTGGTCGCGGTGGAGGTCCCGGATCGTTCCGGCGGTTTGGCAGGCGTGCTCAAGGTTGCCCACGACGCGGCGCTGAATGTGGAATACATGTACGCCTTTGTCAACAAGAGCGGCGCCAACGCGGTGCTGATCTTCCGCTTCGACGATATGGACAAGGCGCTTGAGGTCTTGCGGAAAAACGGCTTCATCCTGCTGACCGGGGCGCAGATCTGCGCCCTCTAGCTTTTTGCGGTTCCAGAAATTGCCCGATCGAGCACATCGACCGGGCAATTTTTTTGCAACCCTTGTTGCTGCCGA
>JBFWIP010000032.1:10905-23417 GCA_050255935.1 Desulfobulbus sp.
GCTGTTTTTAGGATGTGTGACTTCTCGGGTTTTGATTTATTACCAAACCATCATCTTTCATGAGTCCGGATCTCTTTTTTCAATACCTCTTTGCCGGCATTACCTACGGCTCCATTTACGCCATTGTCGCCATCGGGTTCAACATCATCTATAACGCCACCGGCATCATCAACTTCGCCCAGGGCGAGTTCGTCATGCTCGGGGGGATGATCGCGATCTCCCTGCTGCAGTATCTGCCCCTGCCATGGGCCATTGCCGGTGCGGTCGCGATCACCATGTTCATCGGCGCGGCGATCGAGATGCTGTTTATCCGCTGGCTCAAGGGCCCCTCGGTGATGCGGATGGTCACCATCACCATTGGTATCTCCATCCTTCTGCGGGAAGCCGCGCTCCATATCTGGGGTGAATCGATCCGCAGCCTGCCCTATTTTTACGGCAACGAGATCACCACCTTTTCCCTGGGCAGCGTCCATATCTCGCCCCAGGTGGTCTGGGTCCTGCTCGCCTGCGCGGTGATGGTGGTGGGGTTGAGCCTCTTTTTCAAGAATACGCCGGTGGGCCGGGAAATGCGTGCCTGCTCCGCCAACCGGACCGCTGCCCTGCTCTGCGGCATCAACGCCCGTAACATGGTGACCCTGTCCTTTATGCTCAGCGCCGGGATCGGGGCCTTGGCCGGCTGCGTGATGTCGCCGATCACCTATACCCAATACGACTCCGGCAGTTCGTTGGCGGTCAAGGGGTTTACCGTGGCCATCCTCGGCGGCATGGGGAATTCGATGGCCGCGGTGGCCGCGGGGCTGCTTCTCGGCGTCATCGAGGCCTTTTCGGTGTCGGTGGTGCCGCTGGCATTCCAGGATGCGATCTCGATCTCCATCCTGTTGATCATTCTCTTTGTCAAGCCCCACGGACTGTTCGGGTCCAGTGCCGCGGCACGCTTAAAGGATTTCTGATGAAGACCCGGAAACGGATGCCCCTGGTCGGGCTCTGCCTGTTCATGGTGATGCTCCATGTCCTCACCGTGTTCACCGATACCCAGTATTATCTGACCCAGTTGACCATGTCCGCCTACTACGGACTGGTGATCATCGGCCTTGGCGTGCTCATGGGGTATGCCGGCCAGATCTCCATCGGTCATGCCGGTTTTTTCGCCATCGGCGGGTACCTGGCCGCTGCCCTGACCACCCGGAACCTCGAACCCTTTGCCCAAAGCGGCTGGTTCCACTGGCTTGACCGGGCCGGAGTGCTGGTGCATGGCCAGGATATCTACGGCTCCACCCTGGTGACCGTCACCCCGTGGACAGCCTGTCTCTGTGCCGTGGCCACCGCGGCCCTGGTAGCGCTGGTTATCGGCATTCCGGTGCTCAAGCTCAAGGGCCATTACCTGGCCATGGCCACCCTGGGATTCGGGACCATCATCTACCGCCTTTTTCTGGCCACACCCTATTTCGGGGAGGCCGACGGCATTACCGAGGTCCCGGGCTTTCACCTGCTGCCCTTTCTCACCATCAACGGCGACAGCGCCCACCGCGTCCTCAACTTCTATGCCGCCGGGATCCTGCTCATTCTCGGCATGCTGCTCCTGATCAACCTGATCAATTCCCGGGTCGGCCGGGCCCTGCGTTCCCTGCACAGTTCGGAAGAGGCGGCCGAGGCCTCCGGTATCAACACCACCCGCTTCAAGCTCCAGGTCTTTGTGCTCAGCGCGGTGTATGCCGCCGTTGCCGGGGTCCTGCTTACCCATTACAACGGCGCGATCGGCCCGAGCGAGGCCTCGATGATGAAGTCGGTTCGCTATGTGGCCCTGGTGGCGGTGGGCGGCATGCTCAACCTCTGGGGCACCTTGATCATGGGGGTGGGGCTGACCTTTCTTTCCCTGCGCGGTGTCTTCGGCAGCTACGACGACGCGGTTTTCGGCGGGATCCTGATCCTGGTGATGCTTTTTGCCCCGGATGGGATTCTCAGCCTGCGGCTGCGGCCCCTGCTCCGGCAGCTGATTTTTGGAGGCCGCCCATGAACCGGACAACCACCATCCAGGACGGACAGCCAAGCGGAGCAGTCCGGGAAACCATGCTCGAACTCCAGGGGGTGCACAAGCGTTTCGGTGGCCTGCATGCGGTCAACGACGTCAGCTTCAAGGTCGCCACCGGCAGCATCAAGGCGGTCATCGGCCCCAACGGCGCGGGCAAGACCACCCTGTTCAACCTCATTGCCGGCACCTTGCCGGTAACGGCGGGTGGCATCACCTTCCGCGGTCGCCTGATCAATGCCAAAAAAACGTACGAGATCGCCCGGTTGGGCATGGCACGCACCTTCCAGAACATCAAGCTCTTCCACGGTATGACCGCCTTGGAATGCGTGATGGTCGGACGCCATGCCCGCAGCCACAGCGGGTTTTTCGCCGGCATGCTTTCCCTGCCGTCCACCTGGAAGGAGGAGCGGGCCATCCGCAGCCGTTCCCTGGAATTGCTCGATATGCTGGGCATTGCCGATTTGGCCGGTGCCGAGGCCACCAGTCTGGCCTTCGGCCAGCAGCGGGCGGTGGAACTGGCCCGGGCCCTGGCCCTGGAACCCAAGTTGCTCCTGCTCGATGAACCGGCGGCCGGGCTCAATATGTACGAGACCGCCGAGGTGGCCCGCCTGATCTGCGCCATCCGTGATATGGGGATCACCGTGCTGCTGGTGGAGCACGACATGTCCCTGGTGATGGATATCTCCGACGAGATCGTGGTGCTCAGTTTCGGCTCCAAGCTGGCCGAGGATATTCCGGCCAAGATCCAGCAGAACGAGGACGTCATTAAAATTTATCTGGGTGAGGACCACGCCGCCGAGGCGGACTCAACCCCTTTGCCCCCCACCGACACCCATGCTCAAGATTCGTAACCTCGACGCCGGCTACGGCAAACTCCGGGTCCTGAAAAATATCTCGCTTCATGTCGATCCCGGTGAAATCGTGACCATGATCGGTGCCAACGGTGCCGGTAAGACCACGCTGCTCCATACCATCATCGGCCTGATCAAACCGACCAAGGGCGAGATCCAGTTCCTTGACCGTCCCTGCGCCCGCAGTTCCGTGGGGCGGATCGTGGCCTCGGGCTGCGCCCTGGTGCCGGAAAACCGTCAGGTCTTTGCCTCGATGTCGGTGGAGGAGAACCTGCTTCTGGGCGGCCATGTGCTGCAGAAGCGGGAAGGGCGGAACGCGGTCCACAAGGAACTGACCCATCAGTACGACCTTTTTCCCATCCTCCGCGAACGGTGCAATCAATTGGCGGGAACGCTTTCCGGCGGCGAACAGCAGATGCTGGCCATGGGACGGGCCCTGATGTCCAGACCGCGGTTGGTGATGATGGACGAGCCCTCCACCGGACTGGCCCCGTTGATCGTGCGCGACATTTTCCGGATCATCCTCCGGCTGCGCGAGGAGGGGAACACGGTGCTGCTGATCGAACAGAACGCCAAGGCCGCCCTGGGCATCGCCGATCGCGGCTACGTGCTCGAGGTCGGCAAGGTGATCCTCCAGGGACCGGCCGCCCATCTCCTGGCCAATGCCGATGTGCAACGCGCCTATCTGGGGCGGGAAAAAATGGCGCAATAGGCAATCAACTCTTTAGTCTGGCGTCTTTCAGGTGTAAAGACACAGAGCACATAACCACAATTCCTCTGCTGGCGGGAAAGGCGTACAGGGCTCTCCGGGCCGATCCACTGCAACGGGCCCGACCCCGTCAGCTCTCACGAATCGAACAGACTCATAACCTTCAGGCACGAAAGACGACTATGTACTGGGAACCGGAACGCGAATGTATGGCAAGGGAGGATCTGGAACAATTGCAACTCGAGCGTTTGCAGTCGACGCTGAACCGGGTTGGCACCAATGTCCCCTTTTACAGGAAGAAATTCGAGCAGATCAAATTCAATTACGACAGCATCCGTACCCTGGACGACCTGCGGCGGCTGCCCTTTACCGAGAAGCAGGATCTGCGCGACAACTACCCCTACGGCCTGTTCGCCGTGCCCCTGCGCGACGTGGTCCGGGTTCATTCCTCCTCCGGCACCTCCGGTCAGGCCACGGTGGTCGGCTACAGCCGCAACGACATCAAGACCTGGTCCAACCTGGTGGCGCGGGTGATCACCGCTGCCGGCGTGACCAAGAACGATGTCATCCAGATCGCCTTCGGCTACGGCCTGTTCACCGGCGGTTTCGGCCTGCATTACGGCGCCGAGTTGATCGGGGCCTCGGTCATCCCGATTTCAGCGGGCAATACCAAGCGCCAGATCCAGATCATGCAGGATTTCAAGAGCACCGCCTTGGTCTGCACCCCCTCCTACGCCCTGGTGATGGCGGACACGATGATGGAAATGGGGATCAACCCCAACGGCCTGTCGCTGCGCTACGGCCTGTTCGGCGGCGAGCCCTGGTCCGAGGCCATGCGCCGGGAGATCCACCAGAAACTGGGGATCCTCGCCACCGACAACTACGGGCTTTCCGAAGTCATGGGCCCGGGGGCGGCCGGTGAGTGCCAGGAGTGCAACGGCCTGCACGTCAACGAGGACCATTTCATCCTGGAGATCCTGGATCCCGCGACCTTTGAACCCGTTCCCGAGGGCGAGGTCGGCGAACTGGTGATCACCACCCTGACCAAGGAAGCCTTCCCCATGATCCGCTACCGCACCCGCGACCTGACCCGGTTCATCCCCGGCACCTGTCCCTGCGGCCGGACCATGAAACGAATGCAGCGCGTCATGGGCCGTTCCGACGACATGCTCATCATCAAGGGCGTCAATGTCTTTCCGATGCAGATCGAAAAGGTCCTGTTCGAGGTCGAGGGCACCGAACCCCATTATCAGATCATTGTCGATCGGGAGAACCATGCCGACAAGATCACGGTCATGGTCGAGGTGGTCGAGTCGATCTTTTTCGACGAGATGAAGAAACAGCGCAAGGTCGTCGAGACCATCAAGAGCCGCCTGGCCTCGGAACTCGGCCTCAGTGTCGATGTCAAGCTGGTTGAAGAGAAGAGTCTCGAGCGTTCCGAGGGCAAGGCCAAACGGGTCGTTGACCGCCGGAAGCTGTAGAAATATTTTCGTTTGCATCAACAGTGGCGAGGACGGCGTCCCGATTTTTGTAACCGGCTGTTTTTCCGGTACCAAGTTTTGATGATCTCCACTTTTTACAGGGCCAGGATATCCAAACCGCAAAAAAGTGGTGGACACGTAAGCCGCAAGGATGCTTAGCTGCAGTATCGAATGCTGCCTTGGTGTCGAGGGATGCCGGTCTGAGATGACCTCCCCGCCGGCTGCATCGAACCGACCTGGCCATCATCCTGGGCTTGGGCATGATCCCTCGCCGGACAGACGATGAGGCTACCCCATTTCCCCCTTCCCACAAGGAGAACTGTATGAAACTGTTGATGTCCGGGTTGCTGTCCCTGCTGGTGACGGCGGGCACGGCCTGTGCGGCCGATCAGCCGATGGAGCTGCAGAACGATGAGCAGAAGCTCAGCTATGCCATGGGGCTTGACCTGGGTGAATATTTCAAGGGGCTCGACGAAAAATTCGACCTGAACGTCCTCCATCAGGGAATTGTCGACGGCTACAACGGCAACAAGCCGCTGCTCAGCCCCGCCGATGCCGCCGCCATTCAGCAGACCTTTGCCAAACGGCAGCAGGAAAAACAGATCAAGAAGACCGTGGCCATGGTCCAGAAAAACCGCAAGGCCGCCGAGGAGTTTCTCAAAGCCAACAAAACCAAGGAAGGCGTGGTCGAGACCAAGTCCGGCCTGCAATACAAGGTGATCAAGAAGGGGCAGGGCGCCAAGCCGGTTCCCACCGATACGGTCAAGGTCCAGTACAAGGGAAGCCTGCTCGACGGCAAGGAATTCGACAGTTCCTACAAGCGCAACGAACCGGCCGTGTTCCAGGTCAACCAGGTGATTGCCGGTTGGCAGGAGGCCTTGGCGTTGATGGACGTCGGTTCGACCTTTGAGCTGTTCATTCCCCCGGATCTCGCCTACGGCGATCGTGGAGCCCCTCCGGTTATCGAGCCCGGTTCGATGCTGGTCTTCCAGGTTGAATTGCTTGGCATCGAGGCCCCGGAAAAAGAGAAGAGCGAGAAAGAGAAAAGCAAATAGGAATAATTCTCTTTTCAAACGGTGCTCCGTGACATATCTTTGAGACAGATGGGTTCGGTTGTTGAAGGGACCGGCAAATGTTGAACAAGGAGGGGCGCCGTGGGAAAGAAAACAAAATGCTGTGGCGGTTACCTGAAAAAAGGGAAGCGGTGCGGCAACTGTCCCCTGCGCGAGAGCGGGCAGGAGCAGGACAACAAGAACGAAAAGAAAAAGAAAAAGGACAAGGAGAAGAAGAAAAAGAAGAAAGACTGATTTTCTTTTAGTCCTGATAGCTGCGAGCCGGGTTTCCTTGATGGGGAACCCGGCTTTTGTTTTTTTAGGGCTCGGGAGCAGCCTTCAAGGTGGCAAGTAAACCTTCGATGAGGACAAACCGGCCCAGGGGATGTACCTCACAGGGAAAGCTGCCGACAAAGAGGGGGTTGTCGCAGAGCCCACCGGAGAGATGGAGTGAGGCGGGCTGGTGGGCAAAACGGTAGGCATTGAGGGCGATGCCGCGCACGAACTTGGCCACGGCTTCGGCCTCGGAGGCACCGGAGACCACCGCATCGAAGATATGACTCATCCCAAGGACGCCGCAGGTGATCGAAAACCCGGTGGCGGGCACCGGCAGGGTGGCGTAGTCGAGTTGATAGTAGGTGGAGAGCAACTCGATGGTAAATCCCATGGAAGCCCCGCACTCGGCGTTCCAACCCATGTCCACCACCTCGCCGTTTTCAAAGCGGACGAACTTGATGTCGCGGCTGCCGCAATCGAGCAGGACAAAGTTTTCTTGATCGATCAGCGCCTTGCCGCCGCGGGCGAGCGCGGTCAGTTCGTTGATGCTCTTCAGGCTGCGGAGGCCTGCATTGTGGCCGGTGGCAAGATCGGCCTTGAAATCGCGCGGCAGGGCGCGGGTGGCGACGATGCGCGGTCCGTCATCCCGGTCGGTGTCGAGGATCTTGCAGTAGGAGGTGCCGAAATCCGCCAGCAGCATTTCAGGAACCACTTCGGTTGGGCTCGATGCCGGACAGTTCGAGAAAGGCCTCGATCTTGGCCCGGGTGGAACTGCCGGGAGTGACGTCGCAGTCGATGGCGAGCGCCCGCGGGTGTTTGCCGGCCAGGTGTTTGGCCAGGGCCGTTTTGGCGCAGAAGGACTGGGCGAAGAAGACCGTGGGGATGTTGGCGTCAAAGAGTTTTTCCAATTCCAGGTCCGCCGGGGTCTTGTTTTCCATGCACCGGGTCCAGCCGAACACATGGGTGGTGTCGGGGAAGGGACTGAGCAGGGAGAAATCGCGCGGCGGCACCCCCCAGAAACCGCAACTGGGGCGGCAGGGCGGAATCGGTGCGGATGGCGCGGCGGACTGGACCCCCTTGGTGATGCGGCTGAATTTTTCGATCAAGGGCATCGCGGCCGTGCACAGGGGATGGCCGAAGGCGTGGGTATCCTCGTTCCGGGTGCGGATGACGGGAATGTCGAGCATATCGCCGAGCACCTCGCTCACGTGAAGGGCGCAGTCGCATTTGCCGGGGCCGACATCGATCACCACCTGGTCCAGCCGCAAGTGCAGGCAGTTGAGCACCACGGTCCGGAGGATGGCGCAGTAGACCCGGGGAATGAAGGGGGCGGTCTGGTCGATGGAGGCCGTGACCTGGGGCTCGTCGAGGTCAACGATGGTGTCGCCGCGGCGATTGATGTCGGCGATCACCGCCAGGGGCGGGACCCCGACGATGCCGATCCTGGCCATGTCAGAGATCCTCCCGCACCAACAGCAGCAGTCCGATGGCGGCCACCACCGCGTGCACCGAGAGCGCGGCCAGAAGCGGGGGCATGTATCCTGCCTTGGCCAGCGATTGCAGGGTGGTGTAGACGCCCCAGCAGACAAAGGCCATGCCGCAACTTACCGGAATGGCCAGCGACAAGTCCCGCCCCCAGGTGCGGTAGACCATGAGGAGCATGGGCAGGCCCAGCAGCAGCAGCGGCAGGCCCAGCAGGGTATAGCTGATCCGGCCGTAGAAGTCGGTCAGGGCCTTGTTGCGTTCCTCCTCGGAATGGCTGTGGCGCGTTTCCTGATACAGCTGCACCAGCGAGAGTTCCATGGTCCGGTAGGCGGGCACGAAAAAGTCGTCCGGGGTTTCGGGAAAATTGAAGTGGTGCTGTTGAAAAACCTCGGTGGTCATGCGCTCACCGCCTGCAGCCCGTTGCACCTGGCCGTTTTCCAGGGTCCAGCCCCCCTTGTCCCAGGAGGCGGATTCGGCCGAGATCAGGGTGTCCGCAGTATAGTTGTTCTTCCAGATGGTATAGGAAAAATGCTTGAATTGGTTGACCTTCGCGTCCGGGCGGGCAAAGGAATAGAAGCCCTCGATCCCCCGGTAGTAATAGCGGCCGTTGCGGTAGATGCCCAGGGGCACCTTGCCGCGCACCTCCTTGTTCCAGATCTCATTGGTCAGGGACACGGTTCTGGGCAGCACCACCTGGGCCATGCCGAGAAAAAGCAGGATACAGGCCATGGCCGCGCCGATGATCGGCAAGGTGATTTTTTTGAGCGGGATGCCGCAGGCCTTGAGTGCGATCAGTTCGTTGCTGTGATTGAGCACCCCCAGGGTGACCACTCCGGCCAGAAGGATGCAGACCGGGCTCATCAGGTCAATGATGTAGGGCACGTTGGCGGCGAAAAATTGGGCTACCAGGGAAAAAGATTTGCCCTTTTCCATGAAATTATCGATCTTTTCAAAAAAATCGATCAGGATGTACAGGGAAATGAAACCGGCCATGATTATCCCGAGATTGCGGATGAAGTGGGCCAGGATATAACGAGAGAGCAGTTTCATGGGAAGTGTTGGTCAACGTGTACGGAGCCGGCGCGGATAACGCCGGAGTGTCTCAATAAAACCCATAGGTTTATGGGGGTTGGCCTCGTGTTTGCCCCCTTCACTACGGGAGCGGCAACGGTGAATCGGGGCCGCCAAACATGCGTTCGCGATCGGTTGCATCTGTTCGGGAGGTGCCGAAAAGGCGCTGCTTCCGGCTGTGTAGTACCCGCTGCATCTGTTCCCGTCAAGGAAGAACCAGGGACTGCGCAGTGGGACATCGGCCATATTTCCGGAAAGACGGAGCTTGCACTTCCGGGCGTCTCTGTGTAAGTTGCCAGCTTGGTTTTGTTTGTTTTCGTCATTTGATTCAGGCAATGTACGGGAAGCTTTCACCTTGAAGCCTCTGCCGCTCCTGCCTCTCCCGGCGGTGCCCGGAGTGCCGTTTCATCCGAATATTTTAAAACGGCGGATTAGCCCCCACACGGTGTTCGCTTCAAGGAAACGCCGTGTCACTTTTCCGAACCTTTTCTATGCAGAAACGACTCGAGAAAATTGCCGACAACAATATAACACGCAGCCCCAATAAAAACTCGGCCATCGGCCGTCTCAACGGGTTCTGGGCCATTTTCGAACGAAGCGATACCGTGTTGATCGTGATCAACGCCGACCCAGATGCGATCGCTTCGGCCATGGCGCTCAAACGGTTGCTCAGTTACCGGGTGCACAGCGTGACCATCGGCTATCCCAACGAGATCCGGAGGCTGAACAACCTGACCATGGTGGAGCGCCTCAAAATCCCCATCGAACGGCTTCATACCCTCACGGTCAAGGATTATACCAAGAAAATCCTGGTCGATTCCCAACCCAACCACCTGGCCTGTTTTGAAAAGATGACCTTCAACGCGGTCATCGATCACCATCCGGTCACCACCGGCTGGGATGCCGCTTTCATCGACATCCGTCCCGAATATGGCGCGGTTTCCTCGATGATGGTTGAGTATCTACGCGCCGCCGGGATCAAGCCCTCGGTGGCCCTGGCCACGGCCCTGTTTTACGGGGTCAAGGTCGACACCCAGAACTTCCAGAAGCAGAACATGCAGGCTGCCGACGGCACCTGTTTCCGTTACCTGTTCAATATTGCCAACCTCAACCTGGTGCGCAAGTTCGAGCTTACCGAACTGCGACGCTCCGAGTTGCGTTATTTCCGCATTGCCCTCAATGAGGTCAAGGCGAGCAAAAGGCGGGCTTACGTCCATCTAGGCAAGGTCGGCACCCCGGATATCCTGGTGATCATCGCCGATTTCTTCAACCGGGTCGAATCCTTTGATTGGGTCATCGTCTCCGGTGTTCACGGCGACAAGCTGGTGGTGATTTTTCGTTGCGACGGATACCGCAAGAATGCCGGCAAGCTGGCCAAAACCACCTTCGGCCGCTTCGGACCGGCCGGTGGCCACAAGGAGGCTGCCCGGGCCGAATGCCCCCTGAAAAACCTGCCGATGCGCGAGGGGCAGGAGTTCACCACCAAAACCCTTATCCGCCTCATCACCCAACATATCAAATAAATTTCCGGTCTGTGCCTTCCCAGCGGGGGTGCGAGATAGTGCTTGCACCTTTCCCGTGGATGGGCATATTATGTCCTATCAAATTTCTCCTGGCGGTGCCAGTTTCCAGGCCTTGGGCCCGGAGCAGGGGCCGATCTTCCATCAACACGGTGCTCTATGTACAGACCCTCGACCTTGGCGATGATCCTGGCGGGTGGCCGCGTCGATGAATTAGGTGCGTTGACGCATTACCGGCCCAAATCCGCAGTTCCCTTCGGCGGGTTTGCCCGCGTTATCGATTTTCCCCTTTCCAATTTGCTGCACTCGGGCATTGAACGGATCGCGATTCTCAGCCAATACCGTTCCTATTCCCTGATCAACCATATCGGCACCGGCGCGGCCTGGGACATGATCGGCCGCAACCGGGGCATCTCCATCCTGCCGCCGTTCAAGGATTACGACAACCCCCACTGGTACCGCGGCAGCGCCGATGCTGTCTACCAGAACCTTGATTTCATCCAGTATTACGGGCCCTCGGTGATTTTGATCCTCTCCGGCGATCATATCTACCAGATGGATTACCGCAAGATGATCCGCTTTCACAACGAGCATGAAGCCGACCTGACCGCCGCCTTCATCGAGGTGGAACAGAAATCGGCCTCGCGTTTCGGCGTGGCCGAGATCGCCGACGACTTCGAGGATGGCGGGCCGTTGCTCTCCTACGAGGAGAAACCGGCCAAGCCCAAGGGGCGTTGGGCCTCGCTGACCGTGTTCTGTTTCCGGCCCGCAGTGCTCTTTGAGATGCTCAAGCGCAACCAGAAGTCCGAATCCTACGAGTTTGGCCGCGATATCATCCCGATGATGATGCGGGAGCAGTGCAAGGTCTTCGGCTACAAATTCCGCGGCTATTGGGGATATACCCGCACCATCGATGAATACTGGCAGACCTCGATGGACCTGCTCGGTTCCGAACCCAAGATCGATCTCGAGGCCTGGGGCATCCGCACCAATCTGCATCATCGCAACATTGCCGACCGCCAGCCGGTCAAGATCGGGGCCCAGGCCTGCCTGGAGAATTCCATGGCCTATAACGGCTGCATCATTGACGGCACGGTGCGCAACTCGATCCTCTTTCCCGGTGTGCACGTCATGGCCGGGGCCGAGATCAACGACTCGATCATCTTTTTCGACAACATCGTCCACGAGGGCGTCCACCTGAACCGCGTGGTCAGCGACGTAAATACCGTCTACAACAAGGATGTTCGCGTGGGTGCTCCGGACTGTGACGCCTCCAGCCGGGTCAGCGTTATCGGCTGGAACAACAGTGTGCCCGAGGGCTTCCGGATCGGCTGCGGTTGCAGGGTGAACCCGCGCATCGCCCCGGACTGCTGGCCGGTGAGCAAGCGCCTTGACGATGGGGAGGAACTGTGATGAGAGAAAGTGGCGACGCCCTGGTGCTGCTGCTCGCCGGCGGTATCGGCAGCCGGCTGAATCTTCTGGTGGGCCGGCGGGCCAAGCCGGCGGTCCCTTTCGGCGGCATTTACCGGATCATCGATTTCAGCCTCTCCAACGTGATGAATTCCGGCCTGACCCGGGTGGGCGTGCTGACCCAGTACAAGCCGCTCTCCCTGATGGCCCACATCGGCGACGGTTCGGCCTGGGACTTCACCGGACGGACCCGCGGGGTCAAGATCCTGCCGCCGCGCACCGGTGAAAAGGATTCCGACTGGTACAAGGGCACGGCGGACGCCATCCGCCAGAATATCGATTTCATCCTCGCCAACCCCTCGGAGCAGGTGGTGGTACTTTCCGGCGACCATATCTACCGCATGGATTTCGACGCCATGCTTTCCTACCACCAGTACAAGCGGGCCGACATCACCATCGGCATGATGGTGGTGCCCAAGCGAGACATTCACCAGTTCGGGGCCGGTATCATCGACAACGAGAACCGGGTCGTCGACTGGGAGGAAAAACCCAAGGTGCCGCGGACCAACCTCGCCTCCATGGGGATCTATGTGTTCGATACCCAGTACCTGCTGCGTACCCTGGAACG